>DASVAP010000360.1:0-16097 GCA_036376275.1 Planctomycetota bacterium | reverse complement strand
CTCCGGCATGTGGTGCTGGCCGCGCGCGCCGCTCGCGTGCACGAAGCCGAGCCCCGCCGCGGTGCTCACGTCCGTGAACCAGCCGGCCTCCGCCGCGTGCGCCCCGACCTCACGCGAGCAGCCCGCGACCAGGCCGAGCAGGACCCAGCGCGCTCCACAGCTCCAGGACCAGGGAATCCGAGCCAAGCGCACGACGATGCAGCCCATTGTGCCACGCCGGGCCGGGAGGGCGAGCGGAAGGCAGGGGGCCTGGCCTGCGAGCCGCGCTGGGGCTCCCCACGCCAGGGCCCGCACTTTCCTGGACTTCCCTGTCGATCGCTGGCGAGGTGCTGCGCCTTGCTCCAGGATCGACCGAGCCCATGGACCTTCCACCCCCAAGGAGAACCGGTGAAGTACTGCTTCCTGATCTGCGAGTCGCCCGCGGACTTCGAGGCCCGGCGGGCCGACGGCGAGGGGCCCTACGTGGCCGCCTGGCGCCTCTACCACCAGGCGCTGGTCGAGTCCGGAGCCTACCTCGGCGGCGCCCCGCTGAAGTCCGTCGCGACGGCCACGACCGTGCGCGCGCGGGACGGGAAGCGCCTCGTCCAGGACGGACCGTTCGCGGAGTCGAAGGAGCTGCTCGGCGGCTTCATCCTGCTGGAGCTGCCCTCGCTGGACGCGGCCCTGAGCTGGGCCGCGCGCTGTCCGGCGGCGGCCACGGGAGCGGTCGAGGTGCGCCCGATCGACGGGGAGATGCACGAGACCATCTGCAATCCCTGAGCTCGATGCCGGACGCGCACGCGACCATCGAGCTCGTCGCTCGCTCGGCCTACGGCAAGCTCGTCGCGTACCTCTCCGCGCGGACGCGCGACGTGGCCTCGGCCGAGGACGCGCTGGGCGAGGCCCTGCTCGAGGCGCTCGCCACCTGGCCGCGCGACGGCGTGCCGGCGCAGCCGGAGGGGTGGCTCCTCACCGCGGCCCGTCACCGCCTCCTCGACCAGCAGCGCCGTGCGCGCGCGCGCGAGCGCCACGAGGCCGAGCTCGCGTCGCTCGCCGACGGCGCGCTGTCCGCGGATCCGGGGGGCTTCCCCGACGAGCGCCTGGGGCTCTTCTTCGTCTGCGCCCACCCCGCGCTCGACCCGAGCCTGCACGCGCCGCTGATGCTCCAGGCCGTGCTCGGCCTGGAGGCGGCCCGCATCGCGCCGGCGTTCCTCGTCTCCACCGCCGCCATGGCCCAGCGGCTGGTGCGGGCCAAGACCAAGATCCGCGAGGCGGGCATCCCCTTCGAGGTCCCGCCCGAGCACGAGCTCCCGCGGCGGCTCGAGTCGGTGCTCGAGGCGCTCTACGCGGCCTACGGCCTCGGCTGGGACGCCATCCTGGGGGCCGACGCGTCCGCCCGGGACCTGGCCGAGGAGGCGCTGTGGCTGGCGCGGGTCCTGGCGCAGCGCATGCCGGAAGAGCCCGAGGTGCGCGGACTGCTCGCGCTGCTCCTCTTCTGCGAGTCGCGGCGCGCGGCCCGGCGCCCGGGCGGCGCCTACGTCCCGCTCTCGGAGCAGGACCCGGCGCTCTGGAGCGAGGTCCGGATCCAGGAGGCGGAGGCTGAGCTCGCGGCGGCGGCGCGACGCGGCCGACCCCTCGGGCGCTTCCAGCTCGAGGCGGCGATCCAGTCGGTGCATGCCGACCGGCGCCGGACGCGCACGACCGACTGGGCGGCGATCGCGCTCTTCTACGAGCACCTCCTGCGCCTGGCCCCGACCCTGGGGGCGCGCATCGGCCACGCCGTCGCCGTCGCCGAGGCGCGCGACGCCGAGGCCGGGCTCGCGCTGCTGGACGGGCTCGAGCGCGCCAGCGTCTCCGCGCACCAGCCCTACTGGGCGGTGCGGGCGCACCTCCTGAAGCGCCTGGGGCGTGCCGAGGAGGCCACGCAGGCCTACGACCTGGCGCTCGGGCTGACGCGCGAGGAGGCCGTGCGCCGCTTCCTGCGCGCGCGCCGCGGCTGATCCGGCACCGTTGCGGTGCGCGCGCGAGAAGCTCCGGATTCCTGTCGAGCGGCGCGCCCGGCGCGCGCCCTCGGGGCGACCGCGAGACGATCTCGCAGACCCCCAACGAAACGGAGTTCGACCATGTGTCCTGCATGCCTGACGACCTGGCTCTTCTTCGCCGGCGGAACCGGTTCCGTCGGCGGACTGGCCGCCCTGGCGGTGGTGAAGCTCAAGCAGCGCAAGGCCCCGCTCCAGGGACCCCGGCTGACGGAGGGACCCCGGTGAAGCCCAGCGAAACGACCCTGCCTGACCACCGCACCGGAACGCGCGCCGAGTGGCTGTCCGCCCGCCTGGCCCTGCTCGAGGCGGAGAAGGAGCTGACGCGGCGCAGCGACGAGCTGGCCCGGCGGCGGCAGGAGCTGCCCTGGGTGCGCGTCGAGCGCGAGTACCGCTTCGAGACCGAGGCGGGGCCCGCCTCGCTGGCGGAGCTCTTCGGCGGGCGCTCGCAGCTGCTCGTGTACCACTTCATGTTCGGACCCGACTACACGGCGGGCTGTGCGTCCTGCTCGTCGGTGGCCGACGGCTTCGAGGGCATTCACGAGCACCTCGCGCACCACGACGTGACCCTCGCGGCCGTCTCGCGTGCGCCGCTCGCGCAGCTCCTGGCCTACCGGCGCCGCATGGGCTGGACCTTCCCGTGGGCCTCCTCCTTCGGCAGCGACTTCCACTTCGACTTCGGCGTCGGGTTCACCACGGCGCAGCAGCTCGAGGGCGGCATCGAGTACAACTACCGGCGCGAGCCCGCCTGGCCGGTGCGCACCGACGAGGGCATGGCCAGCCGGATGCGCGGGACGCCGGTCGCCGACAGCGCGGCCATGACCGGCACCGACCCGGCGACCTACACGCGCGAGCGCCCCGGGCTGAGCGCCTTCGTGCTCGAGCAGGGGGTCGTCTACCACACCTACTCGGCCTTCGCGCGCGGCCTCGACGGCCTGTGGGGCATGTACGCGTGGCTCGACCGCGCCCCGCGGGGGCGCAACGAGACCGGCCTCTGGCTGCGCCGCCGCGACGAGTACGGTGAGCCAGGCTCGGGCGCCTGCGACGCCTGCAAGTGAGCTCCGACTCCCGGCCCGGGCGACCGAGGGTCGTCTCGGGCCGGGAGGCCGCGGCCGCCGGAACGTGGATGCGCGCCGGGCGCCGGCGGTGGAGGAATAACGGCGAATCCGGAGCCGGCTGCGGGACCCGCGGGATCTAGTCTCGAGGTCGGCGCAGGCTCCGAGCCTCGCCCTTTGAGCTACGGACACTCAGCTCCTGGAGCCCCAATGGATGCCTTCCTCTTCTCCCTGTCCTCCCTGGTCCTGGTCTTCGCGCCGCAGGCGACACGCCGCGCGCCACCGGTCGTGACCCAGACCGTCGCCGCGGACGTGGGCCAGGACGCGGCCAGCGACGGAGGCCGGGTGCTCTTCCTCCAGCGGGAGACGAGCGTCGACCTGAACGGGGACGGCGATCTCCTCGACGAGGTCCTCGCGCTGCACGACATGGCGAGCGGCGTGACCCTGAACCTCGGGCTGGCCCTGATCCCGTTCAGCTCGAGCCCGCGGCTGCAGGCGGGGGCGGGACGCGGGCTGGCCCACGTGTCCGAGACGGCGCAGGGCGGCACGGACCTGAACGGCGACGGCGACGTGCTCGACGCGGTGTTCTTCGGCATCGACCTCGCGACCGGGACGGTGTCGAGCTCGGGGCTGGCCAGCCGCGCGGCCTCCGGGCTGTCGTCCCTGTCGACCGGGATGCCGGTGCTGGACGGGGTGTACACCGTGATCTACGCCGACGAGTTGCGGCAGGGCCAGGACCTCGACGGCAACGGGTTCGTCGCCGGCAGCGTCCCGCACGCCTGGGGCTCCTTCGCGGCGCCGCCGCAGGCCCTCGGCCTGACGGGCCGGATCTCGGGCTTCCACCAGTCCTTCCTGCTGTGCACGGTGGGAGAGCAGGTGGGCAGCGTCGATCGCAACGGGGATGGCGACACCCTCGACCAGGTCCTCTACCTCGTCGACCTGGCGTCCTCGAACTCCGTCACGAACCTCGCGCTGGCGATGGGGAGCTTCGAGCCGGTGCATGCCCGCGGCGACCACGCCGCCTTCCTGGTGTGGGAGGCCGCCCAGGGCAGCGACCTGAACCTCGACGGCGATGCGCTCGACCACGTCCCGTTCGTCCTGGAGTCCGCCACGGGCACGCTCCACAACCTTGGGCTGGCCGCATCGCAGCCCTCCATCGACTCCCACGGCGGCCAGGCCTTCCTGTCGCGCAGCGCGCTCGTCCTGAGCGAGGATCTGCTGGCGATCACGGTACGCGAGTCCGACCAGGGCGGCCTCGATCGCAACGGGGACGGCGACGCGAGCGACTGGGTCCTGGCCGTCCACGACCTCGACACCGGATCCACGCAGAACGTCGGCCTGGCGGCCGCGGCGTTCGACGCCGGGGCGGGCTTCGTGGCCTTCTCGGTCCGCGAGGCCGATCAGGGCCAGGACCTCGGTGGGAGCCCCGCGCTGAGCGACTACGTCCTGCACCTCTGGCGCCCCGGATCGGTCCTGAACCTGGGCTTCCCCCTGCAGGTCATGAGCCACATGAACCGCATCACCGTCGGCGGTCCGTGGATCGCCGTGCTCGGGGAGGAGGCCGGCACGGACCGCAACGGTGACGGAGACAGCACCGACCCGACCCTGATCCTGGTGCACGGCCCGACGGGAAGCTCCACCTACGCGGGGAGCTCGGCCTACCACTACGCCGTCCTGTTCTCGCCCGGCGGACACCTGACCTTCACCACCCACGAGTCGAACGAGGGCCGGGACCTGGACGGCGACGGCATGCTGCAGAGCTTCGTGCACCTGTACCTCGAGCTCTCGGGTGCCCGCGTGATGAACTCGGGTGAGCTGCTTCCCGGCAGCTCGTTCTTGCGCGGCACCGGACGACTCCATCCGCTCATCACCCGGCAGAGCAGCCTCTCCGGCCCGTACTCGCTGGTCGTCGCGCGCCTGCGGTTCTGACCTGGTGGCGGCCCGCGGGGAAGCCCCGCGGAACTGGCGTCACTCCGCGCCGTCGAAGCGGATGTCGACGCGCTCCGGCAGGCGCACGCGCAGGCCCTCCAGCTCGCGCTCGAGGTCGTGCTCCAGGCGCGCGAGCTCGCGTTCCGAGATCGGCAGGCGGAACTCGTAGACGTGGAAGTCCGCGCCGTCCGCGCCGGTGCGCTGGTGCACGGTCAGGCCGTCGCCCAGGGCCGCCAGGTCGACGTCCACCAGGTCGTGCAGTAGCTCGACCAGCTCGCCACCCGCGTCGCCGCGCACCGTGAAGCGCGCCGAGACCTCGCCGTCGTCGTGCTCGTCCCCCTTGCCACGCCGGGGGGTGGGCTCGGCCGCGTGCCCGTGCCGGCCGCGCTCGATCTCGATGCGCTCGATCGGGTTCCACTCGGCCACGCTGCCGACCCCGATCGCGGCCACCGTCGCCGCCAGGCCCGCCACGCCGAGGCCGCACAGGAGGAACAGGGCCAGGAGCGCCGCGCAGCCACCACCGAGCCCGCGCGCGTGGCCCTTGCCGTCCGGGGCGACCACCTTGGTCACCGCCAGGGCGAAGAGGCCGAGGCACCCCAGGAAGGCGACCAGGACGACGAAGGCGGCGATGGAGAGGACCACGGCGAGGTGTGATTGGGATCCGGCGGCGAGTGCTTGCACGCGCTCTTCGTGCCTGAGCTGTGCCTGCGCTGGGCGCGCCGCTACGCCCGCCCGCGGGGCGCATTTCCCGCGCCTCGGCCGGTCGGCTATCTTGCCCGCCCCTTTTCCTCGGACCCGCGTCCCCGGAGACCCGCGATGATCACCCTCGAGAGCTACGTCCTCGGCCGCTGGCAGAAGGGCACCGGCAAGGCCGAGGTCCTGCGCGACCCGACCACGGAGGAGCCCCTGGCGGAGGTGAGCTCGGAGGGCATCGACCTGGGCAAGGTCGTGGCCCACGGGCGCGAGGTGGGGGGGCCGGCCCTGCGGGCGCTGGGCTTCGCGAGGCGCGCGGAGCTGCTCCTGGCGCTCTCCAAGGCGATCCACGCCCACCGCGACGAGCTGCTGGACCTCTCGATCCAGAACGCCGGCACGACGCGCGGCGACGCCAAGTTCGACGTCGACGGGGCCACCGGGACGCTGGCGGCCTACGCGCAGTTCGGCAAGGAGCTGGGCGAGCGGCCCTACTTCGCCGACGGGGCCCTGGTGCAGCTCGGGCGCACGCCGCGCTTCTCCGGCCAGCACGTGTGGGTCCCGAAGCCGGGCCTGGCGGTGCACGTCAACGCCTTCAACTTCCCGGCCTGGAACCAGGGCGAGAAGATGGCCTGCGCCCTGCTCGCGGGCATGCCGGTGCTGGAGAAGCCCGGCACCCCCACGGCGCTCGTCGCCTGGCGCATCGCGCAGATCCTGGTGGAGTCGAAGCTCCTGCCGGAGGGCGCCTTCCAGTTCCTGTGCGGCGGTGCGCGCGACCTGGTCGACCATCTCGGGCCGCAGGACGTGCTGGCCTTCACCGGCTCGTCGGCCACCGGTGCCAAGCTGCGCGGCAACCCGGCGGTCGTGCGCCACAACGTGCGCGTGAACCTCGAGGCGGACTCGCTCAACGCCGCGGTGCTGGCGCCGGACGTGGCCAGCGACTCCGAGACCTACGACCAGTTTCTGGCCAACGTCGAGACCGACGTCGTGCAGAAGACCGGCCAGAAGTGCACCGCCGTGCGGCGCGTCCTGGTGCCGGCCGAGCGCCTGGCCGAGGTGGCCGAGCACCTCGTCGCGCGCCTCGCCAAGGTGCAGGTCGGCGATCCGCGCTCGGGCGAGACGCGCATGGGACCTCTGGCGAGCGCCCAGCAGCTGGCGGACGTGCGCGCCGGCATCGCGGCCCTGGCGAAGGAATCCGACGTCCTGTGCGGCGGCCCGGGCGCGGTGCACGCCAAGGGCTACTTCGTCGCGCCCACGCTGCTGCGCGCGAGGAGCGCCGAGGCGCGCGTGTTCCACGAGCTCGAGGTCTTCGGGCCGGTGGCGACGCTGCTGCCCTACTCCGGGAAGGCCGAGGACGCCGTGCGCCTCGTCAACCTGGGCGGTGGGGGCCTGGTCGCCAGCCTCTACTCGAACGACAAGGTCTGGAGCGACGCGGTCGTGCTCGGCATCGCCCCCTGGCACGGGCGCGTGTGGGTCGGCTCGGACCGCACCGCCGGCCAGGCGCTGGCGCCGGGCACGGTGCTGCCCGCCAGCCTGCACGGCGGCCCGGGGCGCGCCGGCGGCGGGGCCGAGCTCGGCGGCCTGCGCGGCCTCGAGCCCTACTTCCAGCGCACGGCGGTGCAGGGCTTCCAGGGCTTCCTGGAGAAGCTCGGCACGTAGCCGCGCTGCGCGCGGCGCCGTGCCGGGTTCGGCGCTCGTTCCAGCCGCGCGCGGCGGGCCTCGGACGCCGCGCGAGCGTGGAACGTGGAGGGTGGCCGCGCTCAGCGCGGCAGCGCGATCTCGCCCGAGGTCGTCACCAGCGCGTGCAGGCGCCGCGCCAGCTCGGCGTGGCCGGCCTCGTTCAGGTGGATGTAGTCGAGGTAGAGCGCGTCCAGCCCCTCGCCGCGCGTGTCGAAGGCCACCGTCTCGACACCCGGACGCGCGGCCGCGCCGTGCAGCCGCGCCACGTAGGGCTCGCACAGGTGCACGAGCAGGCTCCCATCGGTGCTGTTCCAGTCGACCGGGTTGGGGAGGTGCTCGATCGGCGCGCGCCCGAGGGCCGGGGCGAGCGCGTTGAGCCGCCGCGCGACGACCAGCGCGTAGATCGGGAGCTCCGTCAGCCGCTGCAGCTCGCGCAGGGCCGGATCGTCGCCGCGGCCCTGCTCCAGGGCGCGCTGCCCGCGGGCCACGAGCTCCGCCGGCGGAGCCTGCGCCAGTCGGGCGTCGGCGTCGTGCGCCTCCAGCGCCGCCAGGGCCTCGGCCGCGCGTCCCGCGGCCGCGAGCTCCCCCGCGCGGTGGATCGCGGCCACGTTCGCGGGGCGGTCGGGGAGCGGCACGAGCACGACCGGCAGTCCGCGCGCGGCCGCGAAGGCGAGCAGCTCGTCGAGCAGCGCTTCGTAGCGCTCCGGCTCGAGCCGCGCGCGCGCGCCGGCCACGTCGATCGGGACGGGCTCGAAGTCGCCCGTGTCGACCAGGCCCGGGCGCACCAGGCCGAGCCCCGCCAGGGCGCGGCGCGTGGCGCGCCCCAGGTACGTCGCCGAGAGCAGCTCCTGCGCCCGCAGACGCCGCCAGAAGCGCGCGTAGGCCTCCTCCGAGTCGGCGTGCTCGGGCGCGACCAGCCGGCGGTCGTTGAAGTTCGTCTCGACGATCAGGAGGTCCGGCTCGAAGCGCAGGCCCTCGCGCTGCAGGTACACCCAGGCGTTGTAGAGCGAGTAGCCCGGCACGCCGGCGTTGACCGTCTCGAAGCGCAGCGAGCGGCCCTCCTGGTTGAGGAGCGCCTCGAGCCGGTCCGAGAAGCGCGCCGCGAGCGGCACCCCGAAGCCGAGCACGGTCGAGTCGCCCAGCACGAGGATGCGGTAGGTCCCGGGGGGCTTGGCGAGCGGCAGCTCCTCCTCGCGCAGCCCGCGCGAGTTCGTGACGCACTCGGCGCCGCCGCGCACGGAGGTGTGCTCGGGGATCAGGCGCCAGTTCAGGTGCCGGTCGACGGTCCAGCCGTCGGCGGCCCAGGCGTCGCGCACGGTCGCCGGGCGTGGCAGGGGCACGAGTCCGGCCGAATCGAGGGCTCGCAGGGCGAGCTCCGCCAGGAGCAGCAGCGCGAAGGGCGCGGCCAGGGCCAGCGCGCGGCGTCCCCCGCGCCTGTGGACCGCCCCTGGCGAGTCCGGGGTCTCCGCGGCCGCCTTCACCGGTGACGCGTGCGCGCCCGCCGACGGCGGATCAGCACGACCCAGACGGCGCCCAGCCCGAGGAAGAGCGGCAGGAGGCGCACGCCGGTGGACCGGCCCTCCTCGGGCGCCGGGCCGGAAGGGCGCGTCGCCAGCAGCTCCTCGTTCAGCTCCTCCTCCGCGGGGTCGCTCGCCCCGGTCTCGCCGGCGTAGCCGAGCGCCGCCAGCGCGTCGCGCGTGGCGGGATCGAGATCGCGTGAGACGAGCGGGGCCGGGAAGGGCCAGCCGGGGGCCAGGGCCTCGTTCTTGAGCTCCTCGAAGCGTTCCTCCGCGCCGGTCGTCGGCGCCCGCTCCTCGGGATCGCGCGCCAGGTCCGTGGCGCGAAAGGTCGCCTTCTTGCCGTCGCGGCCGGCCACGATCTTCTCGGGCCACCGGAGGACGAAGGCTTCCGGCAGGTCGACCCCGAAGACGACGCGCTCGGCCGGGATGCGCCCGAGCAGCGAGACGCCCGGCAGGCGCTCGTCGCCCGGCAGACCGGCGGCCTCCAGCAGGGTCGGCACGAGGTCGCCGAGGTGCACGACCTCGGACACGCGTGTGCCGGCACCGCGGCCGTCCGGCGTGCGCACGATCAGCGGCACGTGCAGGCCGGCCTGCCAGGAGTCGCCGTGCTCGTTGAGCTTCCCGTGCTGGCCCAGGGCCTCGCCGTGGTCCGCGGTGACGATCGTCAGGGCACCCCGCGCGAGCCCGCGGCGCTCGAGCTCGTCGAGCCAGCGGCCGAGCTGATCGTCCACGTGGCGGATGCCGGCGTCGTACTCGGCGATCAGGCGCTGGAGCTGCTCCGGGGTGAGGGCATCCTTCGACTTCCACAGCTCCGGGAGCGGGACGTCCGGGAGCGGCGGCAGGCCCTGCGAGAACATCGACTGGAACGGCTCGGGCGCCTCGTAGGGGGCCCTGGCCTTGGTCAGGTCGCCGCAGTGCACGTCGAAGACGTGCAGGAACAGGAAGAAGGGGCCGTCTTGCTCGAGCTCCGGCAGGAGCGTGCGCAGGTGCGCGTCGGCTTGCTCGAGCCCGCTGTGGCCCTCGAACAGGTCGAAGCCGCGCTCGAAGCCGTGCCGCTCGTCGATCCAGGCGCCCTCCTCGTGCAGGGCATAGGTGCGGTAGCCGGCCGCCTTCAGGCGCTCGGCGATCAGCGGGATGTCCGGCGAGAGCGCGCGGTTCTGGCCGATCACCCCGTGCTGGGCCGGGAAGAGCCCGGTCAGCATGGTCATGTGCGAGACGAGCGTCCACGCGGCCAGGGCGTAGGCGCGCTCGAACACGATCGCGCCCTCGGCCCAGCGGTCGAGGTTGGGGGTCGTGTCGCGCTCGTAGCCGTACACCCCGACGTGGTCGGCCCGCAGGGTGTCGATCGAGACCAGGATCAGCGAGGGGCGCTCGGTGGGCGGGGCCGGTGGCTCCGCGCAGGCCACCAGGGACAGGCCCGCCAGGAGGGCGCGCAGCGGGGGGGAAAGGCGCATCGTCGCCCCGAAGGATAGCCGTGGGCGACCGGGAAAACAGGCTGCCCGCGCGCCCTCGAGCCGGAGCGAGAATCAGAGGAGGCGCGCGAGGATCGCGCGCCCAGGGCCGATCCAGACCGGCTGGCAACCATGCCAACGGCGTGGTTGCCCAGCCGGTCAGCAGTTCCGGCACTCGCCGCGCGGGCGACGCTCGAAGTCGACGATCCCGCCGCGCGCGTCGAAGGCGAAGGCGCAGCAGGCCTCCAGGCGCTCGCGCAGCCGAGCGCGGGCGCGCTGCACGCGCGACTTGGCGCCCGAGAGCGAGAGCCCCTGGCGCTCGGCCAGCTCGCGCTGGGGCCGGCCGCCGAGGTCCACGAGGCGCAGGGCCTCGGCGTCGGCCGGGTCGAGCTCCGAGAGGTAGGCCTCGAGCCAGCCGGCGACGACGGCGTCGAGCCCGTCGTCGGGCTCCGGGGCGGTGGGCGGCTCCTCCGCGCTCTCCGGGGTCGCGCGCGGCCCGGCCCGGCGCCGGTGGTCGATCAGCACGTTGCGTGCGATCGTCCCGACCCAGGCGCGCAGGCTGGCGGCGTCCTGGAGCGTGTCGATGCGCTCGTGAACGCGCAGGAAGGTCTCCTGCAGCAGGTCCTCGGCCTCGGCGGCGTCGCCGCACTCGCGCTCGAACCAGGCCCGCAGGCGCGCGCTCGACTCGCGCCACAGGGCCTCGATCGCGGGGCTCCCGGTCATCGTCTCCATTGTTACGAGCAGCAGCTCGGCGCGCAGCAGGTGCTGGCCGGCTTCGCCTCGGGCTCGACGACCTCCTCGTGGGCCAGGAAGAGCTCCCACGAGACCCCGCTCGGGTCGGTGGCCCAGAACTGGTCGAGCTCGGCGTAGCAGCACTCGACGTGCTCCTTGCCGCGCGTCTCGAAGCCGGCCCGTGCCAGGCGCTCGCGCGCCGCGCGCAGGCCCTCCGCGTCCGGGAAGAGCACCCCCAGGTGCTGCAGCGGCCCCGTGGCGCCGGCGGCGGAAGGGCGCCGATTCAGCCCGACGACCAGCCCGAGGTCGGCCGGCCAGAAGCGCACGTAGTCGGGCTTCTCGAGCACGGGCTCGACGTCGAACAGGGCGCGGTAGAAGGCGGCGGAGCGCCCGAGGTCGCTCGTCCCGATCGAAACGTGGGTCTGCAGGCGCTGGGTGGTGGTGGGGGAGCTCATGGTCGGTGTTCCTTTCCTGGTCCGGGTCGCGTGGCATCCCAGGAGACGCACGGGGCCGCGGAAGGACGCAGGGGACCCTCCATTCCAACCCGGGAGGCGCGATCGCGGCAGGTCCTGCGCGCCCTCTCCTGGCAGCGGCCTGGAGCCGGACCGTCCCACGCGCCTACCCTGGGCCCGCGATGAGCCCCTCCGGCCTGGCCGACGATCTCCCCGAGCCGCCCTACCACGCCGTGATCTTCAGCTCGCTGCGCACGCCCGGCGACCACGGCTATGGGGCCATGGCCGAGCGCATGCTGGAGCTGGCCCGGGCGCAGCCGGGGTTCCTGGGCGTCGAGTCGGTCCGCGACGCCGCCGGGCTGGGCATCACCGTCTCCTACTGGCGCGACGAGGCCTCGATCGCGGGCTGGAGGCGCCACGCCGAGCACCTCGTCGCCCAGGAGCGCGGCCGGAGCGAGTGGTACGCGGCCTTCGAGCTGCGCGTGGCGCGCGTCGAGCGCGCGCGCGGGAAGCGCGCGCCGTGAGCCCCGCCTACGCGACCAAGCGCGTGCGCGAGCGCTTCGGCCCGGTGACGCTGGAGCTCGAGACGCTGGCGGACCTGGACGAGGCCGTGGACGAGCTGCTGGCGCGCACGGCCGCGCGGCCCGAAGAGCTCGAGCGCGACCTGTGCCCGTACTTCGGCGTCGTGTGGCCGGCGGCGCGCGCGCTCGCGGAGGAGCTGGCGCGGCGCGGGGAGGCCCTGGCGGATCGAGAGGTGCTCGAGCTCGGCTGCGGGCTCGCCCTGCCGGCGCTGGTCGCGGCCACCCTCGGCGCGCGCGTCACGGCCACGGACCTGCACCCGGACGTGCCGGCCTTCCTGGCGCGCAACCTGGCCCACAACGGCCTGGCGACGGACGCGATCGCGTACCGCGAGCACGACTGGCGCACGGCGGCCCTCGGGCGGCGCTACGAGCTGGTCGTGGCGAGCGACGTCCTGTACGAGGCCGGGCACCCCGCGCCCGTGGCGCGCGCGCTGGCGGCCCACGTCGCGCCGGGCGGCCAGATCCTGCTGGCGGACCCGGCGCGCGCGTACCTGCAGGCGGCGCTGGACGAGCTGGCGCGCCTGGGGTTCCGGGCCGAGAACGAGGTCGTGCGCGTGGCGGATCCGAGCCTCGACCGGGCGGGGGATGCGCGCACGCGCGAGGTGTTCCTGATCGCGCTGGAGCACGCGCCGCCGGCGCCGTGAGGCGCGCGCGGCGCGGGCCCCAGCAAGGCCGAGCGCGGGTGAGCGCGGGGGACGACGCCGGAGGCGTCGCTCCCCGCGCTCACCCGTCGCGGAACTCGGCCACGCTCTGGCGCCGCCGGTCGACGGCGAGGCGCAGCACGTCCGGCCGCGAGTAGTGCCCGGCCGGGTCGAAGTTCTGGCGCTCCGCCAGGACGGCCCGCGGATCGAGGTCGACGACCAGCACCGCCTCGCGGCCCACGACCGGCTCCAGCACGAAGCGCCCGTCCGGACCGGCGACGCAGGAGCCGCCGTCCTGGAAGACCTCGTCCGCGCGCGCGACGATGCGCTCGCGCAGCGGGGTGTCCGGCGGGAGGTCGCTGGCGCGCAGGAGCGCGCTCGCGCTGACGACGAAGCTGCGCCCCTCGCGCGCGGCGAAGCGCGTGATCTCGGAGGTCAGGCGCGCGCTGCCGGGCCAGTGGGCCACGTGCAGGTCCTCGCCCGCGGCCGAGAGCGCGGCGCGCGCGAGGGGCATCCAGTTCTCCCAGCACAGCAGCCGTCCGACCTGGAACGGGCCCAGCGCGCGCACGATCAGGCCCGCGCCGTCCCCGGTGGCCCAGGACAGGCGCTCCTCGTAGGTCGGCATGAGCTTGCGGTGCACCGAGACGAGCTCGCCGGTCGAGTCGATCCACAGGCTCGCGCAGTAGAGCGAGTGGCCGCCGCGGTCGCTGGCGCGCTCCATGACGCCGAGCAGCACCTCGATGCGGCCCCGGCGGGCCGCCTCGCGCACCGGGCCGAGGTCGCGCTCGCACACGACCGCCTCCTCCAGGTAGCGCGCGTGCAGCGCCTTCTGCTCGGCCGAGTCGAAGCGCGCCCCGTCGGTGCGCTCGATCCAGATCGGATAGCCCGGCACCAGCGCCTCGCCGAAGGCCACCAGGCGCGCGCCCTGGCGCGCGGCCTCGTCCACCGCCAATGCGACCTTGTCCAGGGTCCGCGCGCGGTCGAGGAACACGGGGGCGATCTGGGCCAGGGCGATGCGCATGGGGGCGTGAGGCTACCCGATCGCCAGGCGCGGTCCGGGACCCCTCCGGCGCCTCGCTGGAGCCCGATCCCAGCGCTCGGAGGGCCCGCCCGCCCCTACAGCCGGGCCCGATCCCTGCCGAAAGGATTGCGGTCCGCGTCCCCCCCCGGAAAGGAACCATGGCCAAGCTCGACGCCTTCTTCAGCAAGCTGGTGGAGATCGGAGGCTCCGACCTGCACCTCACGACCGGCCTCGCGCCCTACTTCCGCCTGCACGGCGACATGGTGGCGGTCAGCGGCGTGCCGCCGGTCGAGGCGGACGAGATGCTGCGCATGCTCTACGAGATCGCGCCGGCGACGAACCGCGACCAGTTCGAGCGCGAGCACGACACGGATTTCGCCTACGAGCTGCCGGGCAAGGCGCGCTTCCGGGCCAACCTGTTCATGGATCACCGCGGCCCGGGCGCGGTCTTCCGCCAGATCCCGAGCGAGGTCCTGACCTGCGACCAGCTCAACCTGCCCAAGGCCGTGCGCGACCTGTGCTTCCTGTCGAAGGGGCTGGTGCTCGTCACGGGACCGACGGGGAGCGGCAAGTCGACCACCCTGGCGGCGATGCTCGACCTGGTCAACAAGAGCCGCAACGACCACATCATCACGATCGAGGACCCGATCGAGTTCGTGCACAGGAGCCAGCGCTGCCTCGTGCACCAGCGCGAGGTCCACCGCCACACCGAGAGCTTCAAGCGCGCCCTGCGCGCCGCCCTGCGCGAGGACCCGGACATCATCCTGGTGGGCGAGATGCGCGACCTCGAGACCATCGCCATCGCCATCGAGACGGCCGAGACCGGGCACCTGGTCTTCGGCACGCTGCACACGACCACGGCCATGACCACGGTCGACCGCATCGTCGACCAGTTCCCGGCCGACCGCCAGGCGCAGATCCGCACCATGCTGGCCTCGTCGCTGAAGGGCGTGATCGCGCAGACGCTGCTCAAGAAGAAGCCCAAGGGCCGCGTGGCCGCGCTCGAGATCCTGATCGCGACCAAGGCCGTCTCGGCCCTGATCCGCGAGGGCAAGACACACCAGCTGCAATCGGTCATGCAGACCGGCGGCAAGTACGGCATGCGCCTCCTGAACGACGCGCTGCTCGAGCACGTGCAGAAGGGCCTGGTGGACCCGGTCGAGGCCTACGTGAAGTCGATCGAGAAGGAGGCCTTCCTGATGCAGCTCCAGCACATCGGCGTGAAGCTCGATCCCTCGCAGCTCGGCGAGGGCGGCGAGGGCGCGCACGAGACGCTGTCGCTCGCCTCCTCTCCCGCCGCTCCGGCCCCTGGCGCGCAGGCGTCCCCGGCCGCGTCCGCGCCCGCCTCCCGGCCGGCCCCGAGCGCCAGCCAGCCCGGCGCACCGTTCCCGACCCCGCCCTCGCCGCTCCCGAAGAGGCCGTCGATCCCGACCGACCCGGCCCTCGAGGAGTTCCGCAAGAAGCGCGGCTACTGAGGCGCACGGGCCAGGGCCTCGGGCTCGAACGCGACCTGCGGGCCCCGTCCTCCGGTCCGAGCCGTCCTCCGGTCCTAAACCCCTTCCCAGGGCCGTGATGTGGGGCCGGCGCCGCGCACCGCCGTCCGCGGACCAACGTCGACCGTTCCCGCGCATTGCCACTGCTGCACGCGTGGCCGCGCCCCCTCGGACTCGGTAGCCGGATCCGACCCCGGGACTACCTCTGTGGAGCGGTGCCGGCTGCGCCGCAACGGAGCTTCGGAGGTGCCCATGTCGATCCAGGCGCTCTCGCCCGAACACGCCCGCCTCGGCCTTCCATCTGGCCTGGGCCCGCCCGAGCCGATCCCGCTGCCCGCGCCCGAGGAGGTCGAGCGCACACCCGGGCCACGCGCGCGCCATGTCGGGCGCCGTCCCTGGCTCGCCGGGCTGACGGGGGGGATCCTCGGGACGGCGGCGCGACCGGAGCCGGTGCGGCGCGACCCGCTCGTGACGCTCGTGCACCGGATCTCCTTCGGCTTCAACCTGGCCGAGCTCGAGCACGCGCGCGCGCTGGGCTTCGAGGGCTATCTCGAGGAGCAGCTCGAGCCGGAGGCCATCGACGACTCGACCCTGGAGGCGGACCTGGTCCGCTTCCCGGTCATCGCGATGAGCCCGAAGGAGCTCGTCGAGCAGTTCGCGGACGACAACCGCGACGCCTATCGCCAGCTGAAGGTGGCGCTCCTCGCGCGTGCCACGAGCTCGCGGCGTCAGCTGCGCGAGCGCATGGTCGAGTTCTGGAGCGACCACTTCAGCATCAATCACAACAAGGGGATCCTGTGGGCCCTGCTGCCGGAGCACGAGCGCACCGTGATC
>DASVAP010000356.1:0-34110 GCA_036376275.1 Planctomycetota bacterium | reverse complement strand
GTCAACCACAGCGCCCTGCGCGGCGTCGGCGTGACCCGCGAGGAGGTCGTCGGCCGCCCCTTCTGGGAGACGCCCTGGTGGAGCAAGGACCCGGCCCGCCGCGAGCACGTGCGCCAGGCCATCGCCGCCGCCGCGGCCGGCGAGTTCGTGCGCTTCGAGGTGGACTACGTGGACCGCGAGGGGCGCCAGCGCTGGGTGGACTTCTCGCTCAAGCCCGTGCGCGACGCCGCCGGCGCGGTGCAGTACCTCCTGCCGGAGGGGCGCGACATCTCCTCCTTCAAGGCGGCCCACGCGCGCGAGCTGGCCCTGAACGAGGCCCTGGCGCAGATCGGCGAGTCGGCCTCGCTGCTCGCGCACGAGATCAAGAACCCGCTCACGGCCGTCAACCTCGCGCTGCGCGCGGTGGCCGATCGCCTGGGCGAGGACCAGAAGAGCGTGCTCGAGGACCTGGCCTCGCGCCTGGCCAAGCTGGAGCGCACGATGCGGCGCACGCTGTCGTTCGCGCGTCCGCTCGAGCTCCAGCTCGAGCCGCTCGACCCGCGCGAGGTCCTGCGCGAGGCCGTCGCGCTCCTGCGACCCGAGATCGAGGCCGCCGGCCTGGTGCTCGAGGTCGACTGCCCGTCCAGCCTGCCGCGCGTGCGCGGCGACCGCGCGCGCCTGGAGGAGGTGCTGGTCAACCTGCTGCGCAACGCGCTCGAGATCCTGCAGCCCGGCGGGCGCGTGCGGGCCAGCGCGCGGGCCGAGGGACGCGGTCACGTGCTGCTGCGCGTCGAGGACGACGGCCCGGGCATCCCGCCCAGCGTGCGCGCCGAGCTGTTCAAGCCCTTCGTGACCGCCAAGGCCGGCGGGACGGGCCTGGGGCTGGCGATCGCCCGCAAGGTGGTGCGCGAGCACGGCGGCGAGATCGGGGTCGGCGAGGGCTCGCTGCCGGGGGCCTGCTTCTGGGTCCGGCTGCCGGTGCAGGGCGCCCGCTCCGACCAAGTGCGCAGGCCCGCTGCGGCGAGTGCGTAACGGGCCGGGAAGGCTCGTTTCCGCGAGCGTGAGCGCGTGCGCGGCGTCCTAGACTCCCCCTGGAGGTCAGCGCCATGCCCCCTGCCAACGGAAGCGTCCCGAGCTCTCGGATCCGCGTCTACCTGGTCGACGACCAGTCGATCATCCGCGCCGCCCTGCGCAGCTTCCTGGGCGCGCGCCCCGACATGGAGGTGATCGGCGACAGCGGCGACCCGCGCGCGGCCCTGACCGCGATCAAGAGCGTGCGACCCGACGTGGTCGTGCTCGACATCACCATGCCCGGGCTCTCCGGGCTCGACCTCCTACCGCAGATCCGCAAGGACCTGCCGCGCACCAAGGTCGTCATGCTCACGCACCACGAGGGCGAGAACTTCGTGCAGCAGGCGCTGGAGGGCGGGGCCGAGGGCTACCTCTCGAAGGACTCCGACCCGGCCGAGCTGGCCCTGGCCATCCTGGCCGTGCAGCGCGGCGACCCCTACGTCTCGCCGCGCGTCGCGGCCGGCCTCGTGCGCGGCGTGCGCGGCGGCGCGCCGGCGCCCGCGGGGCGCTCGCGGCTCGCGGACCTGACCCCGCGCGAGCGCGAGGTGTTCCAGCTCCTGGCGCTCGGCAAGAGCAACAAGGAGGTCGCCTCGGCCCTCGACATCAGCCTCGGCACCGCCAAGAAGCACCGCGAGAACCTGCAGCGCAAGCTGGGTTGCAGCTCGGCCGCCGAGCTGGCGCGCCTGGCGATCCGCGAGGGCTTGCTGGAGGTGTGAGGCGATCGAGGATCGCCCCGGAGCGCGCCGTCGGCGTGACCGCCGCGGCGATCCGCGGCGAGAGAAGGGGGGCGCGACGGTCTCGAGCCGACCCCGGAGGCGCGCAGCCGCCGCGCAGGCGTGGAGTGGAGGGTAGGGCGAAAATCAGGCACGCCCGAGGCGCCGGCGGACCCAGGCGCGGAAGCGCGCGCGCTCGTCGGCGGCGAGCGCCAGGCGCCAGGCCGCGCCCGCCAGGCCGGCGCACAGGACGACCTTGGCGAGCAGCGCCGTCAGCAGCCCGAGGCGCCCGTCCACCTCCAGCGCGTCGAGCGCCAGGGCGCCGGCGCCGCCCAGGCCCACGCCCGCGAGGACCAGCCCGATGCGCCCGAGCTCGAAGCGCACGCCGGCCGTGCGCCGGCTGGCGAGCATGCCCAGCGCGGCCAGGACCGTGAACGTCACCAGCGTCGTCAGCGCGGCCCCCTGGATGCCGAAGCGCGGCACGAGCACCACGTTCAGGCCCACGCTGAGGGCCACCGCCGCCAGGTTGATCCCCACCAGCGGCCCGGTGCGCTTGGCCAGGAAGAGCGGGATCTGGGTCAGGTTGTAGAGCGCCCACAGGACGTAGCCCGCCGCGACCGGCGGCACCACGCGCCAGGCCGCGTGGAAGGCCGGGTCGCCGGCCAGGAGCAGGGCCGCCTCGCGCCCGATGGCGATCACGCCCAGGCTGGCCACGCCGATGGCGAGCACGGCGTAGGTGCCCACGCGTGCGACGAGCCGCGCGCGCTCCTCGCGGTCCTCGACCGCGAAGATCCACGGCTGCCAGGTCACGATGAAGGGCCCGAGCACGACCGCCGTGACCAGCGAGGCGATGCGGAAGCCGAAGCCGTAGATGCCGGCCGGCTCCTGGCCGAGGAACTCGAGCACGATGCGCCGGTCGGCCTGGTGCAGGGCGAGCTGCAGGATCCCGACCGGCACGAGCGGCGCCGCGTAGGCCAGGATCGGACGCAGGACCGCGCGGTCGATGCGCGGCCCGACGCGCCACAGCATCCAGCCGCACAGCCCGAGCGAGGTCAGCACCTCGCCCGCCAGCATGCTCAGGAGGAAGCCCGTGACCCCGAGGCCCAGCACGCCCATCAGGAGCACGTTCATCCCGACCTCGAACAGGAGCTTGGCCGTCTGCAGCCCCGTGTAGAGCCCCGAGCGCTTGAGCGCGAAGAGGTAGTAGTTGCCCGACATCGTCGCGAGCTGGAAGGGCACGAGCAGCAGCGTCAGGGTCGTGACGCGCTCGAGCTCCGAGCTCGGCACCGTCCCCCCGCGGCCGAGCAAGAGCGGCGAGAGCCAGGGCACGAACAGGAGCCCGAGGCCGCACACCGCCAGGGCTCCCAGCGTGACGACCAGCGTGACCGAGCTCACCACCGCGGCCCGCTCGCGCTCGCCCTTCTGGTCGTAGTAGAAGCGCACCAGCGCCTGCAGCACGTTCTGCCCGAGCACCTGCTGCAGGGCGATGCACCACAGGTCGGCGTTCTCCTTGATCCCGGCCCCGGCCGGGCCGAGCCAGGCCGTGTAGAAGCGCGTCATCGCGACCGACAGCGCCTGGCGCAGGATCGGCGCGGCGCTGTAGATCGCCGAGTGCTTGACCAGCGCGCCCAGCGGGCGTTCGGCCGGCGCCCTGGTGGGGGTGGCGCTCATCCGTGCGGGCGGGGACGCCACGGTCCGCCCTGTTTCGTCCGCCGGGGCGCGCAGGGCCGAGCCCGGACCCACGGAATCCGTGCGGCCGGCCTCACAGCGTGCCCGTGACGGGCGTCCCGACCGGCGCGAGCGGTGCGTCCATGCGCATGCCGGGGTTGTGCAGCCAGGCCGTCACGGCCGCGCCGCGCAGCTCGGGCGGCACGCGCGCCTCGATCATCTGGATCGAGCGCGGTCCGGTGCGCACGAGCAGGAGGTTCGTGCGCGCGTCCAGCGGCAGGCTGGAGTCCCAGCGTCCGGTCGGCGCGAGGTAGCGCTCGCTCCCGTCGGGGCGCGTGGCGCGCACGCACAGGTCGGCCACGATGTCGCTGCCCTCGTGGCGCGCCAGGATGCGCACGCGGTCGCCGGCGGACTCGATCGCGAGCGCCGGGATCAGCTCGATGTCCTTGCGCTGCAGCAGCGGGAACGGGTCGCGCGCCGGCTCCAGCGGGCCGCGGCTGCGGGCCGGCACGGGCACCGAGACGAGCGCGAAGCCGTCCAGCGCCGCCAGCACGGCGGCCTGGCGCTCGGGGGTCGGCCCGACGCGGTCGTAGCGCTCCAGCCACTCGCGCAGGAGGTTCGAGGGCTCCTCGTCGTCCGAGAGCGTCCCGACCAGCGGCACGATGTAGTCGACGTCGCTCTCCATCGCCGCCAGGAGGTCGATGCGCGGCCCGCCGCGCCAGGAGCGCGTGTGCTCCTCGCCCGGGACCGGCCAGGCGCGGCCCGAGAGGTCGCGCACCTCGCGCCGCGAGAGGTAGCCGATCGCGCCCGGGGACGAGGTCAGGATCACGGCGTCCGCGCCCGTGCGCTGGCGCAAGAACAGGCCCAGGCGCCGCAGGTTCTCCACCGAGCGGATCTCCTCCAGGAGCCCGAGCCGTCCGTGGGGGCGCGGGTAGGCGTGGGCCAGGTTCCCGCGCGGCGTCTGCCAGCGCGTGAGCGGGTCCTCGAGCGCCAGCGGGCCGAGGTTGCTCGGCACCTTGCTGGCCAGGAACGCGCCGCCGAGGCTCAGCGCGAGCACCGGCCAGGCGACGCGCGCCAGCGCCGCGCGCTCGTCCATCCACACGCGCAGGCACTCCTGCACGCCCAGGAAGAAGAGCGGCAGCACGGGCACGAGCGCGCTCCAGAAGGGCAGCTCGTCGGCGCCCGCCAGGGCCACCAGGCCCCACCACAGCGCGACCAGCGCCAGCGCGCGCGTGCCCATGGCGCTGGAGCGTCCCGCGCAGACCGAGAGCACCACCACGAGCACCAGCAGCGTGAAGCCCGAGCTCAGCGCGAAGCCGGCCAGGTACTCGCCCCCCAGGCGCCAGCGCTCGGGCGCGACCTGCCACAGCTCGACCGCCGAGGGCGAGAGCCACTGGCCGGTCCAGACGCGCCGCACGAGCGTCGAGCCCAGCGCGACCGTCACGGGCAGCGCGTAGGCGCCCCACAGCGGCGGCCGCACGGCCTGGGCGCCGCGCGGGCGCCAGGCGCCCTCGCCGGCCAGCAGGAAGGCCAGCACCGCCACGCCCTCGGGCACGGTCACGACCAGCGCGCTGGCGGCCAGCGCGAGCAGGCGCCGGTGGCCGCGCTCGAAGGCCAGGAAGGTGGTCGTCACGAGCATCATCGCCAGGGTCGCCTCGGTCCCGCTGAAGGCCGCCGTGGCGACGCTCCCGCTGGCCGCCAGCAGCACCGGTGCGATCAGGCCAGAGCTGCGCTTGGGGCTGAACTGGGCCAGCACGACGATCGTCGCCAGGGCCGCCAGGAGCCCCAGCCCCTGGCTGGCCACGAAGGGCGAGACGTAGGCGCGGGCCGCGGCCGCGCACCACAGCACCCACAGGGGCGAGGGATAGGACTCGTGCGGCGGTCCGCCCGGGTTCCAGGCCGCCGTGCCCTCGAACACCAGGTTGCGGCCGAGGCGGAAGGCGGCGTGGGCCATCTCGTGCGGCGCGGCCAGCTCGCCGTCGGGCGTCTGGTGGATCGCGAAGGTGTGCGCGAGCAGGATCGCCAGCGCCAGGAGGATGACCGTGCCGCGGTTCATTCGGCGCCCGGAGTATGCTCGCGCGCGGGGCCGTTTGCACCTCGCCGCAGCCTCGGACGAGCCGACGCGCACGTGCGGAGGGGGAGCGGAGGGCGCGCAGGAGCCCGGCCGGAGCCCGCCACCGGTCGTCGGCGTGTCGCTGCTCCGCGCAGCGCCGCCCCTCCGCGACTCCGCGGCGCGATTCCTGGACTGGCTCTGGTCGCGCTAGGCCACCACGTCCACCGCGCGGCGGGCCTCGAAGGCGCGCGTGACCAGCCCCTCCACGTCCAGGGCCGCCTCGGCCTGCTCGCACAGGTCCAGCCTGCCGCGGATCACGGGGCGCTCGGGCTGGAAGACCGTGCAGCAGTCGGGCTCGTTCTCGATCGAGATCGAGAAGGTGCCGATGCGGCGCGCCAGCGCGATCGTCTCGGACTTGTCGAAGCCGATCAGCGGCCGCAGCACGGGCAGCTCGCCGGCGGCCTCGATGCAGGCCAGGTTCTCGAGCGTCTGGCTGGCGACCTGGCCCAGGCTCTCGCCGGTCACCAGGGCCCCGGCGCGCTCGGCGCGCGCGAGGCGCCCGGCGATGCGCTGCATCATGCGGCGGTACAGCACCGTGCGGTAGGGCGGCGGTGCCTGGTCGCGCACGGCCGTCTGGATCTCCGCCAGCGGGGCGAGGTAGAGGCGCGTGCGCGGCTGGTAGCGCGCCAGCGCGGCCGCCAGGCGCTCGACCTTGCGCTCGAAGCCGAGCCCGACCCACGGATAGGAGTGGAAGGCGAGCAGCACGGCCTCGCAGCCGCGCTTCATCGTCATCCAGGCCGCCACCGGCGAGTCGATCCCGCCCGAGAGCAGCACCACCGCGCGTCCGACCGTGCCGACCGGCAGCCCCCCCGCGCCCGGCAAGCGCTCGGCGAACACGTAGCTCGTGCCCGTGCGCACGTGCAGGCACAGCTCGAGCTCCGGCTGCTCGAGGTCGACCGCCAGGCGCGGCGCGAGCACGGGCGGGATGCGCTCGGCCACGTACCGGTCGATCTCGGGCGAGGTCATGGGGAAGCGCTTGTCGGCGCGCTGCGTGCTCACGCGGAAGCGCACCGGGCGCTCGCGCGGGAAGCCCTCCAGGGCCTCGGCCAGCAGCGCGTGGGCCGCCGCCGTCAGGTCGGCGAGCGCGCTCGGCACCGCGCGCGCGACGGAGAGCGAGGCGAAGCCGAAGACCTCGGTCAGGCGCGCGGCCGCGCTGCGCGCGCCGGCTCGTGGGTGCACGACGAGCAGGCCGTGCTCGCGCTCGACCGCCGCCTCCGGATCGATGCCGGCCAGCGCCGCGCGCACGTTGCGCTGCAGGGCGCGCTCGAAGTCGCCGCGGTTCTTGCCCTTGAGCCACAGCTCGCCGTAGCGGCCGATGACGACCTCTTCGGCCGGGCTCACGCGCGCGCCCCGAGCTCCCCGGCCACGGTCGCGAGCGCCGTCAACCCCGCGCGCAGCTCGTCCACGCTCGTCTCGCGCGCGAAGGAGAGCCGCAGGACCTGCTTCGCGCGCCGCTCGTCGAAGCCCAGCGCGAGCAGGGCCGGCGAGACGCCGCCCTTCCTCGCCTGGCAGGCGCTGCCGACGCTGGTGAACACGCCGCGCGCCTCGAGGTGGTGCTGCCAGACCTCGGCCGGCGGCCCCGGCAGCAGCACGGCCGCGATCGCCTCGGCCACGCCTCCCGGGCCGCCCGGCTCGACCAGCTCGGCCCCGCCCAGGGCGCCCAGGCCGGCGCGCAGCTCCGCGCGCAGCGCGGCGACGTGCGCGCGCGCGGCCGGCGCCCGCGCGCGCACCAGCTCGGCCGCGCGCCCGAGGCCCACCAGCCCGGCCACGTTCTCGGTGCCCGAGCGCAGCCCCTGCTCCTGCTCGCCGCCGAAGACCAGCGGGCGCGGGCGCAGGCCCTCGGCCAGCACGAGCGCGCCGGCGCCCTTGGGGCCGTGGAACTTGTGGGCCGAGAGCGCGAGCGAGTGCACGCCCAGCTCGGCCAGCGCGACCGGCGCCTTGCCGACCGCCTGCACCGCGTCGGTGTGCAGCACGGCCTGGGGCGCGTTCGCCCGCACCAGGCGCGCCAGGCGCGCCAGCGGGTAGAGCGTGCCGAACTCGTTGTTCACCAGCATCTGCGCCACCAGCACCGTGTCCGGCCGCAGGCGCGCGGCGGCGTCCGCGAGGTCGAGCGCGCCGGCCGCGTCCAGGCGCAGCGTCTCGAGCTCGAAGCCCTCCTCGACCAGGGCCCGCGCCGCGTCGCGCACGCAGGGGTGCTCGCTGGGCCCGATCAGGACGTGCCGGCCGAGCCTGGCCCGCGCGCGCGCCAGGCCGAGCACCGCCAGGTTGTTGGCCTCGGTGCCGCCGGAGGTGAAGGTCACCTGCGCGGGGCGCACCGCGCACAGGCGCGCGACCTCGGCCCGCGCGGCCTCCAGCGCGCGCGCGGCGGCCACCCCGAGCGCGTGGCGCGAGGAGGGATTGCCGAACTCCCGTTCCAGGAACGGCAGCATGGCCGCGCGCACCTCGGGCGCGAGCGGGGTCGTGGCGGCATGGTCCAGGTAGACCGGCGCGGGAGCGCTCATCCGCGCGAGGATACCCGCGCGGTGCGCCGGACGGCTCCGTCAGCGCGGGCCCTCGTCGGTGCGCGGGTCGAGCGCCCCGAAGGGCACGCTCCGGCTCAGGCCGGCCTCGACCACGACCTCGCTGTCGCCGCGGGCGGCGCCGGCGCGCACGTGCACGAGGTAGCGCCCCGGCGGCAGGAGGCCGACGCGGAAGCGCCCCTGCGCGTCGGTGACGGCCGGCGGCCAGAGCGCCGGCTGACCCACGGGGTCGAGCGCCGCGAGCGCCGCGACGGACACGACCGCGCCCGGCAGGGGCCGCCCGCCGGGGTCGAGCAGCGTGCCCTCGACCGCGCCCACCTCGAGCGCGAGCCCGAGCGAGTGCGGCTCGCCGGCGCGCACCGTCACCCGCCCGCGCGCCAGGATCGGCCAGGTCCCGCCGCGCGCCCAGGGCGGCAGGACGCGCGCCTCGTAGCCGGCCGCGGTCAGCTCGGCGAAGGCGAAGGCGCCCTGCGCGTCGGTGCTCGTGCGCCGCTCGCTGGCGCCGGCCAGGAGCGGCGTGTCGGCCGCCGGCACCAGCCACACCTCGAAGCCCGTCAGGTCCGCCGCGCCCTCCTGCTCGTCGGTGCGCACGAGCCCGCTCAGCTCGCTCGCCTCGCGGGGCGGGAGCACGGGCAGCTCGGGCAGCGGCTCCGCCAGGCTCCAGGCCACCTCGCCCTCGACCGGCAGCTCGAGCGCGAAGGTGCGCGGCGGCGCCGAGGGGTGCGAGAGCACGACGCGCAGCGGCCCGGCCGGCAGGCCTTCGAGGGCGAAGCGTCCCTCGGCGTCGCTGTAGGCGTGGTGCAGCGGCGGCAGCTCGCTGTGCTCGTCGTCGGGCGGCAGCAGCACGACGAAGGCCTCCGGCGCGGGCCGGCCGTCGGCCGTGGAGACGCGTCCGGCGAGGGTCAGCGTCCCCGCCGGGAGCTCGAGCGGCCCGAGCGTGCGCGCGAGCTCGGGCCCCGCGCCGAAGAGCGCCTGGTCGGGCGGCGTGGGGCGCGCGAGCACGATCGCCAGCGCCAGGCTCGCCAGCACGGCCACGGACAGCAGGACCTCGAGGCGCCGCTTCATCGCGCGCGCTCCCCGCTCGGCCCGGCGGCGGCCAGCAGCGCGCGTTGCAGCTCGGCGCAGGGCGCGAACTCCGCGCACTCGAGGCGCTCGAGCGAGGCGCGGAACTCCTCCAGCGCGCCGTGCCCCGCGCGCCGGTAGGCCAGCCAGCGCAGGCCGAGGTGCAGCTTGTCGCACAGGCGCACGAAGCGCGCCTCGCGCGTGGTGCCCGCCTGGTACTCGTGGAAGCGCGCCAGGGCCAGCTCCGAGAGGGGCGCCAGCAGGCGCTGGGCGGCGCGGCGCTCGCCCTCGGCCTTGGC
The DNA here is from genome assembly GCA_036376275.1 of Planctomycetota bacterium. Taxonomy (GTDB): domain Bacteria; phylum Planctomycetota; class UBA1135; order UBA1135; genus JABFRZ01. The sequence continues at coordinate 24,686 of DASVAP010000356.1, read as the reverse complement.
GCCCTCGGGCAGGCACTCGACCGCGCTCCGCGGCAGGTCCGTGAGCAGCGCCTCGGGCGCGTCGTGCAGCACCGCCAGCGCGGCCGCGCGGTCGACGTCGAGCGCCGGCGCGACCCGCGGCCCGAGGGCCAGGGCCACCAGCGCCGTCCCGAGCGCGTGGGCCGCGATGCTCTCCGGCGCCGGGACCCCGGCCATGAGCCACCCGGTGCGCGGGAGGCGGTCGAGGGCCAGCAGGGCCAGCAGGGCGTCGAGCGGGGGGGCGGACACGGCGGCGCGCGGCGCGGCCGAATTGTCGGCCCCGCCATGGGCCCCTATACTGCGAGGTTCTGCCGGCCGGTTGTAGAGCCCGCGAACCCCTTCCCCATGCTCCTGCGCCTGCGTCCCACGGCCACCGAGGCCGACCTGGAGGTCCTGCGCCGGGTGGCGGGGGAGCGCGGCTACGAGGTGCGCCTGCTCGACGCGCGCCGCATCGTGGCCGAGCTGACGCGGCGCGACGGGCGCCCCGCGGCCGGCGACCGCAGCGCCTTCGAGGACCTCTCCTTCGTGGCCGGCGTGCTCGACGCCAGCGACGCGCCCGAGCTCGCCGAGCGCACCCCCGGGCGCGAGGACAGCATCCTGCGCGTGGGCGAGGCCGCCTTCGGCGGGCCCTTCGTGTCGCTGATCGCCGGCCCCTGCGCGGTCGAGGACGAGCGGCGCCTGCTGGAGATCGCGCGCGCGGTCAAGGCCTCCGGCGCCACCTGCCTGCGCGGCGGGGCCTACAAGCCGCGCACCTCGCCCTACTCCTTCCAGGGCGCCGGACGCGAGGGCCTGGAGGCCCTGGCGCGCGTGCGGGCCGAGCTGGAGCTCCCGATCGTGACCGAGGTGCTCGACCCGCGCGACGTGGCCAGCGTGGCGGCCGTGGCCGACGTGCTGCAGATCGGCGCGCGCAGCATGGCCAACTACGCGCTGCTGGCGGAGGTGGCGCGCACGCAGAAGGTCGTGCTGCTGAAGCGCGGGCCGGCCGCCTCGGTGCGCGAGTTCCTGCTGGCGGCCGAGCACGTCCTCGCGCGCGGCAACGCGCGCGTGCTGCTGTGCGAGCGCGGCGTGCGCGGCTTCGACCAGGTGACGCGCAACGTGCTCGACGTCGGCGCGATCGCGCACCTCAAGCGCGTCACGCACCTGCCGGTGATCGTCGATCCCTCGCACGCCGCCGGGCGGCCCGAGCTGGTCCTGCCGCTGGCCCGCGCGGGCCTCGCGGCCGGCGCCGACGGGCTGATGATCGAGGTCCACCCGCAGCCGAACGAGGCGCGCTCGGACGGCGCCCAGGCCGTCTCCCCGGCCGACTTCGCCGAGATCGCGCGCGCGGCCGCGGCCCTGGCGCGCCTGGACGGGCGCCGGCTGGTCGTCGCCCGGGAGGCGCCGGGCGAGCGCGGCAAGGACCGCGAAGTGCGCGAGACCCCCGGCCGGGCCGGAGAAGGAGTGCGTCCGTGAGGCAGGCCTACGTCGCCGGCAACTGGAAGATGAACCTCGAGCGGCGCTCGGCCCTGGCGCTGTGCGCCGCGCTGCGCGCGGCCCGCGGGACGGCGCGCGCGCCGCGCGTCGCCGTCGCGCCGCCCTTCGTGTACCTGGCCGAGGTCGCGCAGGCCCTGGCGGGCAGCACGATCCGCGTCGGCGCCCAGGACGTGTGCGAGCGGGTATCGGGCGCCTTCACCGGCGAGGTCTCGGCCGCGATGCTGAAGGACGTCGGCGTCCACTTCGCGATCGTGGGGCACTCCGAGCGCCGCCACGTGTACGGCGAGGGCGACGCGCTCGCGAACCAGAAGGTGCTGCGCACGCTGGAGGCCGGCCTGGAGGTGATCCTGTGCGTGGGCGAGACCCTGGAGGAGCGCGAGGCCAAGGCGACCGAGACGGTCGTCGCGCGCCAGCTCACCCAGGGCCTGAAGGGCGTCGCGCGCGCCGACCTGGGGCGCGTGACGGTCGCCTACGAACCCGTGTGGGCCATCGGCACCGGCCGCAACGCGACCCCCGAGCAGGCCAGCCAGGTGCACCAGTACCTGCGCGGGGTCTTCTCCGGGCTCTACGACGAGGCCGCCGCCGAGGCCCTCCTGATCCAGTACGGGGGCAGCGTCAGCCCGGCCAACGCCGCGGTCCTCCTGGCCGCCCCGGACGTCGACGGAGCGCTGGTCGGCGGCGCTTCCTTGAAGAGCGAGACCTTCCTCCCGATCATCACGGCCGCGGAGCGGCGGCCGGCCACCGCCTAGCCCGTCCCGAAGCGCCCATGCTCTCCACCTTCCTCTACATCGTGTTCGTGCTCGCCGCGATCGTGCTGATCGTCGTCATCCTCCTGCAGGAGGGCCGCGGCGGCGGCTTCGGCCAGGCCCTGGGCGAGCACGGGCAGCAGACCTTCGGCGTGGCCGCCAGGGGCATCCACCGCTTCACCTTCACGGTGGCGGCCATCTTCCTGGTCTCGGCCATCCTGCTGCACTACATCAACCGCAGCGAGAGCTCCTCGTCCGTGCTCCTGCCCTCGATCACGCCCGCCGATCCGACGCAGGGGCTGCTGCCGTCGAACGAGCCCTTGTCCGGGGGGAGTGAGCCCGGCGGGTCCGAGCCCAGCGCGCCCGAGCCCAAGTAGGTCCGGGCGCCATGCTGCGCTCGATGACGGGCTTCGGGGCGGCGGCGGGGGCGGGGCGCTCGGGGACGCCGCTGCGGGTCGAAGTGCGCTCGGTCAACCACCGGCACCTGGCGGTCAAGACGCGCTTGCCAGAGACCCTCTTCGCGCTGGAGAGCGAGGTCGAGGGGCGCGTGCGCGCGCGCTGCGAGCGCGGCGCGGTGACCGTGCACGTGGCCGCGGAGCGCGGCGGGGCCGGCGGGGCGCGCATCGACCACGCCCTGGCGCGCCGCTACCGCGACGAGCTCGCCGGCCTGGCGGGCGAGCTCGGGCTCGCACCGGCGCTCTCCCTCGACGCGCTCGTCGGCCTGCCGGGCGTGCTGGCCGCCGCGGACGGCGCCGACGAGGACACCCTCGGCCAGGAGGCCCTGGCGCTGCTCGATGAGGCCCTGGAGCGCATGCTCGCCATGCGCGCGCGCGAGGGCGCGGCCCTCGAGGCCGACCTGCGCAAGCACGCCAGGGCCCTGGCCCAGCTCGCGGCGCGCATCGAGAAGCGCATGCCGCGCGTCGTGCGCGCCAACCACGCCGGCCTGGCGAAGCGCCTGCAGGCGCTGCTCGGCGGGAAGCTGCCGGTCGCGCGCGACGAGCTGGCGCGCGAGATCGCGCTGCTGGCGGACAAGCTCGACGTCTCCGAGGAGCTGGTGCGCCTCGCCAGCCACCTGGCCCAGCTCGACACCCTGCTCGCGAAGGGCGGGCGCATCGGGCGGCAGCTCGACTTCCTGGTGCAGGAGATCCTGCGCGAGGTGAACACGATCGGCTCCAAGTGCTCCGACGCCACCGTGGCCCACTGGGTCGTGGAGGCCAAGACGCACGTCGAGCGCCTGCGCGAGCAGGTGCAGAACGTGGAGTGAGCGTGGCTGCGCAGCGCGGCACGATGCTGGTCGTCTCGGGGCCGTCTGGCTGCGGCAAGAGCACGATCTGCAGGCGCCTCCTGGCGGACCCGCGCGTCGAGTTCTCGGTCAGCGCCACGACCCGCGCGCCGCGCCCGGGCGAGGTGGACGGGCGCGACTACCGCTTCCTCGACAAGGCCCGCTTCCGGGCCGAGATCGAGCGCGGCGCCTTCATCGAGTGGGCCGAGGTGCACGGCAACCTGTACGGCACGCCGCGCGCGCCGATGGAGCGGGCGCTGGCCGCCGGGCGCGTGTTCCTGCTGGAGATCGACGTGCAGGGCGGCGCCCAGCTCAAGGCCCTGGGGCTGCCCGGGGTCTATGTCTTCATCGCCCCGCCGGACATGGCCAGCCTGCGCGCGCGCCTCGAGCGGCGCGGGACCGACGCACCGGATGTGATCGAGCGCCGCATGGCCAAGGCCCAGGAGGAGATGCGCGCGCGCGAGCGCTACGATCACGTGATCGTGAACGAGGACCTGGAGCGGGCCGTGGCCGAGGTGCGGCGCCTGGCGGGGCTGACCGGAGAGCCCAGCGAGAGCGCCTGTCGATGAGCCAGATCCTGCTCGCCTGCGGCGCCTCGGCCGCGCTGCACAAGGCCTGCGACCTCGCCAGCCACCTGGCCCAGCAGGGGCACCGCGTGCGCGCCGTCCTGACGCCGCGCGCGGCCGAGCTGGTGCGCCCGCAGCTCTTCGAGGCCCTGACCGGCGAGCCGGCCTTCGCCAGCGAGTGGGGCGACGCGCGCCGCGCCGGCATGGACCACATCGACCTCGCGCGCTGGGCCGAGATCTTCCTGGTGGCCCCGGCCACCGGCGACCTGGTCGCGCGCCTGGCCCTGGGCCTGGCGGACGACCTGGTCACGACCGTCGCCCTGGCACTCCCGCCCCGCGCGCGGCGCTACCTGTGCCCGGCCATGAACCCGCACATGCTGGCGGCGGCCCCGGTGGCCCGGAACCTGGAGCAGCTCCGCCGCGACGGCTGGCGCGTGATCGAGCCCGGCGCCGGACGCCTGGCCTGCGGCGACGAGGGCCGCGGGCGCCTGGCGGAGCCGGAGGAGATCGCCGCCTTCCTGGCCCGGTCCGAGGGATGACCAGGCGCGTCCGCCGCCACGTGCTGGTCACCGCCGGGCCGACGCGCGAGCACGTCGACCCGGTGCGCTACCTCACGAACGAGTCCACCGGGCGCATGGGCTTCGAGCTGGCCGCCGCCGCCGCGCGCCGCGGCGACCGGGTCACGCTGGTGGCCGGCCCCGTGCACCTGCCCACGCCGCCGGGGGTCGAGCGCGTGGACGTCGTCAGCGCGCGCGAGATGCTGGCGGCGACGCGGCGGGCCTTCGCGCGGGCCGACGCGCTCTACATGTGCGCCGCCGTGGCGGACTGGCGCCCGCGCCGCAAGCGCGCCGGGAAGTGGCGCAAGGAGAAGGTCCGCAAGGAAGTCGCAACCATGGAGCTGGTGCGCAACCCGGACATCCTGGCGACCCTGGCGCGGCGCAAGGGGCCGCGCCTGGTGGTCGGCTTCGCCCTGGAGACCGGCTCCGGCGAGCGCCGGGCGCGCGCCAAGCTGCGCCGCAAGGGGGCCGACTACGTCGTGCTGAACGACGAGAGCGCCCTGGGGGCCCTGCGCACGACGGTCACGGTGCTGGGGCGCGACGGGTCGCGCCGGCGCCTGGTGCAGCGCACGAAGCGCGCCGTGGCCGAGGCGCTGGTGCGCCTGGCCGAGCGCCCGATCGGCCATGGATCCCGCCGTCAGCGGGACCGCGCCGGCGCTCCGGGCGGGCGCAAGCCCGCCCGGTGAACCGGCGCGCGGGTCGAAGGGCTGGTTTCGGACCACCAACCGCTCCCCCGCCCCCCTCCCGGGCCTCCCGGAGACCGATCTTCCGGCGGGGACGAAACGGGCCGGGCAAATCGCTATGTTTCGCGCCTGCGCCCATCCCGAGGCGCTGCACCGCGGCGGCGGCGCATCCGTCCCTCCATGGCAGGCACCCACGCGAAGTCCGAGAAGCGCTCCCGCGCGCGGGGCCCAGGCTTCTTCCAGAGCCTGGCCTTCTGGCGCGCGGACACCGCGCGCGACGAGGCGACCGTCGAGCGACTCCAGGAGATGAAGGGCCTGGCGGCGATCGGGCTCGCGCTGTGGATCTTCGTGTCGCTGGTGAGCTTCGCGCCCGGTGAGCCGGGCGGGCCCGTCTCGAACTGGGGCGGCCTGGCCGGGCACGTGGTGGCCGAGTGGATCTACGCCGCGCTCGGCTACAGCGGCTACGCCCTGGCGGCCCTGGTCCTGGCCTGGGGCATGGTGCTGGTGGCGCGCAAGCGCATCTCGCTCCCGTTCCTGCGGGGCTTCGGAAGCGCTTGCTTCTTGCTCTCCTCTGCGTTCCTCTTCCAGCTCGCCGCGGGTGATCGTGGCGGGCTGGAGTACGGGCCGGGCGGCTACATCGCGCTCGAGCTCGTGGGGCCGGGCGTGAACGACCAGTACGTTCCGCCCGTGCTCGTCCAGAAGCTCGGCGGACCCGGGCTCTGGATCCTGCTGGTTCTCTCGACCCTCATTTCCTTCATGCTTGCGACCGAAATGGCCTTCTACCCTGCTGCACTCGCGTTTCGCGACTGGATCGCCGAGCGCCAAGGCAAGGAAAGCGCGCCCGCGGCGATCCTGGGCTGGCTCGGAGGGCTCGCCTCCGGGCTGTGGAGCTTCCTGAGAGGGGCGGACCTGGAGGAGGGCGGGGCGACCGCCGTCCTGGTCCCGCCCGCGCCCCGCACGCGCAAGCGAGCGCGCACGGAGACGGAGTCCCCGCCCGCCGAGCCCGCGGTGCCCGTCCCGGCCCGGGCCGAGGAGGACGACGAGGAGTTCGAGGACGACGACGTCGACTGGGTCGACGACGACGATGACGACGACTCGGACGACGACGACGACGACGAGAAGGAGGAGGACGACGACGAGGCCGGCGAGGACTACGACGAGGACCTCGACGACTGGAACGAGGGCGACGAGGGGCCCAGCGCGGTCACCCCGCCCCCGCGGGAGCCGCGCAAGGCTCCCGCGGCGCGTCCGGCCGTGGCCGAGCTCGAGCCGGTCGTGCCGCCGATGGGCGACTGGAAGCTGCCGCCGCTGGAGCTGCTCGAGCCGCCCGGCGCCTCGAGCCCCGAGGACGAGCGCACGATCGAGGCCCAGGCGCGGCGCCTGGAGAACGCGCTGAAGTCCTTCCGCGTGGAGGCCAGCGTGGTCGGGGCCAAGGTCGGCCCTGCGGTGACCCTCTACGAGCTGGAGGTCGCGCAGGGCACGCGCATGAACAAGGTCACCCAGCTCAGCCAGGAGATCGCCGCCGCCCTGCGCGCCAAGTCGGTGCGCATCATCGCGCCGATCCCCGGCAAGTCGACGATCGGGATCGAGGTCCCCAACGAGAAGCGCCGCGTGGTGCGCCTGTCCGAGCTCGTCACGCAGAAGGCCTACGACAAGAAGTTCATGGCCCTGCCGCTGTTCCTGGGGATGGACGCGGAGGGCAACGCGATCGTGGAGGACCTCTCGCGCATGCCGCACCTCCTGATCGCGGGCACGACCGGCTCGGGCAAGTCGGTGTGCATCAACGGCATCTTGGTGAGCCTGCTCCTGACGCGCTCGCCGCACGACGTGCAGCTGATCCTCGTGGATCCCAAGATGGTCGAGCTCCAGATGTTCGCTCAGGTGCCGCACATGATGCTGCCCGTGGTGAGCGACATGCGCCAGGCGACGAACGTGCTCCTGTGGGCGGTCGACAAGATGGAAGGCCGCTACGAGCTGTTCCAGCGCGCCGGCGTGCGCAACATCAAGGGCTACAACGCGCTCGGCGAGGAGGGCCTGAAGCAGCGTCTCGGCGACCAGTTCGATCCCGAGCGGACCCCGCGCCACGTCCCGTACATCGTCATGGTCATCGACGAGATGGCCGACCTCATGATGGCCTCGAAGAAGGAGGCCGAGCTCTCGATCACCCGCCTGGCGCAGAAGTCGCGCGCCGTCGGGGTCCACGTCATCGTGGCCACGCAGCGGCCCTCCACCGACGTCATCACCGGCGTGCTCAAGGGCAACCTGCCGTGCCGCATCGCCTTCCAGGTGGCCAGCAAGGTCGACAGCCGCGTGATCCTCGACCAGATGGGGGCCGAGAAGCTGCTGGGCCAGGGCGACATGCTCTACACGCCGCCGCAGAGCTCGCAGATCAAGCGCGTGCAGGGCGCCCTGGTCGAGGACCACGAGATCCAGGGCGTGGTCGAGTTCATCTCGCGCGAGTCGGCCCCGACCTTCAGCCAGGAGCTGATCCAGTCCGCCACCGGTCAGCGCAGCGTCGCCGACGGCGACCCGGCCGAGCAGGACGATCTCTTCGACGAGGCCGTGCGCGTGATCCTGAAGTCCAAGCGCGGCTCCGCCAGCCTCCTGCAGCGCGCCCTGGCGATCGGCTACACGCGCGCCACGCGCCTGCTCGAGCTGATGGAGCAGGCCGGCCTGGTCGGCGAGTACAAGGGCAGCAAGGCGCGCGAGGTCCTGATGTCGCTCGAGGAGTGGGAGCGCATGCAGGCCGACGCCCCGCGCGCCGGGCGCCCCGCGCGCATCCCGGAAGGCACCGAGGAACTCACCCATGACTGACCGCACCCGGAACGGCAAGACCCTGGCCCAGGACGCGACCGCCATCGTCTTCTGCCTCGTCGGAGGGTTCTTCGCCGTATCCGTCGTGCGCCTGCTGCAGGGCCACGAGGCCAAGGAGTCCTTCGCCGCGCTGACGCGCCCGGTGGTCGCGCTGGCGACCGCCCTCGGCGCGCCGGCCGCGCTGGCGCTCGGGCTCGGCCTGGCGGCCCTGGGCGGGCTGCTGTTCGTGCGCTCGCGCGCGCTCGAGCCGCTGCGGCCGCTCTCGGCCCTCGTCCTCGGCGCCCTCGGGCTGGCCCTCGTGCTGGGCGCCTTCGACGCGGGCGGAGCGCTCGGCGGCTGGCTCCCCGGCCTCGTCGGCGGGCTGATCGGGCGCGTGGTCGGGGTGATCCTCGGCGCCGCGCTGGCCTGGCTCGGCTGGATGGTCGGCCTCCCGCCCAGCGCGCCGCGCGAGAGCACGGCCGAGGCGCTGCAGCGCATCGGGCTCGCCACGCGTCAGGATGCGGCCGGCGTCTCGCCGGCCGAGGCGGCGCTGCTGGGCAGCGACGCGCGCTCGGCGGGCGCTGCCGTCGCCCTGCCGCGCCCCGCGCCGGGCGCGAAGCCGGCCGCCGCCCCGCGCCGCGAGGAGCCCCTGCGCAGCGCGACGCTCGTCCCGCGCGCGCCCGCCGCGCCGGTCCGGGACGAGCCGCGCCCGGCCGAGCCGGCGGCCCCGTCCGAGGCCGCGAGCTCGGCCCTGACGCCGCCGACGCCCTCCTGGGAGGCGCTCGAGACCGAGGCCGAGCCGGCCGACGCGCCGGAGCTCGGCACCGACGAGCCCGAGGAGTCGGACGAGCCGGCCGAGGTGCGGGGCCTCTCCGCCCTGCGGACCTCGCGCGCCGAGGTCTTCCCCGCGCGCGAGGAAGCGGCCGAGGCGGCGGCGGAGGCCGAGCCGGACGAGCTCGAGGGGCCCGAGGACCTGGACGAGTCCGGGGCCGCGGAGGAGGACGCGGACGAGGAGTACGCGATCCCCGCGCAGGCCCTCGACGACGACGAGGACCCCGAGGAGGAGCCCGAGGAGCTCCTCGCGCAGGAGCACGCCGAGGAGGAGATCCAGGCGGAGACCGAGGCGGAGGAAGAGGAGCTCCAGGCGGCCGAGCCGCCGCTCCCGTCGGCCGCCTGGGAGCAGGTCGGGCTGTTCGACGAGCTCGACGAGCGCGCCCCGGCCGCGCCCGAGCGCACGCCGAGCTTCGACTTCGACCCGCCGGCTCCGCCGGCCAGGGCCGCCCCCGCCGCCGCGTCCCGCACCTCCGAGGATCCCTTCGCGGCCCCGGCGGCGCCCGAGGCGGACTTCACGCTCACGCCCGCGGCGCCCCGGCCGGCGCCAGCCGGCGCGCGCGACGACGCCGAGGAACGCTGGCAGGCGCTCGTCTACGAGGCCGGCTGCCTGATCCTCGACCAGAAGCGCGTGGCCGTCTCGATGCTGGAGCGGCGCTTCTCGATCGACTTCGACGCGGCCTGCAAGGTGCTCGACGAGCTGCAGCAGGCCGGCCTGATCGGGCCGTACATCGGCGGGCGCTCGAGGGATATACTCCTCAGCCGCGAGGAGTGGCTCTCGCACGCCCCGCACGCCTCCTAGCCGCTCGCGACGGCCGGCGAGTCGCGCGCGCCCCCGACGCCCGTGAGCGAACCGACCACCGTCTCCCTCGTGCACCTCGGGTGCGCACGCAACCTGATCGACTCCGAGGTCATGCTGGCGCGCATGGCGGAGGAGGGTTGCCTCGTCTCGGGCACGCTGGAGGGCGCCGAGGTCGGGATCGTCAACACCTGCTCCTTCATCGGGCCGGCGCGGGCCGAGTCGGAGGGCGCGATCCGCGACCTCCTCGCGCGCAAGAAGCGCGGCGAGCTCTCGGCTGTGGTCGTGGCCGGGTGCCTGGTGCAGCGCTACCGCCACGCGCTGGTCGGGCGCTTCCCCGAGGTCGACCTGTTCGCCGAGATCTCCGACTACCGTGCCCTGGCGCGCGCCGTGCGCGAGCTCGGCGCCGAGCGCAGCGGGCCGCGCTACCTGGCCGCCGGCGGGCTGCGCGAGCCGGAGCGCGAGGGCGCGCGCCTCCTGGCGACGCCCGGCAGCTACGCCTACCTGCGCATCTCGCACGGCTGCGACCACACCTGCGCGTTCTGCGCGATCCCGGCCATCCGCGGCCCGCACCGCTCGAAGCGGCCCGAGGCCGTGCTGGACGAGGCGCGCGAGCTGATCACGGCCGGCGTGAAGGAGCTCGTGCTCGTGGCCGAGGACTCGACCGCCTGGGGGCGCGAGTTCGGCAGCGAGCTCCCGGCCCTGGTCGAGGCCCTGGCGGAGCTGCCCGGCGAGCACCGCGTGCGCGTGATGTACGCCTACCCGCACCGCTTCCCGTGGGGGCTCGTGCCCCTGCTGCGCGACCACCCGCGGGTCGTCCCGTACCTCGACATGCCGGTGCAGCACGTCGCGACCCCCGTGCTGCGCGCCATGCGCCGCGCCGGCAGCGGCGACCAGGTGCGCGAGATCGTGGCGCGCCTGCAGGGGGAGGTCCCGGGGCTGACGCTGCGCACGACGCTCCTGCTCGGCTATCCGGGCGAGAGCGAGGCCGACGTGGACGAGCTGGTCGAGTTCGTGCGCAGCCACCGCATCGGGCGCCTGGGAGCCTTCCCCTACTCGCCCGAGGAGGGCACGCACGGGAACAGCCTGCCCGGGCGCGTCCCCGATGAGGTCATCGAGTCGCGCCTGGCGCGCGTCTTCGCCGCGCGCGACGAGGTCCTGCGCGCCGCGCAGGCCGCCCGGGTCGGGAGCACGCTCGAGGTCCTGGTGGACGAGGTGCACGGCGAGCGCGCGATCGCGCGCGGGGCCATGGACGCGCCCGAGGTCGACCTCGTGGCCGAGGTCGAGGGCGTGCGCGCCGTGGTCGGCCAGCGCCTGGAGGTCGCGGTGCGCGAGCTCGATGCGCACCTGAACCTCGTGTGCCGGCCGGTCGCCGGCGTGCGCACGGCACCGGCCAGGAAGGGGCGTGCGTGAGGGAGGGCATCTTCGCCCACTGGCCGAACCGCATCACGATGCTGCGCTTCGTGGGCTCGCTGGTGCTGTTCCTGGTGCTCAGCCTGTGGGGCGAGTCGGATCCCCGCGACCTCGGCGCGGCACCCGACGTCTGCTTCTGGCTGTTCCTCCTGATCGCCTTCTCGGACTACCTCGACGGGTACCTGGCGCGGCGCGGCAACCACATCACCGCCTTCGGCCGCATCGCCGACCCCTTCGTCGACAAGGTGCTGGTGATCGGCACGATGATCTACCTGGCGGTGCTCGACTGGTCGGACGACTGGTTCCCGGCCTGGATCGTGGTGCTGGTCGTGGCGCGCGAGTTCCTCGTCACCGGCATCCGCGGCTACGTCGAGAGCCAGGGCCTGGCCTTCCCGGCGGACTGGTTCGGCAAGGTCAAGATGATCGTGCAGTGCATCGCCATCGGCGTGGTGCTCGGCCTGTTCGCCTTCGACTGGCCCGCGCCGCTGCGTCGCTTCCTGGAGGTGGCGGGGCACGTCTTCGTGTGGGGCACGCTGCTGACGACCGTCGGCTCGGGCACCTCCTACGTGCTGAAGACGCGGCGCCTGCTCGCCCCCGGGAAGGCCGCATGAACCGGCTCAAGCTGGGCTTCGTCTCCTTCGGCTTCCTGGGTCTCTCGCCCGTGGCGCCTGGCACGGCCGGGACGCTCGGCGGCGTGGCCCTGGCCTGGGCCCTCGGGCACACCCAGGCCTACCTGTTCTGGACGGTGCTCGCCTGCGTCCTGCTCTACGCGGGCGGGCGCGCCCTCGGACCCTGGTCGGAGGCCTACGCGGGCGGCAAGGACCCGGGCTTCTTCGTGGTCGACGAGGTCATCGGCTACCTCATCACCGTGGCCTGGACGCGCGGCCCGAGCCCGCTGGCCCTGACGGTGGCCTTCTTCCTGTTCCGCTTCCTCGACGTGGTCAAGCCGCCGCCTGCGCGGGCCCTCGAGCGCCTCGGCGGCGGCGACGGGATCCTGATGGACGACGTCATGGCCGGCCTGTACGGCCTGCTGGCGATGGCCGGGCTGCGGCTCTTCACGCTGACGCCCGAGAGCTGGGTGCTCGGCCCGTGAAACCGGGCGGCCGCGAGGGCGATCTGCGCATCCGGGTGCTCGGGCTCAAGGCCCGCTTCGCGCTGTCCATGACGGCCGCGCTGGCGGTGGTCATGGGCCTGACCGCCTTCCTGCTGTCCGCCGCCAGCTCCCAGATCGTCGAGAACGCCACCCACGAGGCCCTGGCCGGGGCCGCGCACCTGATGCACAAGCAGCCACCGATCGAGGCCGAGACCCAGGGCTGGGCCGGCCCGCAGGGCGTGCAGGTCTTCCCGTTCCACTACGAGGAGGAGGGCGCGCGCCGCGAGGGGCGCATCTACCGCCACGAGACGGGCACGCCGCCGGGGCCGCTCGACCGCTTCGACCTCCTGGCGCCCGCCGGCGGCCGCGGCGGGGGCGCGATGCTGCGCGTGATCGCGGCCACCTTCGCGGCGCTCCTCGCGGTCGGGGCGCTGGTCTCGGTGTGGGTGGCGAGCTCGGTCTCGCGCCCGGTCGAGACCCTGATCGACGACGTGCGCCAGATGGCCAAGGGCGACCTGCGCCACCGCACGCGCGCGCGCGGGCCGGGCGAGATCCAGCTCCTGGCGCGGGCCCTGGACCGCATGGCGAGCGAGCTGGAGGAGGGTGAGGCCTCCAAGCTCGAGCTGGCCGTGCGCGAGCGCGAGCTCGACCTCGCCAGCGGCGTGCGCGATGCGCTGATGCCGGCCGGGACGCCGCTGATCGAGGGCTACGACCTGGGGGCCGCCTTCCTGGCCTCGCCGCGCTTCGGGGGCGACTTCCACGACTTCGTGGCGCGCTCCGACGGCAAGTGCGGCCTGCTGGTGTGCGACGTGAGCGGGCGCGGCGTGCCAGCGGCCCTGATCGGCTCGACCGCGCGCGCCTACCTGCGCGGCGAGCTGGAGCGCCCGGGCGAGGTGGCCGACGCCTTCAAGCGCGTCAACCGCTGGCTGGCGCGCGACGTGCGCCGCGGAATGTTCGTGAGCGCGCTCTATGCCCTGCTCGACCCGGCCGAGGGGCGCGCCACGGTCGCCTGCGCCGGCCACAAGATCCCGCTCCTGCGCCTGTGCGCGGCCGACGGGCAGCTGCGCGTCGTGCAGCCGGAGGGCATCGCGCTCGGCTTCGACAAGGGCCCGGTCTTCGACCGGCGCCTGCAGGTGGTCGAGGTCCCGCTCGAGCCCGGCGACCGGCTGGTGCTGGCCAACAGCGCGCCGGTGCGCATCCAGAACGACGAGGGGCAGGAGCTGGGCGAGAAGGCCTTCTACGCGCGCGTGAAGCGCAACGGCACGGCCGACACGACGCAGTTCCTGCGCGCCCTGCGGCGCGACCTCGAGCAGTTCGCGGGCGCGGCCGGCTTCCAGGAGGACATCTCGCTCGTGACCGTGTCGCGCCCGGCCGCGGGAGGGGCCTGATGCGCATCCAGGACTTCCAGCGCCGGATCGAGGAGCTGTACCTCGCGCGCGACCGGGCGCGGGGCCTGTCGGGGACGCACATGTGGTTCTGCGAGGAGGTCGGCGAGCTGACGCGCGCCCTGCGGCGCGGCCAGCGCGCCGAGCTGGAGGGCGAGTTCGCCGACGTCCTGGCCTGGCTGGCCACGCTGGCCTCGCTGGCCGGGGTCGACCTGGAGGCGGCGGCGTGTGCCAAGTACGAGGCCGGCTGCCCGCGCTGCCGGCGCGTGCCCTGCGCCTGTCCCTAGCCCGGGTGCTCCATGAGGCCTCGGCTGCAACGCCACGACTGCCGGCACCCGCGGGGCTTCGCTCCCCGCGACGCCTCGACGACCCGTCGAGGGACGCCTCCGGTCCTCTCGCGCGCGAATGCCGGCATCGGCCGGCATTCGTGGCGTTTCGCTCGAGGCCCCTTGAAGAACCCGGGCTAGAGCGGCCGTCCGATGGCCACGCGCAGGAGCCCCACCCCGACGCTCTTCGACCTGGGTGAGGAGCCGGAGCGGACGCCCGCGCCCGCGCGGCTCGCGCCCGGCACCGTCTTCGTGCGCGTGGCCCTGAACCGCCCGCTGGCGCGCGAGTTCACCTACGTCGTCGGGCCGGCCCTGGCCGAACGCGCGCGCGTCGGCGCGCGCGTGGCGGTGCCCTTCGGCGCGCGCCGCGAGATCGGCGTGATCGTCGCGCGCGAGGCCGAGACCGAGGTCCCGAGCCTGCGCCTGAAGGCCGTGCACGCCGTGCTCGACGACGAGCCCGTGCTCGGGTCGGAGCTGCTCGAGCTCACGCGCTGGATCGCGCGGCGCTACGCCTGCGCCTGGGGCGAGGCCCTGGCGGCGGCCCTGCCGGCGCCGCTCAAGCGCGAGGCCGCGCGCCGCCGCGTCCCGCGCGCGCGCGTGAGCCCGGGGATCGGCGTGGAGCAGCTGGCCACGCTGGTCGAGAAGCACCCCGAGCAGCACCGCCTGCTGCGCACGTTGCTCGAGCTGGGCGGGACGGCCATGCTGCGCGAGCTCCTGCGCTCGCTGCGCCTGTCGGAGTCGCCCGCGCGCACGCTGCGCAAGCGCGGCTGGATCGTGCTGGACTACGTCGAGGAGCCGCGCGACCCGCTGCTCTCCGGCACGGTCGAGCGTCCGCGGCCCGCGACGCTCTCGCCGGCCCAGGCGGCGGCCCTGGCGACGATCACGGCGCGCCTGGAGACGCGCGCGCACCGCACGTTCCTGCTGTTCGGCGTCACGGGCAGCGGCAAGACCGAGGTCTACCTGCGCGCCATCGAGCACGCCCTGGCCCAGGGGCGTGGTGCGATCGTGCTGGTGCCGGAGATCGCGCTCACGCCCCAGACCACGGGCTGGTTCCGGGCGCGCTTCGGGTCCGTCGCCGTGCTGCACAGCCGGATGAGCGACGCCCAGCGCTTCGCCGAGTGGAAGCGCCTGCAGTCCGGGGCCGTGCGCGTCGTGGTGGGTGCGCGCTCGGCGCTGTTCGCGCCCGTCGCCGACCTGGGCGTGATCGTGGTCGACGAGGAGCACGAGCCCTCCTTCAAGCAGGAGAGCGTGCCGCGCTACCACGCGCGCGAGGCCGCGGTCGAGCGCGCGCGCCTGGCGGGGGCCGTGTGCCTGCTGGGCTCGGCCACGCCGGCCCTGGAGAGCTGGCACGCGGCCGCGACCGGCGCCTACGAGCTGCTGGCCCTGCCGGAGCGCGTCGGCGGGGGTGCGCCCTGCATCGTGCAGCTCGTCGACATGCGCCGCGACGGCGAGCGCGTGCGCTCGAGCCAGCTCTTCTCGCGCCTCCTGCTGCACTTCCTCGAGGAGACCCTGGCGGCCGGCGAGCAGGCGATCCTGTTCCTGAACCGGCGCGGTTTCGTGCCGGTGCTCTACTGCCCCGGCTGCGCGAGCACCCTGCGCTGCGAGGACTGCACGACGGCGCTGGCCTACCACCGCCGCATCGCACGCCTGGTGTGCCATTCCTGCTGCCGCGAGCGCGCGGTCCCGCGCGCCTGCCCGACCTGCAGCCGCCCGAACCTGCGCCAGGTGGGCGGGGGCAGCGAGCGCGTCGAGGCCGAGCTGGCGCGGCTCCTGCCGCGCGCGCGCGCGGCGCGCATGGACTCCGACACGATGCGCCGCCGCGAGGACTACGAGACGACCCTCGAGCGCTTCGGGCGCGGCGAGCTGGACGTGCTCGTGGGCACGCAGATGATCGCCAAGGGCCTCGACTTCCCGCGCGTGACGCTGGTCGGGATCCTGGCCGCCGAGCAGTCCCTGACCCAGCCCGACTTCCGCGCCGAGGAGCGCACCTTCCAGCTCCTGGCGCAGGTCGCCGGGCGCGCCGGGCGCAGCGCGCTCCCGGGGCGGGTCGTGGTGCAGACGACCGAGCCCGAGAACGTCGCCATCCGCCACGGCGTGCGCGGCGACTACGTGGGCCTGGCGGGCGTGCTGCTGGCCCAGCGCCGCGCGCTGCGCCAGCCGCCCTTCGGACGCCTGTGCCGGGTGGTCTTCGAGGACGCCGACGCCGCGCGCGGGCTCGAGGTCGCGACGCGCTGGGTCGCCGAGCTGCGCAGGCGCTTCGCGGGGACGCCCTTGACGGTCGACGGCCCCAGCGCCGCGCCGCGCGCGCTCCTGCGCGGCAAGCACCGCCAGCACCTGCAGCTCAAGGCCCCGCACGCTGCGCCGGCCTTCGAGCAGGCGCTGGAGTGGCTGACCGAGCAGGCCGCGCGCGAGGGGCGCACCGACGTCAAGATCGACGTGGATCCGATGGCGATGCTGTGAGGGGGATGGGGAGGGGGCCGGGCGAGGCGCGCGCCAGGCCGATCCATACCGGGCGCGCAACGAGGCCGGAGGCCTCGTGGCGCACCCGGTATGCTCTCGCCCCGTGCTCCCGACCGCCGATGCGCCGCGACCGCGTGCGGCGGCCGCGTACGTGCTGCCGCTCTTCGCGCTGACCCTGTTCCTCTCGGCGTTCCTGCTGTTCGCCGTGCAGCCGCTGTTCACCAAGCTGGTGCTGCCGCAGCTCGGCGGCTCGGCGGCGGTGTGGAACACGGCCATGGTGTTCTTCCAGGGCGTGCTCCTGCTGGGCTACGGCTACGTGCACCTCTCGACGCGCTGGCTCGGGCTGCGGCGCCAGACGCTGCTGCACGCGCTCGTGCTGGGGCTGGCGGGGCTGGCCCTGCCGATCGGCGTGGCCGAGGGCTGGACCCCGCCGGTCGGCGGCGCGCAGATCCCCTGGCTGATCGGGCTGCTCGCGGTCTCGATCGGGCTGCCCTTCTTCGCGCTCGCGGCCACCGCGCCGCTGCTGCAGAAGTGGTTCGCCCACAGCGGCCACGCCGCGGCCGGCGATCCGTACTTCCTCTACGGCGCCAGCAACCTAGGCAGCCTGGCGGCGCTGCTCTCCTATCCGCTGCTGGTCGAGCCCGCGCTCGGGCTGCGCGACCAGTCGTGGGCCTGGACCGTGGGCTACGCGCTGCTGGCCGCGGCGATCGCGGCCTGCGCGCTGGTCCCGTGGCGGCGCCAGGGCGGCGCCGAGCTCGCGCCGGCGTCGGAGCCGGCCGAGCTGTCGCGCGCGCTCACCTGGGGCCTGCGGGCGCGCTGGCTGGCGCTCGCCAGCGTGCCCTCGGCCCTGCTGCTCGGCGTGACCCTGCACGTCAGCACCGACATCGCGGCCGCGCCCTTCCTGTGGGTCCTGCCGCTGGCGCTCTACCTCGGCACCTTCGTGCTGGCCTTCGCGCGGCGGCCGCCGGTGTCGCCGCGCTGGGCCCTGCGCCTGCAGCTCGTGCTCGTGGCGCTCGTGGCGGTGCTGTTCCAGCGGCAGCACCCGCTCGTGCTGGCCCTGCACCTCCTGGCGATGTTCGCCAGCGCGCTCGTCTGCCACGGCGAGCTGGCGCGCCTGCGGC
This sequence comes from Planctomycetota bacterium, assembly GCA_036376275.1. GTDB lineage: Bacteria > Planctomycetota > UBA1135 > UBA1135 > JABFRZ01. Next base: position 7,140 of record DASVAP010000356.1, on the reverse strand, counting down.
CGGCCGCGCGGCACCTGACCGAGTTCTACCTGTGGATGTCGCTCGGCGGCCTCGTGGGCGGGTTCCTGGCCGGCATCCTGGCGCCGCTCGTCTTCGACGGCGTGTACGAGTACCCGCTGGCCCTGTTCCTGGCGCTGTGCCTGCGGCCGGGGCGCGCGCGCGGAGCGAGCGCGGCGCCCGTGCCCGGCGGTCGGGGCCCGCGCCTCGCGGCGGTGGCGGGGCGCCTGGCGCTCGATCTGGCCCTGCCGCTCGGCCTGTGGTGGCTGCTCGCGCCCGGGGAGCGCCTCGGCGGGGCCTGGCGCGCCGCGGTCGCCTGGCTGACGGCCGCCGTCGGCGCCGGGGCCCTCGAGGGCGCGCTCTTCGGGCTCTCGGTCGTGCTCGCGCTGGTGGCGCTGGGCACGCGGCCGCTGCGGCTCGCGCTGGCCTGCGTGGGCGTCCTGGCGGCCCTGGTGCCGGACTACCTGGGCACCGCGCCGTTCCGGCTCCTGCGCGAGCGCAGCTTCTTCGGCGTGTACACGGTCAACGCGCTCGAGGTCGAGGAAGGGCGCTTCCACCTCCTGCTGAACGGGCGCGTGAACCACGGCGGCCAGAACATGGACCGGCCGCTCGGCCCGCTGAGCTACTACTTCCGCGAGGGGCCCGTGGGCCAGTTCTTCGAGCTCGTGGCCGAGCAGCGGCCGCCCGCGCAGCGCATCGGCGTGATCGGGCTCGGGGCCGGCGCGCTGGCCTGCTACGCGCGCCACGGCCAGCGCATGACCTTCTACGAGATCGACCCGCTCGACGTGCGCATCGCCAGCGACCCGCGCTACTTCACCTACCTGCGCGACGCCGGCGAGCGCGTCGAGGTCGTCACGGGCGACGGCCGGCTGGCCCTGGCGCGCGAGCCCGACGGCAGCCTGGACGCGCTCGTGCTCGACGCCTTCACGGGCGACGCCGTGCCGGCGCACCTCCTGACGCGCGAGGCCTTCGCGCTCTACTTCGCCAAGCTCAAGGAGCGCGGGCTGCTCCTGCTCAACGTCAGCAACGCCTACCTGGACCTGCCGCGGGTCGTGGGCCGGCTCGCCACCGACGCCGGCCACGCGGCGCGCGTGAGCCGCGGGGTCCAGCCCACGACCACGCTCGGCGCGACGGCGGGGGACTGGATCGTCGTCGGCCGGCGTCCGGAGGACGTGGCGCGCTTCGGCTGGAGCCGACCGGCCTGGGAGCCGCTCGAGCACTCTCCGGGAACGGCCCTGTGGACCGACGACTTCACGGACATCCTGCAGGTGCTGCGCTTCGAGAGCTACCACGTGCTCCTGCAGTAGCCACGCGCCGACGCGCGGCGGGCTACCCGAGGAGCTCGCGGAAGCGCGTGAAGAGGTGCGCGCTGTCGAGCGGCCCGGGCGCGGCCTCCGGGTGGTACTGCACGCTGAAGACTGGCGCCTTCGTGTGGCGCATGCCCTCGACCGTCTGGTCGTTGAGGTTGACGTGCGTCAGCTCGAGGTCGGCCGGGAGGCTCTTCGGGTCCACGGCGAAGGAGTGGTTCTGCGAGGTGATCTCGACGCGCCCCGTCAGGAGATCGCGCACCGGATGGTTCGCGCCGTGGTGCCCGAAGGGCATCTTGTGGGTCTTCGCGCCGAGCACGATCGAGAGGATCTGGTGCCCCAGGCAGATGCCGAAGATCGGGCGCTTGCCGATCAGGTCCGCGACCGTGTCGATCGCCGGCTTGACCGCGGCCGGATCGCCGGGGCCGTTGGACAGGAAGATCCCGGCCGGATCGTGGGCCAGCACCTCGTCCGCCGGGGTCCAGGCGGGCACCACGGTCACGTCGAAGCCGGCGTGCACCAGGCTGCGCAGGATGTTGCGCTTGATGCCGTAGTCGAAGGCCACGATGCGCTTGCGCGCGCCGCTGCCGGCGCGCACCCAGGCCGGGTAGGACGGGTCGTAGGTCTCGTCCCAGGGGTAGCTGGCCTTGCAGGAGACGCTCGAGGCCAGGTCGCGCCCGTCGGTCGACTGTGCGGCGCGCGCCTTGCGCACGAGCGAGGTCGGGTCGTGGTCGACCGTCGAGACCACGCAGCGCAGCGAGCCGGCCGTGCGGATCAGCTTCGTCAGGCGGCGCGTGTCGATGCCCTCGATCGCGACCACGCCGTGGCGCACGAGCCAGTCGCCGAGCGAGCCCTGCGCGCGCTGGTTCGAGGCCAGCGACGCCATCTCCTTGATCACGAAGGCCTCCGGCCAGGCCCCGGCGCTCTCGGCGTCCTCCTCGGCCACGCCGTAGTTGCCGATCAGGGGGTAGGTCATCACCACCGTCTGCCCGGCGTAGGACGGATCCGTCAGGATCTCGTGGTAGCCGGTCATGGCCGTGTTGAAGACCAGGTCACCCGAGCGCTCGCCCTGGGCGCCCACGGATTGCCCGTGCAGCACCAGGCCGTTCTCGACCGCCAGCGAGGCCTGTGCGCCGCTCACGTCGCGGTCTCCCCGTCCAGGAGCGTGCGTTCGAGCCACGCGGCCCCGGGGTCGGCGTCGAGAGCGCTGTCGATGAGAAGGACCACCGTTACCCCGGCGGTGCAGGAGTGGAGCATGGCGAGGAGGGCGGCGAAGACGGGCGGAGAGGATAGCAGCGTCGCAGGCGCCGGGAAACCGCCGGACGGGGCCCGGGCACGGATCGTGGCCGGCCCCGCTCGCCCTCAGATGGGCACGTAGCGCGCGTAGTCCGGGGTCCACATCGCGGCGTCGATGGCCGCGGCCAGCTCCTCGTCGCGCGGGCCCTGCGGCGTGCCCGCGGCCGCCTCGCGCGCCACGGCCAGGGCCACCGCGCGTGAGACGGCGCGCAGGGCGGACACGGGCGGGAAGAGCGCGCCCTGGCGCAGGCGCTCGGCGGAAACGCTGGCCGCCACGGCGCGCGCGGCGGCCAGGAACATCGCGTCCGTGATCTCGCGCGCGCCGGCGACGATCGCGCCCAGGCCGACACCCGGGAACACGAACACGTTGTTGGCCTGGCCCGGCACGTGGAGCGTGCCCTCGTGCCGGACCGGGGAGAAGGGGCTGCCGGTGGCGACGAGCGCGCGGCCGTCGGTCCAGCGCACGAGGTCCGCCGGCTCGGCCTCCGAGCAGGAGGTCGGGTTCGAGAGCGGCAGGATCAGCGGACGCTCCACGTGCCGTGCCATCTCGTGCACGACCGGCTCGGAGAAGGCCCCGTGCTGGGCGCTCGTGCCGATCAGGGCGGTGGGCCGCACGTGGCGCACGATCGCGGCGAGGTCGTGGTGCTCGGGCTCCGCCAGGCCCAGGGCGCGCAGCGCCTCGACCGGCAGCGCGAGCTCGCGCTTGTCCTCCTCCAGCCCGGCGCGACCGGCGTGGATCAGGCCCTTCGAGTCGAGCGCCACCACGGCGCGCGCCGCGACCTCCGCGCTCGCGCCCTCGGCCCGCAGCGCGGCGCGGACCAGGCGCGCGATGCCGATCCCGGCTGCGCCGGCCCCGAGCAGGACCAGGCGCTGCTCGGCCAGCCCCTGGCCGGTCAGGCGCAGCGCTGCCAGCAGGCTCGCGACCACGACCGCGGCCGTGCCCTGGACGTCGTCGTTGAAGCTCGTCAGGCGCCGGCGGTACCGGTCGAGCAGGCGCAGGGCGTTGTGCTGCTTGAAGTCCTCCCACTGCAGCACGGCCTGCGGATGGACCTCGATCACGGCCGCGACGAAGCGCTCCACGAACTCGTCGTAGGCCGCGCCGCGCAGGCGTGGCGTGCGCGTGCCCATGTACAGGGGGTCGGCCAGGAGCTGCGGGTTGTCCGTGCCGACGTCGAGCGAGATCGGCAGGGTCAGGGCCGGATGGATGCCGGCCGCGGCGCTGTAGAGCGCGAGCTTCCCGATCGGGATGCCCATGCCGCCGGCGCCCTGGTCCCCCAGGCCCAGGATGCGCTCGTTGTCGGTGACGACGATCAAGCGCACCGCGCCCGCGCCCGCGTTGCGCAGGCGCTCCGGCAGGCGCCCGGCATCGCCCGGCCCCAGCCACAGGCCGCGATAGCGACGCAGGATGCGGCTGTACTCCTGGCAGGCGCGGCCGACCACGGGCGTGTACACGATCGGCAGCAGGGCCTCGAGGTTCTCGAGCAGCACGCGATGGAACAGCGTCTCGTTGCGGTCCTGCAGCGCCGCCAGCCCGATGTAGCGCTCCAGCTCGTCGCTCTTGCGCTCGAGGTGCGCCATCTCGAGCCGCACCTGGTCGGCCAGCGTCGCCACGCGCGAGGGCAGCAGGCCGTGCAGCCCGAAGGCCTCGCGTTCCTCGGCCGTGAAGGCGGCATCCTTGTTGAACAGCGGCTCGCGCAGGAGCGCCTGGCCCCGCAGGGGCAGCGGGAGCACCTCGCCCGCGGCCAGCAGGGGCAGCCGGGCGCGCGCCGCGCGGAGGGCGTCGGCGTGCGCGGGGGCAGGAGCGCTGGAGCCTGTCCGGTGCATGGGGGCGAGGATTCTAGGGCAAGGCGCAGTCGCGGCCGATCGCGTGCCCGGCTCAGCGCGCCAGCGCGTCGAGGTCCCAGCTCGCCACGCGGCCCGCGCGCAGGAGGTGCCAGCCCTGTCCCGCGATCATGGCCGCGTTGTCGGCGCAGTAACGCGGGCTCGGGAAGACGGCGCGCAGGCCGCGCTCGGCCGCGGCGGCGGTCATGCGCTCGCGCAGGCGCGCGTTGCAGGCGACTCCACCCGTGACCGTGATCGTGCCGAGGCCCTCGGCCTCGGCGGCGGCCAGGCTCTGCGCAACGAGCACGTCGACCACGGCCTCCTGGAACGAGGCGGCCAGGTCCGCGCGGCGCGGGATGGCCTCGGGCGCGGGCGGCGGGGCGCTCGCGTCCTGGCCGCGCAGGGCGTACAGCACGGCGGTCTTGAGGCCGCTGAAGGAGAAGCCGAGGCCGCCATCCTTTGGCCGGTAGCGCGGGAGGGCGAAGGCGCGCGGGTCGCCCGCGCGCGCCAGGGCCGAGATCGCGGGGCCGCCCGGGTAGGAGAGGCCCAGCAGGCTCGCGACCTTGTCGAAGGCCTCGCCGGCGGCGTCGTCGAGGGTCTCGGCCAGCTTCGCGAGCTCGGTGGGGGAGCTCATGCGGTAGAGCGCGGTGTGCCCGCCCGAGACGACCAGAGCGAGCAGCGGGTACTCGACCTCGTGCTCCATCGTCGCGGCGTAGGCGTGGGCCTCGATGTGGTGCACGCCCACGAGCGGCAGGCCGCGCGCGAAGGCCAGGGCCTTGGCGGCCGAGAGGCCGACGAGCAGCGAGCCGATCAGGCCCGGCCGGTGCGTGACGGCCACGGCCGCCAGCTCGTCGAGCCCGACGCCCGCCTGCGCCAGGGCCTGGTCGATGGCCGGCATCAGCGCGCGCAGGTGCGCGCGACCGGCGACCTCCGGCACGACGCCGCGGAAAGGCGCGTGCTCCTCGACCTGGCTGTGCACGACCGAGGAGAGGATCGCGCGCCCCGCGCGCACGACCGCGGCCGCGGTCTCGTCGCAGGAGGACTCGATGCCGAGCACGAGCCCGGACGTGGGCTCACTCGAGCGCGCTGCCATGGAGTTCGATCGGCTCGCCCGCCAGCAGGGCCAGGGCGGTCTGGAGCTGCGCGTCGCGCGGCAGCGCGGTGACGAGCGGCCGGCCCTCGCGCTCCTCCCAGGCGCGCAGCGCCGCGCGCGCCTCCTCGGGCGGGCTGTAGCTGGCCAGGAAGTCGTGCACGCGCGCACGCTCGGCGCGGGCCAGGGGCACGTAGAGGTCGGGGGCGATCCCGCTCCAGGCGGAGTCGTCGTCGTCGTGCTCGATGCGCCGCAGGGAGGGGCTGCAGTAGTGCGCCGTGGTCAGCTTGACGATCGCGCGGTCGGCGCCGATGCGCTTGAGGGTCTGCACCGTGCCCTTGCCCCAGCTCGGCTCGCCGACCAGCACGGCGACGGCGTGGTCCTGCAGGGCCGCCGCCAGGACCTCGCTCGCGCTGGCGGTGGAGCCGTCCAGCAGCAGGGCCACGGGCAGCCCGGCCAGCGTGGCCGCCTCCGGATCGGCCTCGGTGCGGCGCACCTCGGTGCGCGAGCGCGTCGCCACCAGGGTCCCGCGCGCGACGAAGCGGTTCGCCAGGGTCACGGCCGCGTCCAGGATCCCGCCCGGGTTGTCGCGCAGGTCGATCACGAGCGCGCGCAGGCCGGACGCCTGCAGGTCCGTGACGGCCTGGTCGAACTCGCCGGGCGTGCGGTGGGTGAAGGAGCGGATCGCGAGGTAACCGAGGCCCGCCTGCGGGTCGAGGAGCCGCGCGTGGCGCACGGTCGGGTCGAGCACGGCCTCCGGGCGCAGGCGCACGGCGCGCTGCGCGCCGGCGAGGTCCTCGACCTCGAGCTCGACCGCGCCGTCCTCGCCGCGCACGTGCAGGTGCTCCTGCAGGTCCTCGGTCGCCGCCAGCGGCTCGCCGCCCGCGCGCAGGATGCGGTCGCCCACCCCCAGGCCGGCGCGCTCGGCGGGCGAGTCCGGATAGGCGAACAGGATCCGGCCCGCCTCGCCGCCGCGGAACACCGCGCCGATGCCGAGGAACTCGCCGCTCGTCTCGCGCTCCAGGGCGGCGATCTCGCGCGGTCCGAAGAAGGCCGAGTGGTCGTCGAGCTCCTGCAGCATCGCGTGCAGGGCGTCGTCGACGAGCTGCGCGGGATCGACCTCGCGCACGTACTCCGTGACCGTCAGGTCGCGCACGGCGCGCACGAGCTCGAGGTCGCGGTCGAGGAAGTGGCGCACGGCCCGGTCCACGGTCAGCGCGGCCAGGAGCCCGGCCACCAGGCCGAGCAGGAACAGCGCCTGCCCGCTGCCCGGGCGGCGCGCGACGGGGGAGTCGCTCACGCCCGCAGAGGATAGCCGGCGCGCGACCTGCACGGGCCCTCCAGGAACGAGCCGACCCCCGCCGGCCACCTCGGCGGGGGTCGAAGCCTGCTCGAGCACGCGCTCGGAGGAAGGCAGGCTCGTTCGTCGGTGGGGCGGGCTCGCGCGAGCCCGCGGAGGCGGTTCAGGAGCGCGCCCGGCGCCGCGGCTGCCACATGCGGCTCCGGTGGACGTTGCCGACGCGCGTCGGGATGCGGATCGTCAGCGGGGTCGTCCCGATCACGCTGCAGCCCAGGGTCGCGAGCTCGGCGCGGCAGTGACGCAGCTCGCGGCGCTGGAGGGCGAGCTCG
>DASVAP010000352.1:0-9583 GCA_036376275.1 Planctomycetota bacterium | reverse complement strand
TCTGCACCGGCACGATGGGCGAGCTCGCCGCCGTCACCCGGCTCGACGGCCGCCCGATCGGCGACGGCGCCGTGGGCGAGACCACCCGGCGCCTCTCGATGCTCTTCGCCGAGCTGACGCGCAGCGAGGGCGTGGTGGTCGTCGACTGACGCCCCGACCCGCGAACCACCAGCTGCTCCGGGCGGGCCGTCGAGCCCGGCGCGAACCCGGAATCCATGTGACCGGCCTGGCCTCGCTCCGGTCCAGCGGCCGTGGACACGACCCCTCACGGCTGGCCCCGGCCCGCGGCTTCGCTCGTGCTAGGCTCCCGGGCGGCCCCGCGCGCACCTCACCATGGCCAAGAAACCCAAGCCCGATCCGCTCGCACGCATCGAGTGCAACCCCGAGATCATGGTCGGCAAGCCCGTGATCCGCGGCACGCGCATCACGGTCGAGCTGATCCTCGACAAGCTCGCGGCCGACGTCCCGATCGAGGAGATCCTGACCGACTACCCGCACCTGACCCGGGCGGACGTGCTCGCGGCCGTGGCCTACGCGCGCTCCATCGTCGCCTCCGGTCGGCGCGCCTGAGCCGCCACGGGTCGGGTGGAGCGCGACGACTCCTCGCCGACGAGAGCATCGAGCGACGCATCGTGGGCTCCCTGCGCGCACGCGGTCACGACGTCCGCGCGGTGGCCGAGGACAGGCCCGGCGCAGCCGACACGGAGGTCCTCCGCCAGGCCCAGCGCGAGGAGCGAATCCTGCTCACCAGCGACAAGGACTTCGCCCGCCTGGTCTTCGAGGCGAGGAGGAAGAGTCGCGGGATCATCCTCCTGAGGCTGAAGGACTGGACTCCCGAGCAGAAGGCCCGGAGGCTGCTCGAGGTCCTCGAGCGCGACCCGCGCTCCTCGATGCGCTCGTGGTGGTCCTGCCCAGGACGGTGCGCCGGCGCGCGCTGGGTGGCCATTGACCGTCAGCCGCACACGTTCGTCGGCGCCGCCTCAGCGCGCGGCGCGCTGCTTCGCCATGTCGTGCAGCTCCTGCAGGCGGACGCCCAGGCGGCGCACGTCGTCGATTCGCGGCCATGGGCCGCCCTCCAGGCCATGGGGGGACGCGCTGTGCACGAGGCGGTGCTGCATGCCGTCGGGAAGGGGCTGGCCGACGTTGTCGGTCATCTCGAGCGTCCAGTCGCCCGGGTCCGTGAGCGACGAGCGGAAGCTGGTTGCGAAGGTGTACTGGAACGCTCCGGCATGGCCGCGTGCCTCGGCCTCTTCCGTCAGATCCACGTCGGTCAGGAGCGAGAAGGTCCTCGGCTCTCCGCTGTCGTCGAGGCGAGTCATGACGTGGACAGTCGACCCGCCACGCTCGAACCCTCCGTGCGCGAACGGCGTCTCCCGCGGCAGGTGGATCGTGAGCCGCAGCGGCACGTTCTTGCGCGGGTCTCCGACCCGCAGCTCGGCCGATACGCCGTCCGGCAGGCCGACGAGCGGGATCGCCAGGGTTCCGTCGATCTGCAGCTCCGGTACCGGCGTGCCCACGTCGTGGCCCGCGACGAGCAGCGCGGCATCCAGGATCGCGCCCGGATCCAGGCGACCGTCGAGGGAGCGGTCGAGGACGTCGGAGAGCCGCTCGAGGGTCTGGCGCAGACGCGCTCGCTCGGCGGACTCCTCGGGCGCCGAGGCGGGCGCGGCCTGCGCGGCCGGGAGCTCCGCCGGCCTGGCCTCGCGAGCTTCCGGTGGCGGAGTCTGGGGCACCGGCCCGGCTCCAGCGAGCGTCTCGCGGGGCGGGGTGGAACTCGCGACAGCCTCGGGTCCGCGAGCCACGTCACGCCACGTCAGCACGATCCCGACCAGCAGGACTCCTCCGAGCCCGATCCCCACGAGCGACTTCGTCATCAGCGCGACTCCGATTCCTTGGCCAGCCGGCATCGAGGCGAGCCACAGTGCGCGGGCGCGTCCGTCCTGCTCGCGCCACGCGCGCGTCAGTCGGTCGCGCAGCCGCGTGTGGGCACGCGTCAGCCGGGTCTCGACGGTCTTGAGAGGTAGCCCGAGCTCCTGCGCGATCTGCGCCGGCGCGAGCCCGCGGAAGTAGCGCAGGTGGATGACCGTGCGATAGGGCTCGTCGAGCTCCGCCAGGGCGGCCGCCACCTCCCGCTGCAGCCCGAGCTCCAGCGCCGCGCGCTCCGCGGAGGCGTCGACCTCGGGCCGTGCCGCCAGGGCCTCGCGCGCGCGACGACGCTCGCCCTCACGCCGCTGATTGAGGGCCAGGTTGCGGGCCACCGTGCCCAGCCATGCCCGCAGCGTTCCCGCCCGCGCGGGCGGGCGCGCGAGCGCGCGCAGGAACGTCTGCTGCACGAGGTCGTCCGCCAAGTGCTCGTCGGCCAGCATCCCGCGCGCCAGGGCCCGCAAGAAGGTCGTGTGGTTCGCCAGCTCGTCGGCCAGGGGATGGGACTCGGGATGCATCACTCGTCGCCGCCTCCCATGGAACACCGCGGCCCATCGTGGCCCTTCGAGATTCCACCGGAACGAAGCTGGCGGACGCGGAAGGAACCGGAATCAGGCCGCCGGACGCTTCTTCGGCAGCGGCTTCAGAGTGAGCCGCACGCCGATCCCGAGGCGTGCCAGGAGCTCGATCAGCGCATCCGTGCTGAAGAGATCGATGCGGCCGGACATCAGGTTGCTCACGCGCGGCTGGGTGATGCCCAGGAGCTTCGCCATCCGGGCCTGGCTCAGACCCTTCCTGCGCAGGAGCCGCTGGAGCGCGGCCAGGAGCTGGGAACGGATCAGCAGGTGCTGTGCCTGGTCGGGCGGGTATCCCAGCGCTTCGAAGACGTTCGGGGCGGTGCTCGGTCGCTTCATGGGGTCCTTCCTTGGTCACGCTCCGACTGCAGGCGACGAAAGCGCACGCGCGCGAGCTGGAGGTCCGCTCGTGGGGCCTTCTGCCCGCGCTTCTCGAACGCGTGCAGCACGTAGACCGCCTCGGCGAACCGGGCCGTGTAGATCACCCGGAAGGCGCGGCCTACCCGGATGCGGATCTCCCGCACGCCCACACCCACGCTTGGCATGGGCTTCCAGTCGCTGGGTGTCATTCCTTGCTGCACCTGCCATAGCTGGAACCCCGCGATCTGCCGGGCCTCGTCGGGAAAGTCCCTGACGGTCCGGAGTGACCCTCCGAGCCAGCGCACAGGCTTCCCCGACGGGGTGGCGACTATATAAGTTTTGATATAGTCGGTCAAGGGACCTCCGGGCGACTCCGCGCCTCGGTGTCGAGGGTTGCGTCTCCGCCCGGGTTGACCCTTCGATCTGACCCCCGGTTTCATCGACCGCCCTGCGTGGGACTGGTCCAAGGACCCGTAGCGGGGCCGGTCAGGAGGGGATGAAGGGTCTCGCGGTGGTCTCCCGGGCGAGCTCGGTCTCGGGTTCTCCGACGGCCCGGGCCGACTTCGAGCCTCCCGCAGCGGCGCTGCTACGATGGCTCGCATCATGGGACGCTGGCTGGCAGGGCTGGCGCTGCTCGGCGTGGCGCTGTGTGCCTGGATCCTGGGCAGTGGGGAGGAGCGCGGCGGCGCGCGGGCGGGGTTCACCGCGGAGATCGGGTCGAGCGACAAGAGAGAGGCGGCCGAGCTCGCCGCCCCCGTGACGCCGGAGCTGGCGGACGCGCCGCCCCTGGCGAGCGGCACGACGCGCGAGGTCGCGGCGCCGCAGGCCGCTCCGGACGCTGCGCGCGCGCGGAGCTCCGACCGCCCCGCTCCCGACGCGCTCGTCGTCGAGGTCGTCGCTCCGGATGGAACGCCCCTGGCCGGGATCCCGCTGCGGGTCGATCCGGGTCGGGATGTCGATCCTGGACCGCCTCCGCCGCAGGTCACGGACGCGCGCGGGCGCGCCGTCTTCGACGGGCTGCGCCCGCGGCTTGCGCTGGAGCCCGGGCCGTGGTGGCTGCGCGCGGAGCTTGCCTTCGAGGAGGCGCCGCGGATCGCGCTCTCCGGGACAGAGCTCGTTCCCGTCGTGCGCTTCGAGCTGCCGCCGGGGGGCCCGCTCGACGTCGTCGTGCGCGAGCTCGACGGGCAGCCGGCTCCGCGGGGCAGCTCGCTGCGCCTGAAGCTCGTGCTGCGGCACGAGCTCCACGAGCTCGACCTGGCGGGGCCGGAGTGGAAGCAGGTGCCGGAGGACGACGGGACCGTGCACTTCCCCTGGGTCGAGCTGGGTCGCGCGTGGGAGCTCGCTGCCTGGCGACCGAAGGGTGTCGAGCCGACGCGGCTGCGCACGCAGGGACCCGTCGAGGTCGGCGAGCGCATTGCGCGCGAGCTGGTGCTCGGCAGCGATCACCCCGTCGTGTCCTACCGCGTGCTGACGCCGGAGCGCAGGCCGCTGGTCTCGGCCGAGGTCGAGCTCGGGCGCTCCTCGAACTTCGGCTCGCGCGATACCTCCACGGCCACCACCGATGCCCAGGGTCGCTTCACCGTGGATGGGCGTACGGTGTTCTTCCAGTCGGGGACGTTCCTCGTGACCCACCGCCCGCCCGCGGGGCCGGTATGGGTGGGGCGTGCCCGTCTCCCGGTGGGCGTCGCCGACGGCCGGAACGACGGCGGCGACATCCTGCTCGCGCCCGAGCCGCTCCTGTGCGCGGGGCTGGTGCTCGATGCCTCTGGCGCGCCGGTGCACGAGGCGGACGTCGTCGTGGGCCGCGAGCACCCCTGGATGGGCGGACACACCGCGCGCACGCGCTGCGACGCCGCGGGGCGCTTCGAGCTGCGCGGGCTGTGGATCGACGAGCGCTTCCCGGTCCGGGCGAGCTCGGGCTCGGCCAGCTCGGAGGAGGTCACCGCGCTCCAGGGCGACGAGACCCTCGTGCTCGTGCTCCAGCCGCGCTTCACCCTCACGGGCGAGCTCGTGCTCGATCCTGGCGTGGACCCGGGCGCGATCCACTTCGCGCTCGAGCGCCGGGGCCAGCGCGCCGAGGTCGGGCGCAAGGCGCGCTGGTCCGGGCAATTCCCCCGACTCGTCCTGGACCACACGCCGCCCCCCAGGCCCGGCCACTTCGAGCTGGAGCCGATCGAGGGCGGCCCGCTCGACCTCCTCTTCCTCCTGGCGGACGCCGAGCTGACGCGCGTCTCCGGGCTCGACCTCCGCTCCGATCTCGACCTCGGCACGATCGACCTGCGCGCGCGCGTCCACCTGTGCGAGATCGAGCTGGTGGGTGCCGACGATCCCTCGACCCTCTCCGGGGAGGTCGACTGGGGACCGAGCGGGACCGAGGAGCGCCGCCGCGGCAACTTCCACGGCCCGCTGGTGACCCTCCTCGCGCCACGGGTGCCGATCGACGTCGAGCTGCGCCCGCGCGGCCATCGTCTGGCTCGCATCGAGCGCCTGTCCGGCCGCGTCCAGCACACGCTCGAGGCGCCGCTGCGCGTGCGCCTGGTGCTGATGACGTTCGGCACGTTGCCTCCGTCACCCTACCGCTTCGACGCCGAGCTCTACCGCGGCGAGACCGCCGTCAGCCAGCCCGTCGGCCCGCGCTGGTTCACGCCCGAGCGGCTGGAGATCGAGTGCCTCGTGGCCACGCCCGGACCGCTCGTCGCGCGCTGGCACCTCGAGAAGAAGGTCGAGGGCGAGGGCTTCGGGGGTGCGATGGGCACCCACGTGCTGCACGAGCACTGGGTCACGCTCGACGTCCGCGACGAGCCCGGTCTCCAGGTCTTCCCGCTCGCGCTCGACGCGAGGGCCCTGGAGCGGGTCACGCAGGAGCTCGACGGCTAGCTCGGTCCGGGGCCGCGCTCAGGAGGCGCGCACGGCGCCGTCCGCGACGCGCAGCCGGTCGAGCGCGTAGTAGACCGGGCAGAAACCCGTGAAGGCGCTCTGCACCATCGCGAGGCCGATCAGCCCTGGCAACCACAGCCATTCCGGGGCGACCCAGACGCCCAGGGCGACGCCCGCCGCGATGACCGCCCCGACGATGCCGTCGTGGATCCGACGCTTCCGGTTCATGAGGTCCTCCTTGGTCGCGTGCGCGCGGAGGCGGCGCACGCCTCGTCGAGCATAGCCCAGGCCTCGTCCTCCGGCAGGTGCCCGGCGCGCCCAGGACCCGCGCGAGCTCGCCGTTCTCGTTCCGGCCGCCGGTGCGGGCGGCCCGCGGGGATTGAGGCCCAGGGCAACTGAAGCAGGACCCGTGGACGGCCGATCTAGCCTCCGGTGTCGTCCCTGCTCCTCCCCCGGTCCGGATCGTGTCCTCTCGGGCGCTGAAGCGATGAGGCTCCTCTTCGCGGCACTCTTCTTCTGTGCTGTACCCATCGCCCTGATGGCGGCGCTGGATTCCGTGATCGACCTGGAGAGCGGCTCGCCCTGGCTGAAGCCCGGAGTCCTGGCCGCCTTCGCGGCCGACACCGCGCTCACCTGGTGGCTGTTCCATGATCGACGTGCGCGTGCGAGCTCGCGCCGGCTGCGCGCCCTGCAGCGCTCGGTCGAGCAGGGCGGCCGGCTCGAGCCGGATCCGGCGCTCGACTTCCGCTTCGCGTTCACCAGCACGCAGCGCGACCTGCTGGACGCCGAGCGCGTGCACCGCGGCGAGCGCACCGGCATGCGCGGCTGGGTGCGTGCATCCGTGGTCGGCGTCGGGTTGATGTTCCTGGCGGGCTTCGTCTTCTTCGGGCTGCCCGACATCCTGCGCGGGCGGATCGGCCTCGCGCCGTTCGTGTGGCTAGGGATGGGCTCGCTCCTCCTGTGGTTCTTCCTCGTGAAGCCGCTGCGCGCGAGACGCGGGATCCGCCGGGAGGCGCCCGCTGCGCAGGAGCTCACGCTGCACCTCACCCCGCGCGGCATCGACTGCGACGTGGCCGGCGTGGGCAGGTTCCTGCGGCGCTGGTGCGAGATCGAGAGGTTCGTGCCGGCTCGCAAGGGGGTCCTGCTCGAGTTCCGCGACGTGGTCAACTGGCTGCCCGCGCGCGTCTTCGCCGACCGCGCCGAGCGCGCGCGCTTCGAGTCGGGCGTGGCCACGCGCCTCGCGCAGGAGACCGTGCGCTTCCAGGCGGGACCCGTGTTGCACCCGGTGGTCGCCGAGCTCGAAGGCTACGGACTCTCGGAGCTGCGCCACGAGCCGGGGACGGAAGCCACCGGCGCGACCCTCGAGCTGACGTTCCTGCGCGACGGGACGGAGCGGCGCCTGCGCCTCGACCGGCCGCTGCTGGCCACCTTCGACGAGGAGGGCCTCGAGCAGGGCAGCCGCGACGTGCTGGTCGTGCAGGTGCCGCATCCCGAGCTGGACGGACTGAGCGTGCGCGTGCTCGACGGCGAGGGTCACCTCGACCTGTTCGCCGAGGGGCTCGTCGACCTCGGCGAGCGGCGCGCAGGCTGACCGAGCGCCCCTCCTGCTCGCGGTCGTGCTCCGGGTGTGCCCCGGAGACGCGCCCTCAGGCCTTCACCTTCTGGGGCTTCGTCTCGGCCCGCAGGCGCTCGTGGTAGCTCTGCAGGCTGCGCACGACGAGCGGGCTCTTGTGCAGCGAGGTGAGCGCGCTGACGATCGCCTGGATGCCGGCCAGGGTCGTGATGCAGGGCACGTGGGCGTGCACGGCGGCGGCGCGGATGGCGGAGTCGTCCTTGCGCTCCTTCTTGCCGTAGGGCGTGTTCAGGACGAGCGCGATCTCGCGGTTCTTGATCAGGTCGACGATGTGCGGGCGGCCCTCGCCGACCTTGTTCACGCGCTCGCAGGGGATGCCCTGGGCCCTGATCGCGCGATAGGTGCCGTCGGTGGCGACGAGCTCGTAGCCGAGACCGGCCAGGGTGCGCGCCTCGCCGACGATCGAGCGCTTGTCGCTCGACTTGACCGTCAGCAGGATGCGTCCGCGCTTCGGCAGCTTGATGCCGGCCGCCAGGTAGGCCTTGAGGAAGGCCGCGCCCAGCTCGTGGTCGACGCCCATCACCTCGCCGGTCGAGCGCATCTCGGGCCCGAGCGAGGGATCGGCGTTGGGGAAGCGGTTGTGGGGGAAGACCGGGGCCTTGACCGAGTAGTAGGGCGGCACGATCGACTCGGTGCAGCCCAGCTCGTTCAGGGTCATGCCGCACATCACCTTGGCGGCGAGCTTCGCGTAGGGCACGCCGGTCGCCTTGGAGACGAACGGGACCGTGCGCGAGGCGCGCGGGTTGACCTCGAGCACGTAGACCAGGTCGCCCTTCACCGCGAACTGCACGTTCATCAGGCCGACGACGCCGAGCTCGAGGGCCATGGCCGCCGTCTGGCGCGCGATCTCGGCCACGAGCTCCGGGTCGAGCGTGTGCGGCGGCAGCACGCAGACCGAGTCGCCCGAGTGGATCCCGGCCTCCTCGATGTGCTCCATGATCCCGGCCACGACCACGGTCTTGCCGTCGGCGATGCAGTCGACGTCGACCTCGATCGCGTCCTCGAGGAAGCGGTCCACCAGGACCGGGCGCTCGGGCGAGGCCTGCACCGCCAGGGTCATGTAGCGGTCGAGGGCCTCGTCGTCGTAGACGATCTCCATCGCGCGCCCGCCCAGCACGAAGGAGGGCCGCACGATCACCGGGTAGCCGATGCGCCGCGCGACCTCGAAGGCCTCGGCCGGCGAGCGTGCCAGGCCGTTGTCCGGCTGGCGCAGGCCGAGCTTGCGCAGGAGCTTGGCGAAGTGCTCGCGGTCCTCGGCCCGTTCGATCGACTCGACCGAGGTGCCGATCAGCGGCGCGCCGCGCGCGTGGAGGCCGTTGGCCAGGTTGAGCGGCGTCTGGCCGCCGAACTGCACGATGATCCCCTCCGGCTCGACCATGCGCACGATGTGCATCACGTCCTCGATCGTGAGCGGCTCGAAGAACAGGTGGTCGGAGGTGTCGAAGTCGGTCGAGACCGTCTCGGGGTTCGAGTTGACCATCACCGACTCGTAGCCGATCTCGCGCACGGCATAGGCCGCGTGCACGCAGCAGTAGTCGAACTCGATGCCCTGGCCGATGCGGTTCGGGCCGCCGCCCAGGATGGCGATCTTCTTCCTGTCCGTGGTACGCGCCTCGTTCTCGTCCTCCCAGGTCGAGTAGTAGTAGGGCGTCCTGGCCTCGAACTCGGCCGCGCAGGTGTCGACCAGCTTGTAGACCGGCTGGATGCCGTGCTCGGAGCGCAGCGCCAGCACCTGGTCCTCCTTCAGGCTCGCGGCGCAGGCGATCTGGCGGTCGGAGTAGCCCAGGGCCTTGGCCTGGCGCAGGAGCTCGGGCGTGAGCGGCTTGCTGCGCAGCTCCTCCTCGAAGTCCACCAGCTCGCGCATGTTCTCCAGGAACCAGCGGTCGATGCGCGTGGCCTCGTGGATCTCCTCCAGCGACAGCCCGGCGCGGAAGGCGGTGCGGATCGCCAGCAGGCGCTTGTCGTTCGGGACGCGCAGGGCGCGCTGGATCTCGCCGTGGTCCGCCGCGAGCGCCTGGATCGGCTCGCGCGGATCGAGCCCGAGCCCCGCCAGCCCCGTCTCCAGGCCGCGCAGGGCCTTCTGCAGCGACTCCTTGAAGGTGCGCCCGATGCTCATGACCTCGCCCACGCTCTTCATCTGCGTCGTGAGCGTCGCGTCGGCGCCGGGGAACTTCTCGAAGGCGAAGCGCGGGATCTTGGTGACGACGTAGTCGAT
>DASVAP010000349.1:0-4088 GCA_036376275.1 Planctomycetota bacterium | reverse complement strand
GGGCTCGAGCGCGGGGCTGCCCGTGCTCGTGGCCGGGCTCGACCACGGGGACGACCTCGTGCGCGAGAGCTTCTTCGAGCTCCTCTTCGCGCTCCCGGGCCAGCACCTCGGCTACGAGCCGCTCGCGCCGCGCCCCGACCGGCTCGAGGCCCTGGCGGAGCTCCAGGGCTGGTGGGCCAAGGACGGCGGAGCGGACGCCCTGAAGCCGTTCGCGAAGGACCGCGACCCGATCGCCGAGGCCCACGCCTGGCACCTGGTCGGCGACCTCGGCGGCAACGACCTGGTCGGCTCGACGGCCGAGCGCGACCAGGAGATCCTGGCCGAGCTGCGCGGCATGCACGCCTACGCCGTGCCGGGCCTCGTGCGCGGCCTGAAGTACCCCTCCGGCTTCGCCGAGAAGCGCGCCGCCCTGTGCCGGCTGCTGGGTGAGATCGGCGACCCGCGCGCCGCGCCCGCCCTGGCCGCCACGCTGCGCGACCCGGTCGTCTCGGTCGCCGCCTGGGCCGCCTGGGCCCTCGAGGGCCTGGCCGACCCGGCCACGAAGACCGCGCTCGTGCGCTACGAGCAGCGCATCCGCACCCTGATCGCGACCGGCTCCGTGCCCGTGGAGGCCGGCCCCGGCGATGCGCTCCTCGCCCAGGCCGCTCGCACGCGCCTCGCGCTCGGCGACGAGTCCGCGCGCCACACGCTGGCCGCGCTACTGCTCTCCGAGGTCGAGTCCGCGCGCGAGCTCGCCTTCACCGCCCTGCAGGCGAAGTACGGCGAGGACCGCGGCTACGACCCGCGCGCCGACGTGCCGGCCCGCCGCGAGGCGGCGGCTCGCTGGATGGAGTGAGCGCCGGCGGGCCGCGCCTACCGCTCGCGCCGCTTCGGCTTCACGCGCGGCGCGGGCGGACGCTCGCTGGTCGGACGCTTGCCGCGGTGCCGATCCTGGGCAGCCTTGGGGTCGTGGTTGATCTTGAGGTGCTCCGTCGTGGGAGCGCGCTTCTTGGGGTCGGGTCGGGCCATGGGAGCGAGACTACCATCGCGGCCTGAGGTGCACGGGCTCAGCCATCCGTATCCCCATTCAGAAGCCGAGCACGAGGTCGAGGGCGTTGCTCAGCACCCCGCGCGCCCGCCGCAGCTTGCCCTGCGCAGTTCCTGGAGCCGCGAGGCAGAAGCCCTGCACGTGCGCTTCAAGCCCGAGCAGCGCGAGATCGCGCGGCAGGTACCAGGCGAACGGGCTCGCCGCGCCGGAGAACACGCTCGTCCGTTGCGCGACGAACGGGCCTGCGATCAAGAGCTCCCCGAACGGTGTCGGAGTGCCCGCGTCCATCCCGCGGCGCACCGCGACGGTGGCGAGGCCCTGACCGAGTGCCGCGCAATCCAGCTCCACGCTCCAGGTCGCGCCGAGCCTGGGCAGCGAGCTCGAGCGCAGGCAGCGCGCGTTGCCGGAGCCTCCCGCGCGCAATTGCACGCTGGCCCGCGGCGCGCGCGGGAAGGCCACCCACAGGTCGTCCAGGGCGCCGGAGCCCTGCAGCAGGACCTCCAGCCGGCGCACGTCGTCGGCGGCGAAGCCGGGATCCTCGAGCGCGGTCGCGGTCGAGCCGAAGCCGGGCTGCGCGGCCAGCGTCGTGAGGTCGAGCGCCCGGTGTCCGGGTTGCCCGAGCAGGCGGTCGCCGGTCCAGGCGCTCGGCACCGTGTAGCGTCGCTCGCGGCCCAGCCCGTCCCTCAGGACGACCGTGGTCGGCCCGTCGCCGGAGTCCAGGTCCACCAGGGTCAGGGCGCGCGGCGAGCCCGGTGAGGCGAGCTCGAACGCGAGCGTGCCGCCATCGTCGTCGTCGTTCGGCCGCGGGAAGACGTCGTCCGGGCCGGGGGGGTAGTTCTCGGTCTGCAGGATCAGGAGCCGGCCGGAGCCGACCAGCAGGTCGGTGTCCTGGCTGGGATCGTTCGGCCCGCCGAGGGTCGAGTCGAACAGCGCCAGGCCCGCGTTCGGGCCCGTGGCGTGGAGCGCGACGAGCCGGCCGAACTCGGTGTCCACGTGCTGGCCGTTCCGGAGCGGCGTGATGAAGTCGTCCTCGCGCTCGAAGTCGAGCTGGAAGCCCGCCTCGAGGAACAGGTTCAGCAGCTCGAAGCGGTCGGAGGTGCACAGGTCCTCGGTCCCGTCGCCGTCCAGGTCGCCGAGCGCGGCCAGCGCAAAGCCGATGCGCGCGTCCGGGCTCGCGAGCCGGCCGGCCGTCGCGCTGATCTTGCGCGCGTAGCGTGCGCCGCCGTCGGCCGCCAGGAAGCAGATCCAGACCGCGCCGCGATTCACGCTGCCGTCGTCGTCGCCCCAGGCGCCCACGGCCAGCTCGCGCAGCCCGTCGCCGTCGAGATCGTCCACGCTCGCCACGGCGCGGCCGAAGAAGTCGCCCGGGTCGAGGGCCAGCCCCGGGATGCCGGCGGTCGCGCTGAGCTTGCGCTCGGAGCGCACCGTGCCGTCGGACTCCAGGAACACGATCCACGCCGCCCCGAGGTCGCCGAGGAACCCGATGCCCCCGTCGTCGTCGCGCTCGGCGCCGACGACCAGCTCGCCCACGCCGTCCCCGTCCAGGTCCCCCAGCGCCGCGACTCCCGCCCCGAACAGGTCGAAGGGGTCGAGCGCTCCACCGAAGCCGCCCGTGGTCGCGCTGATCTTCTGGGCCGCACGTGCGTCACCGTCCGCCTGGAGGAACAGGATCCACAGCGCGCCGGCCTCGCCGGCGCCGTCGTCGTCCAGGTGCGCACCGACGGCCAGGTCCGGGAGGCCGTCGCCGTCGAGATCCCCGAGGCCCGCCAGCGAGACGCCGAACTCGTCGTCGGACGCGACACCGGACGGCGTCGCGATCTCGCGGGCCGAGGCCACCGTTCCGTCGGACGCCAGGAACAGCGTCCACACGCGCCCGCCGGCGACGCCGCGCGGCGCGCCCACGGCCAGGTCCGGCACCCCGTTGCCGTCGAGGTCTCCGAGGGCCCCGAGCGCCTGGCCGAACTGCGCGTTGCGCGGGAGCGTGTGGCCGAGGCCGCCCTCCGTCGTGCTGATCTTCTGCCAGGAGCGGACCGTGCCATCGGGCGCGAGGAACAGGATCCAGACCGCACCCGCGTCGAAGTCCCCGTCGTCGTCACCGGGGGCGCCCACCGCCAGATCGACGTGTCCGTCGCCATCGATGTCGCCGGGCGCGCACGTCGCGAACCCGAAGAAGTCGAAGTCGTCGAGCGCACCGCCGAAGCCTCCGCTCGCTTCCCCGATCGGCTGGGCGGAGCGCACGCCGCCGAACTGGGCGGCCGTCGGCGGAGCCACGAGGAGCAGCGCGACGGAGGCCAGTCGGATCGAGAGTCGAGCACCGGAACGCATGGGGAGTCCTTTCGGGGCGGCCGCGGAACCACCGTGGCCTGCGACCGGGACCCTCACCAAGCCTGAGACTTCCGCTGCGGCGCGGCCATCTGCCCTTGTCCGTAGACTTGGCCCGCAGGGCCGGCACGTGCGGTCAGGCCCGGTTCAGCGGGCCAAACTCGATTCTAACGCCGAGACGCGGAGGCGGGCGGAGGGCGCGCAGAAAAACACGGCCAGAGGTCGATCCGGATCGTCCTCTGCGCGCCTCCGCTCTCGCTGCGAGGAATCGTCCCGGTCGCTCAGGCCTGCAGCGGCCCCACCGCCGCCTCGACCGCGCGCACGAGCTCGCCCGAGACGATCAGCTCGTGGGCGGCCACCAGGTCGTCGTGCAGGTAGCGGTCCTGCTCGAGCGGCGGCACCTTCGCGCGCACGCAGGCCTGCACGGCCTCGGCCCCTTTCCCGGCGCGGAACTCGGGGTGGAAGTCGCGCGCCTGGGCGGCGCACAGAAGCTCGATCGCGAGCACGCGCTCGACGTTCGTCACGATCTGGCGCGCCTTGCGCGCGGCGGTGACGCCCATCGAGACGTGGTCCTCCTGGTTGGCGCTGGTCGGGATCGTGTCGACCGAGGCGGGGTGGGCCAGCGACTTGTTCTCGCTGGCGAGGGCGGCGGCGGCGACCTGCGCGATCATCAGGCCCGAGTGGAGGCCCGGCTTCGCGGCCAGGAAGCCCGGCAGGTGCGAGAGGTCGGGGTTGACGA
>DASVAP010000337.1:0-3372 GCA_036376275.1 Planctomycetota bacterium | reverse complement strand
GGAGCTGCGCGAGCTCCAGGCGCGCCTGTGCACGCTCCAGGAATGGGTCAAGCACTCCGGCCAGCGCGTGATCATCGTCTTCGAGGGCCGCGACGCGGCCGGCAAGGGCGGCACGATCAAGGCCCTGACCGAGCGCGTCAGCCCGCGCGTCTTCCGCCTGGTGGCGCTGCCGGCGCCCTCCGACCGCGAGAAGACGCAGATGTACATGCAGCGCTACCTGCCGCACTTCCCGGCCGCGGGCGAGGTCGTGATCTTCGACCGCAGCTGGTACAACCGCGCGGGGGTCGAGTGGGTCATGGGCTTCTGCACGAAGACCCAGTACGAGGGCTTCCTCGAGCACTGCCCGCGCATCGAGGGCTACATCACCGGCGGCGGCATCCAGCTGCTGAAGATCTGGCTCGAGGTCAGCGACGAGGAGCAGGCGCGGCGCTTCGCGGCGCGCATCGAGGACCCGCTGCGGCAGTGGAAGCTCTCGCCCATGGACCTGCCCTCGCGCGAGCGCTGGTACGACTACTCGCGCGCGCGCGACCGCATGCTGGAGGCGACCGACACGAAGCACGCGCCCTGGTACGTCGTGCGCTCCGACGACAAGCGCCGCGCGCGGCTGAACGTGCTCGCCCACATCCTCGACCAGATCCCGCACAAGCGCGTCGAGCGCAAGCGCATCGAGCTGCCGAAGCGCTCGAAGAAGGGCGCCTACGACGACCAGGCGAGCCTGGAGGGGCGGCGCTTCGTGAAGGAGCGCTACTGAGCGCTCCCGCAGGCGCGCCCCGGGCTCCCGCGGGAACCGTCCCGGGGCGCCTCGCCCGCCTCGTGCCGGCGCTCGGCTGGCTGCGCGGCTACCGCGGTTCCTGGCTGCTGCCCGATCTCGTCGCCGGGCTGACGCTGGCGGCCTACGCCATCCCGGCCGGGGTCGCGGACGCCTCCCTGGCCGGGCTGCCGGCCCAGGCGGGCCTGTACGCGTGTCTCTTCTCGGGGCTCGTCTTCTGGCTGCTGTGCAGCTCGCGGCACACGGCCATCACCGTCACCTCGGCCATCTCGCTGCTCACCGGCGCGACGCTGGGCGAGCTCGGCGGCGGCGATCCCGCGCGCGTCGCGGCCCTGGCGGCCTGCACGGCGCTGCTGGTGGCCCTGATCGCGCTGCTCGTGTGGGCCTTCAAGGGCGGGGCGGTGGTCAACTTCGTCTCGGAGACCGTGCTGATCGGCTTCAAGGCCGGCGTGGCGCTGTACCTCGCCAGCACGCAGCTCCCCAAGCTCTTCGGCCTCTCCGGCGCGCACGGCAACTTCTGGGAGCGCATGCGCTTCCTGCTCGGGCACCTGGGCGAGACGCACGGCGCCGCGCTGCTGCTGGGGCTCGTGGCCCTGGCGCTGCTCCTCCTCGGCAAGTTCCTCTTGCCGAACAGGCCCGTCGCGCTGTTCGTCGTCGCCGGCGGGATCGCTGCGGCGGGCCTGCTCGACCTCGGTGCGCACGGGGTCAAGCTGCTGGGCGAGGTCCCGCAGGGGCTGCCGCGTCTGGGCCTGCCGTCCGTGAGCTGGGCCGATGTCAACGAGATCCTGCCGCTCGCCATGGCCTGCTTCCTGCTCGGCGCGGTAGAGAGCGCCGCCATCGGGCGCATGTTCGGGCAGAAGCACGGCTACCGCGTGGACACGAACCAGGAGTTCCTGGCACTGGCGGCCGCGAACCTGGCGGCCGGCCTCGGGCGCGGCTTCCCGGTCAGCGGCGGCATGTCGCAGTCGCTGGTGAACGAGAGCGGCGGCGCGCGCACCCCGCTCTCGGGGCTGGTGGCGGCGCTCCTGATCGGGCTGGTCGTGCTGTTCCTCTCGGGGCTGCTGGCGGACCTGCCGCAGCCCGTGCTGGCGGCGCTGGTGCTGGTGGCGGTCACCGGGCTCTTCAAGGTCAAGGCCCTGGTGCGCCTGTGGCACTTCAGCCGCGCCGAGTTCGCCATCGCCATCGCGGCGCTCCTGGGCGTGCTCGGCTCCGGCCTCCTGCGCGGCGTCCTGATCGGGGCCGTGCTCTCGATCGTGGTGCTCCTGCGCCGGGCCTCGAAGCCACACACGACCGAGCTCGGGCGCGTGCCGGGCACCGACTACTTCGCCGACCGTCTGCGCAACCCCGAGAACGAGCGCGCGCCCGGCGTGTTCGTCTTCCGCAGCACGGGGGCGCTGCTCTACTTCAACGTCGACCACGTGCGCGAGCGCTTCCTGGAGCTGCTGGAGGCGTCCGGCGGCGCGCGCCGCGCGGTGTACTTCCTGGGCGCCGTCCCGCACGTGGACCTGGCGGGGATCGAGCTCCTGAGCGAGCTCAAGGCGACCCTCGCTGCGCGCGGCCTCGAGTTCCGCCTGGCGGCCACGCCGAGCAGCGTGCGCGAGACCCTGGTGCGCGCGGGCTTCGAGCAGCACTATGGGCCGGTGGTGGCGAACGAGCCCGTGGCCGCCGTGGTGGCAGCAGGAGGACGAGCATGAGTGCCAAGGGCAGCGTCCCGGCCTGGCTCGAGTTCGTGCGCCAGCCGGTGCACTGGCTGCTGGCGGGCGCGCCCGCGGCGCTCGCGGCGGAGGCCGCGCACGCGCCGGCGCCGGTCGTGTTCGCGCTGGCGGGTCTCGCGCTCGTGCCGCTCGCGACGCTGATCGTGCACTCGACCGAGGAGATCGCCGCCCGCACGGGGCCGGCCATCGGCGGGCTCCTGAACGCGACCTTCGGCAACCTGCCGGAGCTGATCATCGCCCTGGTCGCGCTGCGCGCGGGCCTGCTCGACATGGTGCGCGCGTCCCTGATCGGGGCGCTGCTCGCGAACCTCCTGCTGGCCATGGGCCTCTCCTTCATCCTGGGTGGCCGGCGGCGGCACGAGCAGGAGTACAACCCGGCGGCGGCGCGCACCTACGGCTCGATCATGCTGCTGGCGGCCCTGAGCATGATCGGGCCGGCCAGCTTCCACCGCTTCCTGAGCGAATCGGCACCGGTCCACGCGCAGGCGCTCGACACGGGCGTGGCCGTGGTGCTGCTCGTCCTGTACGCGCTCTACCTCGTGTTCATGCTGCGCACGCACCCGGACTTCTTCCGCGTGGTGAAGGGCGGCGACGAGGAGCATGGCGCGCACTGGAGCGTGGCGCGCGCCGCCACGACGCTGGTGGTGGCCTCGGTGGGCGCGGCCTTCATGAGCGAGGTGCTGGTGGGGGCGGCCGAGGAGACCGGCGAGGCCCTGGGCATGTCGGCGACCTTCATCGGCATCGTGCTGCTCGCCATCCTGGGCGGCGCGGCCGAGCTCGGGGCAGCCGTCGCCATGGGGCGCAAGGACAAGATGGACCTGTCGGTCGGCATCGCCATGGGCAGCTCGATCCAGATCGCGCTGTTCGTCACGCCGTTCCTGGTGCTGG
>DASVAP010000330.1:0-20665 GCA_036376275.1 Planctomycetota bacterium | reverse complement strand
CTGGTCGAGAAGGGCGTGTGCTCCTCCGACGAGTTCGCCCGCACCCTGCGCGCGATCGATCAGGAGGACGGGATCGTCGACGGACGGCTGCGGGGGCGGTAGCCGGTAGCCCTACAGCTCGCCCAGGTACCTCGGCAGCATGTCGCGCCAGGTCGGCCAGTCGTGGTCGCGGCCTTCCCAGGCGTCCACGCGGTTGGGGATGCCCTTCTTGCCCAGCACCTCGGCCACGCGCCAGGACTGATCCGGCTCCTCCCAGCGGCCGGTGCCGTGGGTCAGGAGCACGAAGCGCTGGCGCAGGCGCGCGAGCTGCTCGCCCTCGCCGAGGCCCGGCAGGAAGTGCAGCGGCGAGGCGAAGTAGTGGTCCTCGACCACCTGGTGGTTCATCCACTTGGTGATGTCGTAGGTGCCGCTCATGCAGATCGCCTTCGAGAAGACGTCCGGGTGGCGGCACACGACGCTGAGGGCGTTGAAGGCGCCGATCGAGGGCCCGGTGACGACGATCTCGGCCGTGGGCGACTGGCAGTCCTGGCGGATGGCCGGGACGAGCTCGTGGTAGAGGTAGGCGTCGTAGCGGCTCTGCACGCGCCCGACCTCCTGCGCGCTCTTGCCGGAGAGCAGCGCCTGGCCGGCCACGCTGTCGACGGAGTAGAGCTTGATCTTGCCCGCGTCGAGCAAGGGCTGCAGCGCCTTGACCATCAGGAAGCGCTCGACCTCCTCGGCGTCGGCCGCGGCGGTGGGGAAGAACAGCACCGGCGTGCCGAAGGTGCCCCAGCGCGTGACGGTCACGTCCTGGCCGAGGCGGTGGGAGAACCACGAGGTCTTGAGCTTCGTCATGCGGGGGCCCGGGCGGGCGCGGCATTCTGGGGTCGGGCCGCGGGCGCGACAAGGCGGCGCCCAGGCGAGCGCGCTCACCTACGGAGCTCGGTGGCCTGACGCTCGAGCTCCTCGGCTCCCGCTGCGTCCCCCTGGAGGCGCAGGGTCTCGGCGTACTCCACCAGGGCGACGGCCAGGTTCGCGCGCGCGGAGGGCAATGGATCGAGCAGGGCGATGACCTCCTCGTAGAGCTGCGCAGCGCCGGCGAGATCTCCGCCGTCCCTCAGGGCCGCCGCCCTCTGCCGCAGGGCCCAGCATCGCCCCGTCACCGCCGCGCCCGCCTCGATCCGGTCCAGGACGGCCGCGGCCTCCGCGCCTCGTCCGCCGGCGGAGAGCGCGCGGAACTGGCGCTGGGCGCAGGACAGCCACTCGGGCGACTCCGTGCCGAAGAGACTCGCCAGGGACGGCAAGGACTGCGCGAACAGCTCCGCGGCCTGCGCGTGGTCCGCGCGCCTCATCAGCACGTCACCCAGCCAGTTGCGGTGCTCCACGACGCTCCAGTCGTCGCTCCCCGCGCGGACCAGGATGCCGAGGGCGTGGCGCGCGAGGCGCTCGGCCTCCTCGAGGTCCTCGCCGCGCTCGGCCAGGTTGCGGGCCAGTCGGCCCATGGCAGGCGCCGAGTACGGGTGATCGGAACCGAAGGCCTCGGTCATGCTCGCCAGCGAGCGGCGGAAGGTCGTCCCGGCCAGCTCGATCTCGCCGCCCCGCTCCTGGAGGGTCCCCAGGTTGAAGAGCCACTCCGCGCGATACGAGTGCGGCAGCCCCTCGACCTCGTCCGCGGCGGAGAGCACGGCCTCGAGCTCGGCTCGCGCCTCGTCGTACCGGCCCAGCGCCTCCAGGATCACGGCGTGATTGCCGCGCGCAGCGAGCCGATCGAATCCCCCCGTCAGGAGCGCGAGGACTCGCTCCGAGACCTCCAGTGCCTCTGCATGGCGCTGGGTCGCGAGGTAGAGACCGAGGAGGTCGGAAAGGACCGTGCCCAGGTGCACCGTGTCCTGCGGGACCGTGGCCTCGAAGAACGAGGCCGTCTCACGCAGCAGCGCCTCCGCCTCCGCATTCTGGCCGGTGTTGTACAGGATCCTCCCCAGGGTCCAGGCCGCCTCCGCGACCTCGCGTGGCTCGGCAGAGGAGGAGTCTCGGAGCAGCCGGTACGCGGTCCTCGTCTCGGCCTCGGCCTCGGAATAGCTGCCCAGGGTCAGGAAGGCCTGGCCGAGCATCGCGTGCACGCGCGTCTCGGTCTCGACGTCGTGCTGGAAGCGCTCCGGGACCCTCGGGACTGCGGCGCGCAGGACTTCCACGAGCTTCGGCTCGTGTCCGAGGAACTCCGGATCGGCCACCTCGATGACGTCGTCCACCAGGAAGGCGAGCACGGCTTCCACGTTCTCTCGCTCCCTCTCGGCGCGCCGGCGCAGGTCTTCCGCCCGGGTGAGCGCCAGCTCCGCGCGCTCCCGCTCGGCCTCGGCCTGGAGGTGGGCGCGCGCCTCGGCCTGGCTGGCCAGGAGGGCCTGGTCGCGCTCGCGGACCACCTGCCCGGCGTGTCGCGCGGTCAGCCCGGCGTAGGCGAGCGTCGCGGCCAGGAGCAGCGCGACCAGCGCGGACGTCAGGCGGTTGCGCGCGATCAGCTTGCGCACCAGGTACCCGGCGCTCGGAGGAGTGGCCGAGATCGGCTCGCCGGCAAGGAAGCGCCGCAGATCGCTCGCGAGGGCATCCACCGACTGGTACCTCCGCTCACGCTCGGCCGACAGGGCCTGGAGCACGATCGCGTCCAGCTCGCGCGGGAGCGAGCGCACGAGCGCCGACGGCCGCGTCGGGGTCGACCCGGCGCTGGCCTGGAGCACGGCCTTCAGCCCCTCGCCCTCGATCAGGCGCCGTCCGGTGAGCATCTCGAACAGGAGCGCGCCGAGCGAGTAGACATCCGCGCGCACGTCCAGCTCCTCGCCGCGCCACTGCTCGGGCGCCGCGTAGGCGGGAGTGCCCAGGAAGTCGCCGCTGGAGGTGAGCGTCGGCCGCGCGTCGGAGGTGAGCTTGGCCAGGCCGAAGTCGAGCACGCGCGGACGGCCCACCGCGTCGACGAGCACGTTCGAGGGCTTGAGGTCGCGGTGCAGGACGCCGCGCTGGTGCGCGTGCTGCACGGCTTCGCAGACGAGCAGGAAGAGCTCGAGGATCTCTTCGCGGGGACGGCCCGCGGCCCAGCGCGTCACCGGAGCGCCGGCGACCCACTCCATCGCGAGCAGCGGCGCACCCTCGGCGCGCTCGACGCCGTAGACCGTGACGATGCCCGGGTGGCTGAGGGCGACCGCCGCCTCCACCTCGCGCTCGAAGCGCCGCAGGGTCTGGGGCGAGGCGAAGGCCCCGGCCAGCAGGCGCTTGAGCGCGATCACGCGCCCGGTCCCGGGCTGGCGCGCGCGGAAGACCACGCCCTGGCCGCCGCGTCCGGCCTCCTCGAGCAGCTCGTAGGGCCCGAGCCGTCCGAGCGCCGCGGGCGACTCGGCCGTGCGCAGGACCTCGAGCCAGCGCTCGCTCGCGAAGCCGAAGCGGGCCGAGTCGTCGGCCGTCAGGGACATGGGCGGCCCCGTCCCGTCCGGGGGCCCGTGGCCAGCGCCGTCGGCAGCCGGCGGGGTCCGTGGCCGTGGCTCATGTCGCCGCGCCGTCGGACCCGTTCCTGGGCTCGAGCAGCTCCTCGTCGCGCACCTGGCGCTCGATCTCCTGGCGCAGGCGCTCGCCGACGCGTTGCTTGACCTTGTGCACGGCCTCCTCGCTCATCCCGCTGGCCCGCGCCACGCCGGCGACGGTCTCGCCCGCCAGGAGCCGCTCGAAGACCTCCAGGCTCGCCGGGCGCGAGCGCGTGCGCACCGAGCGCATGGCCAGCCGGAAGTGGTGCTGCGTCCACTCGTCCTCGAAGACGGGGTCGAGGGGGTCCTCCGGGGCGCGCCTCAGCGAGTCCAGCACCTCGGTCTCTAGCAGCCGGAGGTCCCGTTCTGGACACGCGAGCAGGTGATGGATCGTGTTCTGCGTCACGCGCGCGAGGTAGTCGCGGAAGCGCCCACGCCCGGGGTCGTAGCGGAAGCCGGGCAAGGCCCGCGCCAGGGCCATGAAGACGAGCTGGCAGGCGTCCTCGGCGTCGGCGGCCTGCAGGCCGCGTCGGCGGCAGAAGCGCAGGACGAGGTCGCGGTAGCGGGACTCGAACTCGCGCCAGTCGGCCTCGTCGCGTCCCTCGCTCAGGCGCGCGAGGAGGGAGGGGCGAGTGGAGTCGGAGCCCACGCGGCGCGAGTGTCCCAGGAACTCCGGGACTCTGCCAGAGGCGCGGGCGCTCGATTCTTCGCGGTGTCAGGTCCGCGCCCCGGCGCGGCGGCTCGCGTCGCGCTCGCGCCAGAGCTGCAGCTTCTGCCAGAAGTGCTCGGTGAAGCTCGCGTGCTCGTGCTTGGGGAAGAGCGCCTCGACCTTGCCGGCCACGGCCTCGCGCGCGCGCGGGGTGCCGAAGAACTCCCAGGCGACCTCGTCGAGGTGGGCCAGGTGCTGCTCGCAGAACTCCTCGAAGCGCGCGGTCTCGAAGCGCTCGTGGGCGATGGCGGCGTAGCCGGCCAGCTTGTCGCGCAGCGGCAGGTCCTCGGCGGCGAGGGCGAAGAAGGGCTGCCAGTCGAGGTTCGGGCGGAAGGGCTTCTTCGTGGCGGCGCAGAAGAGCGACCAGCGGATCTTGGCCTTGACCAGCCAGGGGAAGTGCACGTGCAGCGAGGTGACCTGGCTGTCGGGGCAGGGGTTGGCGAAGTCGATCGGGTACCAGACGCCGTCCTTCAGCAGGGCCTCGCAGGAGTTGAAGTCCCAGCCGAAGAAGGAGTTGATCGTCAGCGTCGTGTCGGTCAGCAGGGCCTCGTCCTCGTCGGCCAGGAAGTCCTCCTCCTCGAGGTAGCGCTGGTGCAGGGGCTGGCCGGGGTCGTACTTGACGGTCTTCGTCTGCGGGCCGACGCCGATGCAGCGCACGAAGGACTCGAAGGGGTGGATGCCCTGCTGCAGGTGCATCACGAACTTGCCCGACTTCTCGTAGGCGTCGCGCAGGGCGCGCTCGTCGTCGATCTTGTTGACCCCGACCCAGCCGCCGCCGTCGAAGGGCTTCATGAACAGGGGGTAGCCGAGGTCCTTGCCCATCACGCCCAGGTCGAAGTGCTTGGCGTAGCGCTCGAGCGTCACCTGCAGGTCGGGCTTCTCCTCGTAGGCCTTCGGCGGGATCAGCCAGGTGCGCGGGATCGGCAGCCCCAGGCGCATCATCGCGCAGTAGGTCGAGTGCTTCTCGTTCGACTGCACCGACCAGGGGTTGTTGAAGACGTACACGCCGTTCAGCAGCACGGCCTTCTTGATCCACTCGCGGCTGACGTGATACCAGTGCGTCAGGCGATCGATGACGAGGTCGTACTTCGACGGATCGTCGAGCCGGAAGGGGTCGATCGAGAGCCGCGAGACCTCGAAGCGCACCGTGTCGCGCCCGATCTTCGGCGCCAGGTCGAGCTTCTTGACGATCTCCTCGTAGCAGATCGGCCAGCAGACGTCGGCTCCGAGCGACAGGCCGATCTTGCGCGTGACGTTGGGCACGGGGGTTCCTCGCGGACGGGACGGCGCGCGTAGTGTAGCGAGCCCCGGATCGGACTCAGCGGCCCGTGTCGCCGTCCGGCCGCAGGCGCACGGCCTCCAGGACCTTCCCGGCCAGCGCGACCAGCTCCCCGTCCTCGATCGGCTCGCCGCTGAAGACCAGCTCGACCACCAGGCGGCCGCGGGTGGCGTCGACGGTCGCGACCTCGAAGGCGAAGGTCCCGTTCACCATCGCGAGGCGCTGGCGGAAGCCCGTGATGCCGAGCTCGTCGGGCAGCTCCAGCGGCGCGCGCTCCGAGTCGGTGATGCGCAGCATCCCCTGGCGCATGGCCTCGTCCTTGCGCTCGCCCAGCTCCTCGGCCGCCGCCACGAAGGCGCGCGCCGCGCTCTCGCTCTCGAACTCGAGCACCACCAGGACGACCATCTTCGCCTCCGGCGCGGCGCTGGGCTGAAGCGAGAGCGCGCGCCCGGCCCGCAGCGGGGCCGTCACGCGCTGCACCGTGTCCGCGGGGAGGAGCGTCATGCCCGCGGCGATCTGGGCCGACTGCAGCGAGAGACGGTTGGCGGTCCACTCGGCGGCGGGGAAGCGCTCCGCGAAGAGGTCCAGGGCCGGCTCGGGGTCGTGGAGCACCGCCGGGCGCGTGCTCGGGTCGAGGTACCAGCCCGGGTGGAGGATCGTCTCGACGTCGCCCGGCGGAGTCTGGAAGGCGCGCGCGACCAGCTCCTCGCCGCCGGCGGCGTGCAGCGCGGCCACGAAGCGCTCGCCGTCGTGGTAGGCGCTGCGCAGGCTCGCGCCCTGGACCCGCAGGAGGTGCAGCATGCCCTCGCCCAGGGCCGAGCTCCCTTCCGGCACCTGTCCGATCCCGCTCGTGAAGGCCTCGAAGCCCGGCGTCCAGCCGTGCTGCGCGCACAGGCGCCGCGCGCGGAACTGGGCGTGGCCCTCGATCAGCGCGCTCGCCGCGAGCACGGCGTCGTTCGAGTCGAGCGCGGTCAGGAAGGCCTTCAACCCGACGCGCGCGTCGTCCCAGGCGTGTACGAGCTCGTGCGCGAGCACCGCCCGCAGGGCCGCGTCGCCGGTCATCTCCGGCCGATCGAGCAGGCGCGCCTGCGCCTGCCAGGCCGCCGGCACCACCAGGAGCTCGCGCGTGCTCCAGGCGTACTTGGCGAAGACGACCTGGGCCAGGCCGGCCCCGACCTGGCGCGCCGATTCGGCGGCCTTCTTCGCGTCGGGCTCGCGCAGGCGGATCAGCGGCAGGTTCTCGGCCTCGATCCGGGCCGCCACCGTGGCCGTGTCCGTCAGCACCAGGCGGGCCTCGGGCGGCAGCGCGAAGCCCGGCTCCGCGGCCAGGGCTGCGCGGGCCTCCTCGTAGGCGGTCCGCAGGCGCTCCTCGGTCACCGCCTGGGCCGGCGGCGGGACCGCGAGCGCCAGCGCGAGGAGCAGGCTCACTTGCCGGCGCCGGTCAGCCCGTCCAGCTTGCCCTTCAGGCTCTCCAGCGCGTCGGTCACGCGCGGGTCCTCCTTGAAGCGGTCCACCAGCTCGACGACCGAGGCCTTGAGGGCCGCGAGGTCGAGCTCCTCGCCGAGCTTCCGCGCCAGCTCGACCAGCTTGTCGAGGGCGCGCTCGACCTCGGCCACCACGCGCCGGGTGGTCTCGGAGTCGCGCAGCTCCTGCATCTGGAGCGCGGCGGTGTCCAGCAGGCCCTGGAGCTTCAGCTTGGCCTCGGCCGGGGCCATGTCGGCCAGCTCGGCGGCCTTCTGGGCGAGCTGCTGGCCGGCCTCGGCC
Organism: Planctomycetota bacterium; assembly: GCA_036376275.1. Taxonomy (GTDB): domain Bacteria; phylum Planctomycetota; class UBA1135; order UBA1135; genus JABFRZ01. The sequence continues at coordinate 13,428 of DASVAP010000330.1, read as the reverse complement.
ACGCCGCGCGTGGCGGCCTGGACGACGTCGGCCGTCTGCTGGCCGTCGCCGCAGGCGCCGAGGAGGAGGGGGAGGGGCAGGGCGAGCGCGGGGAGGAGGCGGATCTTCATGGCGGCGGGCTACGGCCGGGGACCTAGCTCCATTCTACGCGCTCCGCCAGATCCCTCGGCCCGCGCCGGCTCGTCATTTCTCGCCGTGCGTTCGCCTCACCTGGGCCCGCGCCCGCCGCGCGCGCGCGGGCCGCCGCCGCCGCCCATGCCCTCCATCGGGTCGAAGGGCTTCTCCGTGAGGCCGGCCGGCAGGTCGTAGTGCCCCGCGGGCGCCTCCTTCTTCTCGATCGAGACCACGGCCTCGGTCGACTTCGAGCCCATCATCGTGCGCTCCGTCAGCACCGCGAAGCCGTCGACCTTCTTCATCTCCTCGGCCATGCCGCCCATCATCGGGTTGGCGGCCAGCATGGCCGCGGCCATCTCGCGGTAGGAGGCGAGGTCGACGCCCACGTCCTTCGCGACCCACATCTCCTGCTTGCCGCCGCCGCCCATCCCCATGCTGATCTCGAGGGTGTACTTCGTGGCGGTCCAGTCCTTGATCTGCTTGGTCTCCGTCGTCGGCGTGAGCGTGACCTTCGGCTTCATCTGCTCCAGCATCGGCGCGATCTCGGCCGGGACGTACTTGGCCATGTCGAAGGGCAGGTCGATGGCCGTGTAGGTCTTCGCGACCATGTCGATCTGGTAGAGCTTCTTCAGGTCGAGGCGCACGATCGTGACCTCGTTGCCCTCGTCGGAGCGCATGCGGTCCTTGCCGATCCAGGTCACCTCGGTCGTGTCCGAGGCCGGCACCTCGTGGCCGGGCATCTTCATGGCGTCGGAGTGCTTCTGCCGGGTGACGACCAGGTCCTGGGCCAGGGCGGGGACGGCGAGGAGCAGCGCGGCGAGCGGAGCGAGCTTCGACATGGGAACTCCGGGTGGTGGCTCCCGCAGGAGCCGGTTGGACTGCGTCGATCGGCGATCACGGTAGCCGTCCGGATCGGGCGGGCGCAATCGGGACCCCTGCGCAGCCCAGCCGGCTACTCGTACACCATCCACAGCGGCCCCGGGAACAGCCACGACAGCCCCTCACGCAAGCGGTCGCGCCAGTTCTCCCAGTTGTGGCCGTCGCGCACCTCGCTGAAGCGCACGCTCATGCCGGTCGACTGGAGCAGCGGGTAGATCGAGCGGTTGTAGTAGATCAGCGACTCGTAGATGCCGCAGGCGAGGTAGACGCGCTCGCTCGGGCGGCCGGGCTGGGCGCGGAAGGCGTTGACGAACTCGACCACCGGGTCGAAGACGGGCCCGCGGTCGTGGGCGCCGATGTCGGTGAAGGCGAAGGAGCCGGAGAGCAGCGCCAGGTTGCCGAACACGCCCGGGTGGCGCCAGGCGGCGGCCAGCGAGGCCACGGCGCCGAAGGAGGCGCCGAGGAGGCAGCGTGCGTCGCGCGTGCGCGCCAGGGGGTAGCGCGCCTCGAGCGCCGGCAGCAGCTCGCAGGAGAGGAAGCGCGCGTGGCGCGCGTCGTCGGCGTACTCGCTGAGGCGCCGCGGCGAGTCCGTCAGCGCCGCGACGAGCGGCGGCAGGTCGAGGCGGTGGATGAGGTTGTCGAGCACGGTCTTCAGGCCTGCGTAGCGCAGGAAGTCCGAGCCGTCGTGCACGACGAGCAGCGGGTAGCGCCGCGTCGGGCGGAAGCGCGCCGGCAGGTAGACCTGCACCGGACGCGGCTCGCCGAAGCTCTCGCTGGCCAGCACGACCGTCTCCAGCGTCCCCGGGCGGGCGTTCGCGTCGAAGAACGTGTAGTCCGGCACCTCGTAGCCGGGCGCGTGCACGACCGAGTTCGCGCCCATCGGGTCGGTCGCGAGGTGCGTGTTCAGCGGGTCGGTGACGAGCTCGACCGTGTTGCCGCGATACAGCTCGAACTTGTACTCGACGCGCGAGCGCTCCGGCAGCGCGATCGAGAGGTACCAGAGGTCCGAGCCCTCCAGGCGCCGCAGCGCCTGCGAGGAGGGCAGGCCGTAGATCCAGTGGCGCAGGTGCACGCGGTCCGCCTCGCCGCGCCACACGAAGGTCACGTTCTCGCCCTCGACCAGCGGGAAGGAATGGGCACGCAGGAAGGTCTCGAGCGCCTCCGGCGAGGCCAGGCGCCGCCCGCGCAGGTCCTGGATCGCCAGGGTCATCGCTGCGAGGCCGGCGCGGCCGGTCGGGGCGAGGAGAGGCACGGCGGCATGCGCCCGCAGTGTGGCCTGCGGCCCGGCGAGGGGGAAGCCCGGAGGCGGGGACGGCCGAGGGCGATGCTTGCGCGCTCGGCTGCGGCGGTGTCATGCTCCCGGCCGATAGAGCCTCCCGCGATGTCCCCCCGCAGCCGCAAGAGCCGCGCACGCCTGCTGGTCCTGGCCTGGACCCTGCCGCTGTTCCTGCTCGGTCCGGTGCTGAACGGGCGCACCTTCCTCCTGCACGCCCACGCGGACGCCGGCGCCCACCTGCACGTCCTGGCCGAGCACGGCCACGAGCACGCGCCGCACGGCGAGGAGGCGCACGCCTCCTGGTTCGAGGACGAGCACCGCGCCCACGAGCACGAGCACCACCACGACCGCCCCGCGCCGCGCGAGCACCGCGAGAGCGACTGCTTCGTGGTGTGCTTCTCCGGTCCCTTCCCCGGTGGATCGCTGGCGCGCCTGGCCCCGGCCGAGCGCGTGATCCAGGCCGCGGTGGAGCGCGTCCCGCTCCTCCGGGCGCGGCGCGAGGTGGGCGCACCGGAGGCCGGGCCGACGCCCTGGCGCGCGCGCGCCGGGCCCAGATCGGGGGCGGCCGCGCGCGTGGCCGCCGGGCACGGGCTCCTGATCTAGCGCTCCTCGGCGCGTGCCCGGGTCGGCCGGGGCGCGTCCGTCTGGCCGTCTCGTCGCGGCGTTCGCGCGAGACCCGCAGCCCAGCGACCGAGGAGTTCCCGTGATCGACCGCCCGCACCCGTTCCTCTCCGCCTGCCTCCTGCCCCTCGTCGTCCTCGCTTGCGCGCCCGCCTGCGCGCCCTCCAGCGCGGCGCTCGAGGACGACCACGCGCACGACGACGAGCTCGAGCCCACGAGCCAGACCGTCTTCGGCGCGCGCCTCCTGACCTACGTCGAGCACCCGCCCCTGGTGCGGGGTGAAACGGCGGAGTTCCTGGTGCACCTCACCGTGCTCGCGACGGGCGAGCCCGTGCGCGCCGGGCGCGTCGTGCTCGAGCTCGGCGCCGGGCGCCTGGCGGCCGATGCGCCGCTCCGGGACGGCCTGTTCGTGCCGCAGGGCAGCCTGGCCGAGGCCGGCACCTTCCCGGCGCGCCTGGTGGTCGAGAGCGGGGCGGACTCCGAGACGCTCGCGCTCGCGCCGGTCGTGGTGCACGCCGACGCGCACGCGGCCGCGCACGCCGCCGAGGAGGCGCCGGCCGGGCCGGCCGGCGCGATCCCGTTCCTGCTGGAGCAGCAGTGGCAGGTGCAGCTGCTCCTGGCCGAGGCCGGCCCGCGCGCGCTGACCGAGCGCCTGGTCGTGCCGGGCGCGGTGGTGACGCCCGAGGGCGCCGAGGCGGCGGTCGTGGCGCCGCTGACGGGGCGGCTCGTCCCGCCCGAGGGCGGCCACCTGCCGGTCGGCGGCGCGCGCGTCGAGCGCGGCGCGCTGCTGGGCTGGATCGAGCCGCCGCTCGACGGGCCGGCGCGGTTTCTCGCGCTCGAGCTGGCGGCGACGCGCCTGGAGATCGAGCGCTCGGCCAGCGCCGCCGCGGCCGGCCTCGAGTTCGCCACCAAGGACCGCGCGCGGCTCGATGGGCTCGCGCGGCAGGGCCTCGCGACGCAGCAGGAGCTGGAGGCGGCCGAGCGCGAGCTGGCGGCCGCGCAGGGCGCGGCGCGGGCCGCGGAGGAGGCCCTGGACGCCCTGGGGCGGCTGGGACGCGTGCACGAGGACGACGGGTCGCTCCTGCGGCTCGCCTTGCTCGCGCCGCTGGCGGGCGAGGTCGTCTCGGCACCTTTCGCGAGCGGCGCGCTCGTCCCGGCGGGCGCGGAGGCCTTCCACCTGCTCGATCCGGACGTGCTGTGGATCGAGGGCCGCGTCGACGAGTTCGACCTCGCGCATCTCGCCCCGGCCCCGGCCGCGCGCGCCACCTTCCCGGCCCTGCCCGGGCTCGCGCTCGAGCTGGACGCCCCGCTGTGGGTCGCGCCGCGGCTCGAGCCCGGCTCGCGCACGGTGCGCCTGCGCTACGCAGCCGCCAGCGTCGAGCGCCGGCTGCGCGCCGGGATGCTCGCGGAGCTGGCCCTGGCGGTGCGCTCGGCCGAGGCGGCCGTGGCCATCCCGCGCACCGCGCTCGTCCAGGACGGCGGCCTGGACACGGCCTACGTGATGCTCGCCGGCGAGAGCTTCGAGCGGCGCGTGCTCGCGCTCGGGATCAGCGACGGCGAGTGGGTCGAGGTGCGCTCGGGCCTCTCGCCCGGCGAGCGCGTGGCCGCGCGCGCGGCGCACCTGGTGAAGCTGGCGGCCCTCGCTCCGGCCGGCCTCGGCCACGGACACCACCACTGAGGGCGCCATGGTCAGCCGCCTGATCCGCTGGTCGCTCGAGAACCGTCTGGCCGTGCTGGCCCTGGCGCTGGGCGTGCTCCTGTCCGGCACCTGGGTCGGTCTCTCCATGCCGGTCGACGTCTTCCCCGACCTGACGGCGCCGACGGTGACGGTGCTGGTCGAGGGCCACGGCATGCCGCCCGAGGACATGGAGGCGCGCGTCACCTTCCCGATCGAGGCCGCCGTGAACGGGGCCGAGGGTGTGCGCCGCGTGCGCAGCGGCACGGCGCTCGGGATCGCGGTCGTGTGGGTCGAGTTCGAGTGGGGCACCGACGTGCACCGCGCGCGCCAGACGGTCAACGAGCGCCTGGCGACGCTGGCCGGGACGCTGCCCGAGGAGGTCGAGCCGCCCCAGCTCGCGCCGACCTCCTCGATCATGGGCGAGATCCTGTTCGTGTCGCTGACCTCGGACCGCCACTCCTTGCTCGAGCTGCGCACGACGGCCGTGCAGAACGTTCGGCGCCGGCTGCTCTCCGTGCCGGGCGTCTCGCAGGTCACGCCGATCGGCGGCGACACGGCCCAGCTCCAGGTCCGGCTCGCGCCCGAGCGCCTGGCGGCCCACGGCATCCCCGCGGCCGAGGTCGTGACGGCGCTGGAGCGCGCCAGCGAGAACGTGGCCGGCGGCGTGCTCGTGCGCGGCGCGGACGAGCTCGTGATCGAGGGCCTCGGGCGCGTGCGCACGCCGGGCGACGTGGAGGCCACGCTCGTGCGCCTGGTCGACGGCGTGCCCGTGACGGTCGGCGACCTGGGGCGCGTCGAGCTCGGCGCGGCCCTGAAGCGCGGCACGGCCTGCTCCTCGCGCCGCGGGCCGGACTGGGAGCCGATCCTGGCCGACGGCGTGGTGCTGGCGATCCAGAAGCAGCCGGGCGCGAACACGCTCGAGCTGACGCGCAAGGTCGAGGAGGTGCTGGACGCGCTGGCGGCCGAGCTGCCGGCCGGGATGTGGCTGGAGAAGAACCTCTTCCGCCAGGCGACCTTCATCGAGCACGCCCTGGCGAACACGACCACGGCCCTGCTGGAGGGCGCGGCCATGGTCGTGCTGGTGGTGCTCGCCTTCCTGGCCAGCACGCGCGCCAGCGCGGTCACGCTGGTGGCCCTGCCGCTGTCGCTGGCCACCGCCGTGCTGGTGCTGCGCGGACTCGGGGGCACGATCAACACGATGACGCTGGGCGGCATGGCGATCGCGATCGGCGCCCTGGTCGACGACGCGATCATCGACGTCGAGAACGTCGTGCGCCGCCTGCGCGAGAACGCGGCCCTGCCGTCCGGGGCGCGCCGGCCGCCGCTGTCGGTCGTGCTCTCGGCCAGCCTGGAGGTGCGGCCCTCGATCGTGCTGGCGACGCTCTTGATCCTGCTGGTGTTCACGCCGCTCTTCTTCCTGGACGGCATCGAGGGGCGCCTGCTGCGGCCGCTCGGCGTGGCCTTCACCGTCTCGCTGGCGGCCTCGCTCCTGACCGCGCTGACCGTCACGCCGGCTTTGTGCCTCCTGTGCCTGCCGACCAGCGCGACCGTGGCCGGCGGCGCCGAGCCGGCCCTGGTGCGGGCCTGCAAGCGGCTCTACGCGCGTCCGCTGGAGTGGTCGCTCGACCGGCCGCGCACGGTCGGCCTGGCGGGGCTCGCGTTCCTGATCGGCGCGCTGGTGCACGGCTCGACCTTCGGGCGCAACTTCCTGCCGGAGTTCAACGAGGGCGCGCTGGTGGTCGGGCTCGTCACGCTGCCCGGCACCTCGCTGGCGGAGAGCGACCGCCTCGCGCACCTGGTCGAGCAGGAGCTGATGCGGCACCCCGAGATCGTCGCCATCGGCCGCCGCACCGGCCGGGCCGAGGGCGACGAGCACGTGCAGGGCGTCGAGGCCAGCGAGATCGACCTGACGCTCGACATGGAGGCCCCGGAGCGCCTCGGGCTGCCCGTGCGCACGAAGGCCGAGCTGCTGGAGGCCCTGCGCGCCAGCGTCGCACGCGTGCCCGGCATCCAGGCGACCTTCGGGCAGCCGATCAGCCACCGCATCGACCACATGCTGTCCGGCACGCGCGCCAGCGTGGCGGTCAAGCTCTTCGGCGACGATCTCGCCGTGCTGCGCGCGCAGGCGGCGCGCGTCGAGGGGCTGATGGGCGCGGTGCCGGGCATCGTCGACCTCGCGCGCGAGACGCAGGAGCTCGTGCCGGCCCTGCGCGTCGAGCTGGACCGCGCGGCCCTGGCGCGCCACGGCCTCGCGGTGGCCGACGCGGCCCTGGCGCTCGAGCTGGCGACGATCGGCACCGTGGCCGGCCAGGTGCGGCAGGGGACGAGCACGCTCGACCTCGTGGTGCGCACCGGCACGGCGGCCGAGCTCTCCGAGGAGCTGCTGGCGGCCACGCGCGTGCCCACGCCGGGCGGCGCGCTCGTGCCGCTGCGCGCGCTGGCCACGCTGTCCGAGGAACGCACGCCCAACTTCGTCTCGCGCGAGGACGTGCAGCGCAAGATCGCCGTGACCTGCAACGTGGCCGGGCGCGACGTCGCCGGGGTCGTGGCCGACGTCCAGGCGGCGCTGGCGGCCGACGGCGGGCTGCCACCGGGGTATCGCGTCGAGTACGGCGGGCAGTTCGAGAGCGCGGCGGAGACCGGGCGCCTCCTGACCGTGCTGGGCGCGGGCGTGGTCGTCGCCATCGCGGGCTTGCTCTACTTCCTGTTCCGCTCGCTGCGCGACACCGCGCTGGTGCTGCTCAACCTGCCGCTGGCTCTGGCCGGCGGCGTGCTGGGCGTCGCGCTGACCGGCGGCACGCTCACGGTGGCCTCGCTGATCGGCTTCATCACCGTCTTCGGGGTGGCGGCGCGCAACGGGATCATGCTGGTCTCTCACATCCGGCACCTGCAGCAGCACGAGGGCGAGCGCGACTTCCGCGCGGCCGTGCGGCGCGGGGCGCTCGAGCGCCTGTGCCCGATCCTGATGACGGCCCTGGCGGCCGGGCTCGCGCTCGTGCCGCTGGCGCTGCGCGGCGAGGAGCCCGGCAACGAGATCCTGACGCCGATGGCGGTCGTGATCCTGGCGGGGCTGCTCTCGGCCACGCTGCTCAACGTGCTGCTCGTGCCGGCCATGTACATTCGCCACGGTCGGCCGCTCGCGGCCACGCGGCCCGACGACGCGGAGGTGCGCCATGCGTAGCGTCTGGACGAGGGTCGGGGTGCTCGGGCTGGCCGCGGGCTGCGCCACGGTGGACCCGCGGCCGGAGCAGGCGGAGGCGCGCGCGGCGATCCGCGCCGCGACCGGGGTGGCGGACGTGCACGACCCGGAGGCGCCGCCCGACGCGGAGACGCTGGCGGGCTGGCTGGCGGACGGGCTGACGCTGGACGAGGCCCTGCGGATCGCGCTGCTCGAGAACCGGCGCCTGCAGGCCGGCTTCGCGCGCCTGGGCGTCTCGAAGGCCGAGCTGGTGCAGGCCGGGCTGTGGCGCGATCCGCGCGTCTCCTTCGCCGTGCTCCTGCCCTCGGGCGGCGGCGCCGTGCGCTGGACGCTCGACCTGGCGGCGAGCGTGCTCGACCTGTGGGAGCTGCCGCGGCGCGAGGCCCTGGCGCGCGCCGAGCTGGCGCGCGACGTGCTCGCCCTGGCGGACGCGGCCAGCGCGCTGGCGGCGGAGGTGCGCGCGGCCTACTTCACGGCCGCGGCGGCCGGGGAGCGCGTGGCGCTGGCGCAGGAGGAGGAGCGCCTGGCGCGGGCCGAGCTCGCGGCCGTCGAGGCGCGCGTCACGGGCGGCGTGGCCAGCGCGCTCGACGCCGAGCGCGTGCGCGCGCGCCTGGCCGAGGCCGCGCAGGTCCGCCTCGCGGCCGAGCGCGACGCGGTCGGTGCGCGCGAGGCGCTGGCGGCGCTCTTCTCCTGGCCCCGCGCGCTCGGAGCTGTGCAGCTGGTCGACGGCCTGCCGGCGCGCGCCGGCCTGCTGGCCCCCGAGGAGGAGCTCGTCGCGCAGAGCCGCGCGCAGCGCCTCGACCTCCAGGCCTCGGCCCGCGACCTCGACGCGCGGCGCGCCGAGCTCGCCCTGCAGGAGTCCCGCAAGGTGCCCGAGCTCGACCTGACGCTGGCGGCCGAGCGCCCCGAGCTGGGCGAGGACCCGGGCTTCCTGGCGGGCCCCGGCCTGACGGTCGGGTTGCCGCTCTCGGGCGCGCCGCGCGTGCGCTCGGCCGCGGCGGCCTTCGAGCTGGCCGCGCGCGAGGCGGAGCACGCGGCGCTCGTGGCCGAGGCGTCCCAGGCCGTGCGCGCCGCGGCGCAGCGCGCCCGGCTGGCGGACGAGGCCGCGCGGCAGGCCGAGGACGAGCTCGTGCCGCGCGCCCTGGAGCTGCTGGCGCGCACGCGCGCCGAGCGCGAGCTCGGACGCGCGACCCTGCTGGAGGAGCTGGTGGCCGAGCGCGCCCTGGCCGTGGCGCGCCGCACGGAGCTGGAGGCGCGCCTCGCCGCCGCGCTCGCGCGCGCGGAGCTCGAGCGCGCCCTCGGGGCGCCTCGCGCGCGTCCGTGAGGGGCCACCGGCACCCGCGCGCGGGCCCGGCCCGCGTCCGCGCCCGCGGGCGGCGCGCGGTTGCGGTACAGTCCGCCCTCCGCCGATGAGCGAGATCCTCGTCATCCTGGCCCTGATCCTGGTGAACGGGCTGCTCTCGGGCGCCGAGATCGCGATCATCTCGATCCGCCGCAGCCGCCTGGAGGAGCTCGTGCGTGGCGGCCGCGCGGCCGCGCTGGCGGCGCGCAAGCTGCGCGAGCAGCCGGAGCGCTTCCTCGCCACCGTGCAGGTCGGCATCACCACGGCCGGCGCGGCGGCCGCGGCCTTCGGCGGCGCCAGCCTGGCCGAGGACCTGGAGCCCGCCTTCCGGGCCGTGCCGGCGCTCCTGCCCTGGGCCGAGGAGCTGGCCTTCGTCACGGTCGTCGGGCTCGTCACCTACCTCTCGGTCGTGCTGGGCGAGCTGGTGCCGAAGTCGATCGGGCTGCGCGTCTCGGAGCGCTACGCCCTGCTGGCGGCGCCACCGTTGCTCGCGCTCGCGCAGCTCGCGCGCCCGGTCGTGTGGCTGCTCTCGACCAGCTCGAACCTCGTCTTGCGCCTGTTCGGCGACCAGACGACCTTCACCGAGGCGCGCATCTCGCAGGAGGAGCTGCGCGCGATGATGATCGACGCCGGCAAGCACGGCACGATGGCGAGCGAGGTCTCCGACATCGCCACGCGCGCGCTGGACTTCGGCGCGCTGCACGCTTCCGACGTGATGATCCATCGGCGCTTCGTGGTCGCGTTGTCACGCAACGCGAGCCCGGAGACGGTGCGCGAGACCTTCCTGAAGCACGGCCACCAGCGCCTGCCGGTGTTCGAGGGCTCGATCGACAACGTCGTGGGCTACCTGGCCTGGCGCGACGTCCTGTCGGCGGTGTGGAAGGGCACCCTCGGCTCGATCGACGCCCTGCTGCGGCCGGCGTACTTCGCGCCGGAGTCGATGCTGGCCGTCGAGCTCCTGCACGAGCTGCGCCGGCGGCACACGCACCTGGCGATCGTGGTCGACGAGCACGGCGGGGTCGAGGGCCTGATCACGCTCGAGGACCTGCTGGAGGAGCTGGTGGGCGAGATCCGCAGCGAGCACGCCCCCGCCCTGATCGCCCAGGTCGTGCGCGAGGCGGCCGGGACCTTCGTGGTGCCCGGTCACGCGCCGCTGCGCGAGGTGATCCGCGAGACCGGCCTCGAGCTGGGGGAGCTCGAGGAGGTCTCCACGCTCGGCGGCCTGTGCGTGCGCCTCAACGACGAGCGCGTGCCCGACGTCGGCCAGGTGCTGCGCGCGGCCGACGGGACCGAGCTGGAGATCGTCGACGCCTCCCCGCGCCGCGTGCGCTCGGTGCGCCTGCGGCGCGCCGTGCCCGTCCGGCGGGACTGACGGGCGGGACTGACCGGCGGACCGCCCCGGCCGCAGGGCGTCAGGCCGCCGATCGTCGGCGCGCGCGCTCGGCTCCGCTCCGGCCGGCTACTTCCAGGCGCCGGCGTAGGCCCCCGGCGCGACCGCGAGCGGCAGGTCGAACACGAAGCCCTTGGCCCGGCTGGCGGCGCTGGTGATGTTGAGCGTGAAGCGCAGCGTGTCGAGCGGGGTCGGCGGCGGCGCGTCCTTCGGGAGGGTCTTCGGATCGGGCGGCACGAAGGGCTCGATGCGCACGGTGGAGGGCACGTTCTTCTCCGCCTTGACCGGCGGGGCCTCGAGCGCGACCTGCGGCGTGCCGTCGGCGCTGTAGAAGAGGTAGCAGTCCTTCTCGGCCGTGAAGCCGGGCACCTCCTGGAAGGGCGTCGCGACCGGCTCCTGCGAGGCGAGCGCCATGCCCTGCTTCTCCTTCTCGGCCTTGGCCTCGACCAGCTTGCCGGCGCCGCGCCAGAAGACGAAGTAGGTGCCGGCGTCGAGCTCGGGCTTCTTCATCGGCCGCGGGACGTCGATGAAGCCGATCAGGAGCGGGCCATCCTTGGTGGTCAGGGTCGCCAGGTCGCTGGGCGAGCTGGCCCTCAGCTCCTTGCGCGGGCAGGCCAGCAGGTCCTCGTAGCCCGAGATCACGGCGTAGCCCGGCACCTTGGCCGTGCCCGCGCCCGTCTGCCACTGGCGCAGCACGGTCGTCTGGTCCGGGGCCAGCTCGACGTCCGTGCCGAGCACCGCCAGGTTGAGGTCCTGGTCGATGATCCACTGCGCGGCGTCCATGCCGGGGATCGTGCTGGCCGCGCAGCGGAAGCCGAGCGCGCTGGTCGCCTGGTTGCGGTCGGTGTTCATGCGCGTCGCGATGCGCACGCCGATCTTGTCCATCTGGTAGGAGCCCGAGACGATCACGCGCTGGTTCGGGTCGAAGGGCGCCAGGCACTCGACCTCGCGCTTCTTGACCTTGAACTTGAGCGCCTTGTAGCCCTCGTAGGGGTTGAACGGGCTCGAGGTCCACTCCCAAACGTTGCCGGCCAGGTCGTGGATCCCGTTCACGGCGCCGTCGGGGAAGGAGCCGACCGGGGCCGACAGGTCCTTGCCGATGTGCAGCGACTGGCAGTACTTGCGGTCGTCCCACTCGTCGCCCCACGGGTACGCGCGCGCCGTGTCGCCCCGCGCGGCACGCTGGTACTCGAGCTCGGTCATCAGGCGCAGCCCGGCCCAGCGCGCGTAGCTCTGCGCCTCGGCGTAGGTCACGAACACGACCGGGTTCGCCTTCTCGGCCTCCGGCGGAGCCCACTCCGAGTCCTTCCAGTGCTCCGTCCACCACTTCTCCGGGTCGAAGGTCTGGGCCTCGAAGGGCTTGCCCGCCGCCTTCGCTTCCTGCTTGGCCTTGCCCTGCTCCTCGAGGAACGCCGCCTGGCCCACCTGGAGCGCCGCGAGACCCCAGCTGCGCGGCGGCTTGGCCCCGGTGGCCTTGACGAACTCGAGGTACTGCTCGTTCGTCACCTCGTTGGGCATCAGGAAGAAGTCCCGGACATCGACCGTGTGCTGCGGCGTCTGTGCGGCCAGGACGTTGCGCAGGTCCTCCTTGGCCAGGACGAGCGCCTCGACCTCGTCGATCGTGCTCCCGATCTTGGTCTTGCCGCCCTTGACGAGCACGGTCCCCGGGGGGGCCTCGGGGGCCGCCTGGGGAAGAGCGAGGAGGAGCGGAACGAGGAGGGCGTTGCCGAGCACTGGGAGACTCCGAAGGCGGGGAAGGGGGTGCGGCCGGCCGGTTCCGGGCCGGCGCGGGGGCGCGCGTCCGGCGCCCTCGCTACCCGAAGAAGCCCAGGATGTTACCGGGAAGGGGGGGGCCCGCAACCCTTCCGGTACGCTGTGTCGCTCGCCCGGATGTCCACCCCGCGCACCTTCGCCGTCCCGGCCGCCCTGGCCGGCGAGCGCCTCGACCGGGCCCTGGTGGAGCTCCTGGAGGGCGCCCTCTCGCGCACCCGGGCCCAGGAGCTGATCCGGGACGGGGCCGTGCGCGTCGACGGAGCCCCGGCCGCGCGCGCGGCCCAGCTCCTGGAGGCGGGCCAGACGATCGAGATCCACGACGTGCCGCGCGCGCGCGAGCGCCGCGGCGGGCCCGTGGGCGGCGGACCGCGCATCGTGTTCGAGGACGAGCACCTGGTGGTGGTCGACAAGCCGGCCGGGCAGCTCGCGCACCCGACCACGGTCGTGCGCGGCGGGACGGTCTCGGAGTGGGCCGTGGAGCGCTACGGGAGCCTGCCCAGCCCGCAGGGCGAGGACCGGCCGGGGATCGTGCACCGGCTCGACGCCGACACGAGCGGGCTCCTGGTGCTGGCGCGCACTGCGGCGGCGGCCGAGGCGCTGGTCGCGGCCTTCCGCGCGCGCACGGTCGAGAAGCGCTACCTCGCGCTCGTCGTCGGCGACCCGCGCTTCGACTCGGACTGGATCACGGCCCCGCTCGGGCGCGCCGGCCGCGCCGACCGCGTGACGGTCCAGGCCGACGGCCGCCCGGCCGAGACCTTCTACCAGGTGCAGGAGCGCTTCGGGCGCTTCGCGCTGCTCGAGTGCCGCCCGAAGACCGGGCGAACGCACCAGATCCGCGTGCATCTCGCCTCGATCGGACATCCGATCGTGGGGGACAGGGTGTATCCGGGGCGCGTGCACACGCCGCTGCCGAAGGAGGGGCCGTCGGCTGCGCGGCACCTCTTGCACGCGGCGGGGCTGCGCTTCGAGCATCCGGTGAGCGGGGTGGAGCTGGCCTTCGAGTGCGAGGTGCCGGCGGACTTCAGGGCGTGGCTGGAGTGGTTGCGGGGGTGACCCCGCGGAGCGCGGACGGGAGTGCAGCTCGCCCCCTGGGGCCCCGCCCTCGGCCGTGACCCGCTCGTCCGGCCCGCTGGCGCCGTGCGGTCGAGCTCTCGAA
>DASVAP010000328.1:0-15480 GCA_036376275.1 Planctomycetota bacterium | reverse complement strand
CGGGCTCTACAGCAAGTTCCACCCGCGCTTCGTGCGCCGCTACGCCGAGCTCGGCGCCCAGATGCGCGAGGCCTTCGAGCGCTACGCCAAGGACGTGCGCGGGGGTGACTTCCCGGGCGAGCGGGAGTCATACTGATCCGTGCGCTCTCCGGAGCGACCCTACGGTGCGAGAGACCGTTGGCTGGCCGACTGCGCTGACGAGCTCGCCCTCCAGGTTGGCGCGCTGCGCCGAGCGCCAGCGCGCCCCTGGGCGCCGCGGACCGTCAGTTCGTGATCGTCACCAGCGCCGGGTTGGAGAGCACCACGCGCCGGCCGAGGACCTCGAACGTCTGCAGGTAGGTCGTGCGGCCGAGGAGGCTCGTGAGGGGCGGGATCGCCACGGCGTGCGTCAGCGTGCCCGCGGCCGGCAGGACGACCGGCGGCAGCACCTGGAGGCGCGTCTGGTCGAGCACGGCGAGGCCCTCGAACCAGCGCGAGGCGAGGTTCACGCCCAGCCGGAAGGAGAGCGCGGGGTACTGCAGCGCGCCAGGACTGCCGGTCAGGTTCAGCGCGAGCGTGGTGCCGATGCCGGCCTGCGGCGTGGCGGGGGTGATCGTCGGGTAGGCGAGCGGCAGCAGGCGCACGTTCGAGAGCCCGTCGGTCTGCTGCGAAGGCGCCTGCGCGAGGCGCAGGCCGTCGAGACCGCCGGCGATCGTCTGCGCGGCCTGCTGGCGCACCGTGCAGCCCAGGAGGTGCGTGAAGCCCGGCCCGCCGGGGTAATTGAGCGCGGTGGTCGTCTCGAAGGCGCCGTCGCCGCCGCGGATCTCGGAGCCCGGCCCGCCGTAGAGCTCGACGCGCGCCGTGCGCGCCAGCAGGCCCGTGCCGCCGTGCCCGCTGGAGCCCATCAGCGTGTTCCCGCTGCCGCCGCCGAGCAGGCGCGAGGTCCAGACGCGCAGCTCGCAGGCCTCCACCTCGAGCCCGTGGGCGCCCTGCTGCGTGACGCTCGGATCGCCATCGCTCCCGCGCAGCTCGGAGCCGGCGATCCACAGCTGCGAGCGCAGCGCCACGCAGGCGCCGCGCGGCGTGGCGCCGAAGCCGCCCAGCACGCCGCCGCGCACGCGGCTCGCCAGCAGGAACACGCGCGCGCAGTCGCGCACCTCGAGCCCCGGGCGCGTGGTCTCCGCGAGCGGCAGGTCGAGGTCGTGCAGCACGACCGTGCCGAGCGAGTCCACCACGCTCAGGACGGGCACGAGCGAGCCCGTGGCGCGCAGGGTCAGGCCCGAGAGCACCAGCTCGTTCCCGATGCGCAGGTCGTGGACGTACACCGCGAAGTCGAGGCCGGCGACGACCGCCGGGCCGCCGCCGTCGGCCAGGATGCGCAGGGGCTTGCGGATCACGAAGCGCGCGTAGGTCCCGGCCTGCACGCGGATGACGTCGCCCGGACGGGCCGCGTCGATCGCGGGCTGGATCTCCGAGAACTGGGCGCCGCTACCGCTCGGGCCGACGGTCCAGTCGGTGGCCGCCGCCAGCGGGGCCAGCAGGACGAGCGCGAGGGAGCGGGCGAGGGCGCGCACCGGGAACACCACTAGGGTCAAGGACGAGCCAGGCAACATCGGGGTTCCTCAAAGGACGCCAGGATACCCCGGAGCGCCCTCCGGCAGTCCTCAGGCCGCGGCGGCCGCCCGCTCCGGGCGCCGCCGCAGGGCCCGCAGCCCGTCCTCCAGGGCCCAGCCGCCCAGGGCGCCTCCCAGCACCAGGAACCCGAGGTGCCACAGGAGCGGGTTCACGTGGGGGTGCAGGGCCGAGTGCGCCTTGAAGACCACCAGCCAGGCCAGGACCCCTGCCAGGGCCGCCGCGACGGCGACTAGGAGGCCCACCGCGCTCCGGCGCGCCGCGGACGGCAGACGCCGCGTGCGCAGGGCCAGCCAGGCCGCGGCCGCGAGCATCGCCAGCCCGAGCTCGGCCGGCGTGCGCGCCAGGAACCAGCGCACGACGGGCGGCTTGACGGGGTAGTCGCGGTCGAAGGGATCGGTCAGGTAGAAGCGCAGCACGGTGCGGAGCTCGGTGCGCATCGCCTCGGCGTAGACGGGCGGCATCCCGGAGGGGTCGTTGCCGGCGCGGCGTGCCCAGGAGTGCTGGATGTGCTGGAGCGCGGGCTCGAAGGAGCCCGTCAGGGCGCGGATCTGGAACGCGAGCAGCCCGAGCGAGAGGACCAGCGCCAGCGCGCTGGCCGCGCCGGCCACCAGCGTGCGCCGCAGGAAGGCCCGTGCTCCGACCTGGTCGCGCAGCGAGAGGTACAGGATCGGCGCCGCCGCGAGCGAGGCGGTCGCGGTCATGAACTCGAGCCCGGCGAGCATGCGCGGCAGGAAGCCGAGGAAGCTCGCCAGGAAGAGCCGCCGTCCCTCGTGCGCGCGCGCTGGATCGCGCAGGGCCCAGCCGAGCGCCAGGCCCGGCAGCCAGAAGAGCCAGATCGAGAAGTAGAGGTTCGGGGCGAAGCAGGTCAGCCAGGGCGAGGCGCCGGCCACGAGCAGCGCGCCGAGGGCCGCGCCGAGGCCGAGCTCGTGCCACAGGAACGCTGCCAGGGCCGCGTAGGCGGCGGCCACCAGCGCGGCCTGCAGCGTCGCGAAGACCTCGAGGCGCGCGGGGCGCGAGAGGAAGCCGAGCGCGCGGTCGAGCAGCACGAAGGCGCTGCCCTGCAGGCCGCTGTGCGTCAGGTAGGGCCCGTAGGCGCGCAGGCGCGCCCCCTGCAGGTAGAAGAGGCGCTGGGCCTCGGGCGTGAAGCGCGCCCACAGGTCGGCCGAGTCGAAGGTCAAGAGGTCCTCGCGCAGCTCGCCGGCGAAGCCGAGCAGCGCGCCGTGGGCCAGGAAGCCGTGCGCCTCGGCGTCGAGCAGGCGTCCGAAGACCAGGCCCTCGGTGTCGCGCTGGGTCGTGGCGAAGGCCTCGGGGTAGGCCGCGCCCCAGGCGTTCCAGCGATAGCCGGCCAGCAGCGCGAGGCTCGCCCCGAGCCACAGCAGCAGCGCGCGCCGCCGGCGCGTCCCGGCCGCGGGCACGCCCTCCGCCGGTCCGAGTCCCTCCGCGCCCGGCACGATCAGCCCGGCGCGCGCTTGACCACCGTCGTGCTGGCCTGGTCCGTCGGCCACAGCACCAGCTCGCCGACGTTGACGTGCGGCGGGCGCGTCAGCGCGTAGAGGATCGCGTCGGCCACGTCCTCCGGCTGCAGGCAGTGGAGGCCGGTGTAGGTCTTGCCGGCGCGCTCGGCGTCGCCGCGGAAGCGCACCAGCGAGAACTCGGTCTCCACCAGGCCCGGGTCGACGGTCGTGAAGCGCACGCCCTTGCCGGCCGCGTCGAGGCGCAGGGCCTCGTACAGGGCGTGCACGGCGAACTTGGTGGCGCAGTAGACGTTGCCGCCGGGATAGACCTGGCGTCCGGCGACGCTGCCGAGCACGACCACGTCGCCGCGGCCGCGCGCGATCATCGCCGGCAGCGTCGCGCGCACGGTGTGCAGCAGGCCCTTGACGTTCGTGTCGATCATCTCGTCCCAGTCGCGCGCCTCGCCCTCCTGCAGCGGCCCGAGGCCGCGTCCGAGCCCGGCGTTGGCGACCACCGCGTCGAAGCTGCGCCCGGAGAGGGCCTTGGTCACGCCGGCCGCGTCGCGCACGTCGAGCGCGAGCGTCTCGGCGGCCGGCAGCTCCTGCGCGAGCGCGGCCAGCCGCTCGCCGCGCCGGGCCGCCAGCACGACCTTCGCGCCCTCCTCGGCCAGGGCCCGCGCCGTGGCGCGCCCGATGCCCGCCGAGGCGCCCGTGACCAGGCAGAGCTTCCCTTGCATGCGCTGCGCGCTCATGCGGGCAGCCTACGGCGCGCCTGGCGGCGGCGGAAGGCGCGCGGCGCCTCGCTGGCCCCGTCCCGGCCGCTCCCGTAGGCTCTCGGTGCGATGCGCGCCCTGTCCGTGCTCCTCGGCCTCCTGTGCGCCGCCTGCGTGTCCGCGGCCGTCCCGGAGCGGCGTCCGGCGCTGCTCCTGCACGGTGGCGCGATCCGGCTGGCGGCCGAGGGGCCGGTGGTCGAGGCCCTGCTCGTCGTGGACGGGCGCGTCGTCGCCGGCGGGACGGGGCCCGAGATGGAGGCGCGCGCGCGCGCGCTCCAGGCCGAGCCGGCCCAGCTCGCGCTGGCGCGCCTCGACCTGGCCGGCGCGACGGCCGTGCCCGGCCTGATCGACGCGCACGGGCACCTCGAGGGCCTGGGCGAGGCGCTCGAGAGCGTCGACCTGGTCGGCTGCACGAGCCTGGACGAGCTGTGCGCGCGCGTCGCCGAGCGCGCCGCCGAGCAGCCGCGCGGCACGTGGGTCCTCGGCCGTGGCTGGGACCAGACGCTCTTCCCCGGGCGCGAGTTCCCGGCCCACCCGTCCCTGAGCGCGCGCGTGCCCGACCACCCGGTGTTCCTCGAGCGCGTCGACGGGCACGCGGCCTTCGTCAACGCCCGCGCGCTCGAGCTGGCCGGCCTGCGCTCGGGCGCGCTGCCGAGCGTGGAGGGCGGACGCATCGTCACGGATGCCGCCGGCGCGCCCACGGGCGTGCTCGTGGACGCCGCCACGACCCTGGTCTCGGCCCGGATTCCCGCCGCGGACGCCGCCACGCGCGAGCGGCGCGTGCTGCGGGCCCAGGAAGCCCTGCTGGCGCACGGCCTGGTCGGCATGCACGACATGGGCACGTCCGCGGCGACGCTGGAGGTCCTGCGCCGGCTGGCGCGCGACGGACGCCTGAAGCTGCGCGTGGCGAGCTACCTGTGGGCCAACGAGGGCCTGGCGTCCTTCGGGGCGCTCGCGCTCGAGCGGGCTCCCGAGGCCAGGCTGCGCGTGCTCGGGGCGAAGCTGATGATCGACGGGGCCCTGGGCTCACGCGGCGCGGCGCTGCTCGCGCCCTACGCCGACGAGCCGGACGAGCGCGGGCTGCTGCAGATGAGCGCCGACGACTACGCGGCGCGCCTGGCCGAGGCCCTGACCGCCGGTCTGCAGCCGGCCACGCACGCGATCGGCGACGAGGGCAACCGCCTGGTGCTCCAGGCCTACGCCGAGGCCTTCGGGGGCGACCCCGTGGCCCGGGCCTGGTTCCGCCCGCGCCTCGAGCACGCCCAGGTCGTCGCGCCCGAGGACTGGGCGCAGTTCGACGCGCTCGGCGTGATCCCCTCGATGCAGCCGACGCACGCGACCAGCGACATGCGCTGGGCCGAAGCGCGCCTCGGGCCCAAGCGCCTGGCCGGTGCCTACGCCTGGCGGCGCCTCCCGGGCCCGCACGCCCCGCTCGCCTGCGGCAGCGACTTCCCGGTCGAGAGCCCGAGCCCGCTGCTCGGCCTGTACGCGGCGCGCACGCGCCAGGACGCGCGCGGCGAGCCGCCCGGCGGCTGGCTACCCGACCAGCGTCTCTCCGGCGCCGAGGCCCTGGCGGGCTTCACGAGCGGCGCGGCCCACGCCGCCCACGAGGAGGAGCGCCGCGGCAAGCTCCTGCCCGGCTTCGCCGCCGACCTCACCGTCCTCTCCGTCGATCCCGTGACCTGCGAGCCGCGCGCCCTGCTCGGCGCGCGCGTCCTGGCGACGATCGTCGACGGCGAGCTGGTCCACTCCGCACTCCCCGAGCACTGAGCCATGGTCACGATCACGATGACGTACGAGGGCGACCTGCGCACGCAGGCGACCCACGGTCCCTCGCAGACGAAGCTCGTCACCGACGCGCCGGTCGACAACCAGGGCAAGGGGGCCTCCTTCTCGCCCACGGACCTGGTGGCGACGGCGCTCGGCACCTGCATGCTCACCACCATGGGCATCGTCGCGAAGCGTCACGGCTGGGCCCTGGAGGGCGCCAGCGCGACGGTCGAGAAGCACATGGTCGCCGATCCGGAGCGGCGCATCGGCAAGCTGAGCGTGCACCTGCGATTGCCCGGGCACCTGGGCGAGAAGGAGCGAACGATCCTCGAGCGCACCGCGCTGACCTGCCCGGTCCACCGCAGCCTCTCGCCGAAGACCGAGATCCCCGTGAGCTTCGAGTGGGGCGCGGCGCAGGGCGAGACGGCGGCCCGGCGCTGAGCCCGGCCAGGATCCAGGACGAGGCCGTGGGCGCGGCGGGTGGAGCGGCGGAGCGGACCCGCGCGCGGCGCGTGCCGGGCGGGCTGGCCGCGCTCGTGCTCGCGCTCGGCTGGGTGCTGTTCCTGGCGTGGGCCCTGCGGCAGGGCACGGCGCGCACCTTCAGCTGGAGCGAGGTCGGGCGCGGCGCGGGCGGCGCGCTGGGCCTGGGCGAGGGCCTGGCGGACCTGGACCAGACGATCTGGCGCCTGCGCGCGCTGCGCGCGCTGGTGGCGCTGGCGGTGGGCGGGGCCCTGGCGCTGTCGGGCGCGCTGCTGCAGGGGCTGTTCCAGAACCCGCTGGCCTCGCCGGGCGTCCTGGGCGTGACCTCGGGCGCGAGCCTGGGCGCGTCGCTGGCCCTGGCGGCGCTGGGCGGCTTCGCTCCGGCCCTGGCGCTGGGGAGCGGCGCGTCGCTCGGGCCGCTGCTCGTCACGCTCGGAGCGCTGGTCGGGGCCCTGGCGGTGCTCGGGCCGCTGCTGGTCGTGGCCGGCGGCGGCGCGCGCCTCTCGGTGCCCTCGCTGCTGCTGGCCGGCATGGCGATGAACGCGCTGTGCGCCGGGCTCCTGGCGGCGCTGCAGTCCCTGACGCTCTCCGACTTCGAGGTCGCGCGCGCGCTGTTCGCGTGGGCCTTCGGGACGCTCGACGACCGCTCGGCGGCGCAGGCGGGGCTGGTGTGGGGCGCGCTCCTCCTCGGTGGCGCGGCGGCGCCCTTCGTGGCGCGCGAGCTCGACCTGCTGGCGGGCGGCGAGGAGGACGCGGCGGCGCTGGGCGTGCCGGTGCGCGTGCTGCGCCTGGCGGTGCTCCTGCTGGCGGCGCTGCTGGCGGCCGCGGCGGTCGCCGTGGTCGGACAGATCCTGTTCGTCGGGCTGATCGTGCCGCACCTCGTGCGCCTCGCCGTCGGCAGCGGGCATCGCGTGCTCCTGCCCCTCGCGGCCCTGGGCGGCGGGCTGCTCGTGCTGGGCGCGGACGTGCTGCAGCGCGCCTTCCTGCCCGGCGTCGACCTGCGTCCGGGGGTCCTCATGTCGCTGCTCGGGGCGCCCTTCTTCCTGGGGCTGCTGCTGGCGCGGCGGCGGGAGCTCTCGGCGTGGTGAGCGCGCTCGCGCTGCGTGGGCTCGCCTACGCCTACCCGGGCGGCCGCGCCGCGGTGGCGGGCGTGGACCTCGCGCTCGCGCCGGGCGAGCTCCTGTGCCTGGTGGGGCCGAACGGGAGCGGCAAGAGCACGCTCCTGCGCCTGGCCGCCGGGCTGCTGGCGCCCGGCGCGGGCCGGGTCGAGCTCGACGGCCGGCCGCTGGCGGAGCTGCGCCCGCGCGAGCGCGCGCGCCGCATCGCCTTCGTGCCCCAGGCCCTGCGCGCGCTGCCGGACGTCGACGTGGAGGGCTTCGTGCTGGGCGGCCGCTACGCGCACCAGCCGCGCTGGCAGAGCGCCTTCCGGCGCCCCGGCGCCGCCGACCGCGCCGCGCTGGCGCGCGCGCTGCGCGAGGCGGACGTCGAGGACCTGGCCGGACGCCACCTCGACGAGCTCTCCCACGGCCAGTACCAGCGCGTGCGCATGGCGCGCGCCCTGGCCCAGGAGGCGCCGCTCTTCCTGCTCGACGAGCCCAGCGCCGGGCTCGACCCCGAGCACCAGGTGCAGCTCTTCCTGCTGATCGAGCGCGCCGTCGCCGCCGGGCGCACGGCCCTGGTCGTCACGCACGAGCTCAACCTGGCCGGGCGCTTCGCGGCGCGCTGCGTGGTGCTCGAGCGCGGGCGCGTGGCCGCGCAGGGCACGCCGGCCGAGGTCTTCCGGCCGGCGGTCCTGGGGGCGGTCTTCGGCCCGCACCTCTACTACGGCACGGCCGCGGCCGACGGGCCGGACGCCCTGCGTCCGCTGGTCGTGCCCTGGCCGGCGCCGGATTCCGGACACAGCAATCGCTAGCATGCGCCGCGGCATGCCGGAGGGTGGTCCCCGATGAGCTCGCGCGTGTGCGTGGTCGGCGCGCTGCACCGCGACCTGGTCGTGCGCGCGGCGCGCTTCCCGCAGCCGGGCGAGACGGTGCTGGGCGAGGGCTTCTCGCTCTTCGTCGGCGGCAAGGGTGCCAACCAGGCCGTGGCCGCCTCGCGCCTGCGCGCGCGCGTGGCGCTGGTCGGCGCCCTGGGCGACGACGAGTGGGGCGGCGCCGTGCGCGGCGCCCTGGCGGCCGAGGGCGTCGACCTGACCCACGTCTCCGCCGTCCAGCGCGTGCACACCGGCGTGGGCGTGATCACGGTCGTGCCGGGCGGCGAGAACACGATCGTGGTCGCGCCCGGCGCCGACCACGCCCTGACGCCGGTCGACGTCGAGCGCGCCGCCGGGGCGATCGCCGAGGCCGACGTGCTGCTGGTGCAGGGCGAGCTGCGGCCCGAGACGACCCTGGCGGCGATCGAGATCGCGCGCAACTCGAACACGCTCGTGATCTACAACGCCGCGCCGGCCACGGTCCTGCCCGAGGGTTTCCTGCGCCAGGTGGACGTGCTGGTCGCCAACCGCGGCGAGGCGGCCGAGCTGGTCGGCGACGGCGCCGGCGAGATCGGGCCGGCCGGCCTGGCGCGGCGCCTGGCGAGCCTGGGGCCCGAGCGCATCGTGCTGACGCTGGGCGAGGAGGGCGCGCTGGCCTTCGACGGCGAGGCGCTCGAGCACGTCGAGCCCTTCCCGGTCGAGGCGGTCGACGCGACCGGCGCCGGCGACGCCTTCGCCGCGGCCCTGGCCGTGTCGCGCTCGGAGGGCGCGCGCCTGCGCGACGCGGTGCGCATGGCCTGCGCCGCCGGAGCCCTGGCCAGCACGCGCCCCGGCGCCCTGCCGGCCCTGCCGGCGCGCGACGAGGTCGACGCGCTCGTCCGCCGCCGCAAGGGCTCGCGGTCCTAGCCGATCCTCAGATCGGCTACTGACTTCGCCGTCAGCGCGACCGCACCGGTTCTCCGGGCGGGCTCACGCCCGCCCGGTGATCCGGTGCGCGGATTCTCGGACCGGCTCCTCCGATCGTCACCTCGACTTCCGCTCTCGCCGTCGGCGCGCGGACTCCCGGACAGTCCTCGCCCACCCCTCCCCCGACGCCCTCGGGCTAGCATGCCCCCGTGGAAGCCCGTGGGCCGACCCTCCCCTTGCTCATCGGGGGTGCGCTCCTCTCCGGATGCGCCGACCCGGCGACCTCACCTCGGCCCCCGGAGCGCGTCCCGGAGCTGCGCGACGACTTCGAAGGCGAAGAGCTGGCGCCCTTCTGGCGACCCGGCGACCACGGCACCGGTCGCTATGCCCCGGGCGCGGTGGTGCTGACGGACGAGCGCGCCCGCTGGGGGCGGCGCGCGGCGCGCATCACGCTGCGCGAGGGCGACGTGGCGCAGCGCGGGGACTCCGGGCAGGAGAACGAGCGCGCCGAGCTCGACTCCGGCCGCCATCTACTGGTCGAGGGGGAGGCCTGGGTCGGATGGTCGTTCCTGCTGCCCGAGGGCTTCCCCGTGGCGGACGTGCGCCTGGTCCTGGCGCAGTGGAAGCAGTCGGAGCTGGAGGGCAGCCCGCTGATCGCCCAGCGCCTGCGCGCGGGCCGCCACACGCTGACCGTGCGCGACTGGCGGCGCCGCGGTGGTCCCCTGCTCGAGCTCGAGCTGCCGCCGATCGTGCCCGGACGCTGGCACGACATGCTCTGGCACGCGCACTTCGGGCGCGGGGCGGACGGGCACTTCGAGGCCTGGCTGGACGGCGAGTCCGTCGCGCGGCACGCCGGACCACTGATCGGCCCGGGCGGTGCGGACACCCTCTATCACAAGGTCGGGCTCTACCGGGACCGCTGGCCGGAGCCCATGACGCTGTACGTCGACGGCTATGCGCTCGGCGCCGCCCGCGCGCACGTGGATCCGGCGCTGCGCGGCGTAGACTGGGACGCACGATGAGCGACA
Source organism: Planctomycetota bacterium (assembly GCA_036376275.1). GTDB lineage: Bacteria > Planctomycetota > UBA1135 > UBA1135 > JABFRZ01. Next base: position 5,483 of record DASVAP010000328.1, on the reverse strand, counting down.
CTCCCCAGGACGGCGGCGCCTTCGACGACAAGCTGCGGCAGCTCGAGAAGATCGTGGGCGAGCTGGAGCAGGGCGGGCTCGGGCTCGAGCCCGCCATCGAGCGCTACCAGGAGGGCATCCAGCTCCTCAAGGACTGCCACGCCGCCCTGGCCGGCCACCGGCGGCGCGTCGAGGAGCTGACGCGCGAGGCCGAGGCGGCCATGCGGCCCTTCGAGGGCGACCCCGACTTCGCGGGCGAGCCGCGCGGGGGGAGCGCCCGCCCTTGAGCGAGCCGCGCTGGCTCGCCGAGGGCCGCGCGTGGGTCGAGCGCGAGCTCGCCGCGGCCCTGCCGGCCGAGGAGGAGGCGCCGGCGCGGCTGCACGCGGCCATGCGCTACGCGCTGCTCGGCGGTGGCAAGCGCCTGCGCCCCGCGCTCCTGCGCCTGGTGTGCCTCGAGCTCGGCGGGCGCGAGTCCGCCGCGCGCGCGCCGGCCGTGGCGCTCGAGCTCGTGCACACCTACAGCCTGGTGCACGACGACCTGCCGGCGATGGACGACGACGCGCTGCGTCGCGGGCGGCCGACGGTACACGTGGCCTTCGACGAGGCCACCGCGATCCTGGTCGGCGACGCGCTCCTGACGCTGGCCTTCGAGGTCCTCGGCGGGGACCCGCAGGGACGCGAGCACGCGCGCGTGCTGGCGCGCGCGGCCGGCTCGCGCGGCATGGTGGGGGGCCAGGTGCTCGACCTCACGCTCGCGCCGCAGGAGGGCGCGCTGGCCGCGGCGGCGCTGGAGGCCGTGCACGCGCGCAAGACGGCCGCGCTGTTCGCGGCTGCGGCCGAGATGGGCACGATCGCGGCCGGGCGCGAGGCGGCGACGCGCGCGCAGGCGGCCGAGTTCGGGCGCGTCCTGGGAAGCCTCTTCCAGGCCGTCGACGACCTGCTCGACGTGACCGGCGACGCGGCCACGCTGGGCAAGACGCCGGGCAAGGACCTGGCCCTGGCACGTCCGACGCTGGTGCGCGCCCTGGGGCTGGAGGGGGCGCGGCGGCGCGCGGCGGAGCTGGCGGCGGCGGCGCGGGCGCGCGCCCAGGCCCTCGGCGCCGGGGCCGGCGCGCCGCTCGCGGAGCTGGTCGAGCTGGTCCATTCCCGGCGCGCCTGATGGGGGAGTAGAATCGGGTCCGCTCCGCATGAATGAACCGGTCCAGGCCCCTCCCGCGCGGCTGCTCGAGCGCATCCGCACGCCGCTCGACCTGGCGGGCCTGAGCCCCGCCGAGCGCCCGGGGCTGTGCGCCGAGATCCGCGCCTTCCTGCTGGACTCGGTGCAGAAGACCGGCGGGCACCTGGGCTCGAACCTGGGGGTGGTGGAGCTCTCCGTGGCGCTGCACACGGTCTTCGACTTCCGCCGCGACCGCCTGGTGTGGGACGTCTCGCACCAGGGCTACGTGCACAAGCTCCTGACGGGGCGGCGCGAGCGCTTCGACAGCCTGCGCCAGACCGGCGGGCTGTGCGGCTTCACGCACCCGGACGAGTCGGAGTGGGACCTGTTCCACACCGGCCACGCCGGGACCTCGATCTCGCTCGGCGTGGGCCTGGCGCTGGCGACCGCGCACGAGGCCGAGCGCCCGCACGTCGTCAGCGTGATCGGCGACGCCTCGCTCGGCGCCGGCGTGGCCTTCGAGGCCCTCAACCACGCCGGGGCCCAGGGCGCGCGCATGCTGGTGGTCCTGAACGACAACGAGTGGTCGATCTCGAAGTCGGTCGGGGCCCTGGCGCGCTACCTGACGCGCATCCGCTCCTCGCGCGTGGCTCAGCGCGCGCAGCAGGAGATCCACGGCCTCCTGCAGTCGATCCCGGTGATCGGCGACAAGCTCGAGAGCGCCCTGGAGCAGTTCCGCGAGGTCCTGCGGCACTCGATCGTGCAGGGCCACGTGTTCGAGGAGCTGGGCGTGACCTACGTCGGGCCGGTCGACGGCCACGACGTGAACTACCTGGTCGAGAACCTCGAGCGCGTGCGCCAGCTCGACGGCGTGGTCCTGCTGCACGTCCTGACGCAGAAGGGCAAGGGCCACCCGAGCGCGCTCTCCCATCCCGAGCGCGTGCATGCCGCCAAGGGCGAGCCCCCCAAGGCGAAGCGCGCCGACGGCGGCAAGCTCGAGCCCGCGCGCGCCGCGCCCGGCGGGCCGCCCTTCACGCGGGCCTTCGGCGACGCCCTGATCCAGCTCGCCGGCCGCGACGTGCGCGTGCACGCGCTGACGGCCGGCATGCCCTCGGGCACGGGCCTCTCCGAGTTCGCCGAGCGCTTCCCGACGCGCTTCCACGACGTCGGCATCTGCGAGCAGCACGGCGTCGCCATGGCCGCCGGCATGGCCAAGGGCGGGCTGCGCCCGGTGGCCGCGATCTACTCGACCTTCCTGCAGCGCGCCTACGACCAGGTCTTCCAGGAGGTCGCGCTGCAGGGGCTGCCGGTGGTCTTCTGCCTCGACCGCGCCGGCCTGGTGGGCCAGGACGGGCCGACCCACAACGGGGTCTTCGACCTCGCCTACCTGCGCACCCTGCCGAACCTGGTGCTGTGCGCGCCGCGCGACGCCAGCGACCTCGCGCGCATGCTCGAGTTCGCGCTCAAGCACGACGGCGGGCCGGTGGCCCTGCGCTGGCCGCGCGACGAGTGCCCGAAGGACGAGGTCATCGCCGCGGCCGAGCGGCGCGAGCTGCGCCCGGGCACGGCCGAGGTGCTGCGCGAGGGCGACGAGCTCGTGCTGTGGGTGCTCGGGGCCCTCGTGCGCCAGGCCCTGGAGGCGGCCGACGCGCTCGCGCGCCGCGGGGTGCGCGTGGGCGTGGTCGACGCGCGCTTCGCCAAGCCGATCGACGAGGACCTGCTGGCCCAGCACCTGCGCCGCTACCGGCACGTGATCACCGTCGAGGAGCACCAGCGCGCCGGCGGCTTCGGCGCGGCCGTGCTGGAGGTCGCCGCGCGCCTGCCGGACGCGCGCGCGCGCATCCGCGTCCTGGGCGTGCCCGACCGCTTCATCGAGCACATGAGCTCGCGCGACGAGCAGCTCGAGGCCGTCGGGCTCGACGCGACCGGGATCGAGAAGAGCATCGTCGCGGTGCTGCGCGCGAGCCTGGTCTGACCGCAGCGGATCCCGGCGGCCCGCGCCGCCGACCTCGGCGCGAGGGGCGTCGCCGCCGGAGCGCGGAGGCAGGCCCTCGAGGGCTCCTCGCCCTGCCGTCCCGAGGGGGCGGGTGCTGCCCCGGGCCCGGGGAGGCTCGATCGACCCTGGGGACGGGCGGCCCCGGGCGAGGGCTCGCCCGGCGGCCCGGCGCGCGAGTAGTCTCTCCGGCTCGATGCCCGCGGAGCGCCAGGCGGAGGTAGCCATCCAGAGCGTGCTCGTGCTCGCCAACGCCGACAAGCCGGCGGCGCGGGCGCTGATCGCGGAGCTCGAGCCGTGGCTGCGGGCGCGGGTCGCGCGCGTGGCGATCAACGGGGACGTGCGCGCCTTCCGCGAGGAGCGCCAGCGGGCCCTGGCGGAGCGCCGGGCCGAGCCGCGGCCGGACCTGGTGGTCGTGCTGGGCGGAGACGGGGCGATCCTCGGCGCGGTGCACGCCTTCGCGGAGGAGCCGGTGCCGACGCTCGGGATCAACCTGGGCCAGGTCGGGTTCCTGGCGGCGACGCCGGCCGCCAGCTGGCGCGAGGCGCTGGCGGCGTGCCTGGCGGGCGAGGCGATCGAGGAGCCGCGCCTGCGGCTCGAGGCGAGCTGGCGCGCGGGCGGCGCGACGAGGCGGGCCGTGGCGCTCAACGAGATCACGCTGCAGCGCAGCGCGCAGGGCGGGATGATCCAGGCGGCGCTGTGGGCCGGCGCGCACTGGGTCACGAACTACCGCGCCGACGGCGTGATCGTGGCCACGCCCAGCGGCTCGACGGCCTACTCGCTCTCGGCCGGCGGGCCGATCCTCGAGACCTCGCTCGACGCCGTGGTGGTCACGCCGATCTGCCCGCAGGGGCTCTCGAACCGGCCGCTGGTGCTGCCGAGCACGCAGGAGCTGACGCTCGAGGTCGTGGCCTCGGGCGGCAAGGCGACGCTGGCGATCGACGGCCAGGACTACTTCGAGCTGCAGGAGGGCGAGCGCGTGACGCTGCGCCGGCACCCGTTGCCGGTGCCGCTCCTGTGGCTGCCCGGGATGGACCCCTACCGCCGCCTGCGCGAGCGCCTGGGCTGGCGCGGCAGCCTCGACCCGGCCGAGGGGCCGAGCCAGCGCCGGGGCTGACGCCGGGGCTGACGTCGGAGCGCCGCGCTCCGGGGGGCCCGGCCTCAGACGATGCGCCCGTCCTTCATCGTGACGACGCGCTGGCAGCGCACGGCGATCTTCTCGTCGTGGGTGACGAGGACCATCGAGAGCCGGCGGCGGCGCTGCTCCTCCAGCAGGAGCTCGAGCACGGCGGCGCCCGTGGCGCTGTCGAGGTTGCCGGTCGGCTCGTCCGCCAGCAGGATCGGCGGGTCGAGGTAGAGCGCGCGCGCCATGGCCACGCGCTGGCGCTCGCCGCCGGAGAGCTGCGAGGGCCGGTGGCCCAGGCGTTCCTTGAGGCCGAAGCGCTCCAGCAGCGCCGTGGCGCGCTCGCGGTGCTCGCGGCGGCGGGCCGTGAAGGTCAGGCGCGACTCGCCGATCATCGCCGGGAGCAGCACGTTCTCGAGCGCCGAGAGCTCCGGCAGGAGGTGGTAGAACTGGAAGACGAAGCCGATCTTCTTGTTGCGGATCGCGGCGCGCTCGACCAGCGGGAGCTGCCAGGGCTGCTGGCCGAGCAGCTCGACGTGGCCGGAGTCGGGGCGCTCGAGGAGCCCCAGGCAGTGCAGCAGGGTCGACTTGCCCGCCCCCGAGGAGCCCACCAGGGCCAGGAGCTCGCCGCTGGCGAGCTGGAGGTCGATGCCGTGCAGGATCTCGAGCCGGCGCGCGCCGATCGTGAAGGCCTTGGTCAGGCCGCGGGCCTCCAGCGCGAGCGCGTGGGCACCGGCCGGGGGCGCGGCGGAGGCGGGCGTGGGGGCCAGGCGCTCCATCACTCGTAGCGCAGGGCCTGCAGGGGGTCGAGCCGTGCCGCGCGCCAGGCCGGCAGGAAGGCGAAGAGCAGCGCGCACAGGAAGGCCCCCAGCACGATCGTGCCGACCCACAGGGGCTGCACGACCGAGGGGATGTGGTCGAACAGGTACACGTCGCGGTTGAAGATCTGCACCCCGAAGGTGCGCGAGAGCCACATCTCGATCGCGTCGATCTCGAGCGCGCCCCAGGTGCCGATCACGGCCCCCAGCACCCCGCCCAGCAGCGCGTCCCAGAAGGCGATCATCAGGAACATCTGCTGGATCCCGCGCGGCGTCGCGCCCAGGGCCGCCAGGATCCCGATGTCGCGGCGCTTCTCGGTCACCATCATCGAGAGGATCGCGAAGATCGTGAAGCCGGCCACGACCAGCACCAGGCTCAGCATGATGCCCATCAGCACGCGCTCGTTCTCGATC
>DASVAP010000327.1:0-28792 GCA_036376275.1 Planctomycetota bacterium | reverse complement strand
CGAGCTGGCCGTGGACCCAGCTCCCCGTCCCGAACAGGAACGGGTTGACCGAGTGGGCGACGACGTTCGGCATCGGGAGAGGCTACGCGTCCGCAACGGGAGCCGCCACGGGCCGCTCGGCGGCCACGCGCTCGAGCACGTCCGCCAGCTGCCCGAGCGTGCGCTCGAAGGTCAGCTCCTCGGCCCGCGCGCGGGCCGCCGCGCCGGCCGCGCGCGCGCGTCCGGGCTCGGCCCAGGCGCCGAGCGCCTGGGCCAGCTCGCCGGCCGTGCAGGCCGCCGGCAGGACCGTCCCGTGCACCTCGGGCTCGACCCACTCGCTCGCCCCCGCGCCATCGGTCGTGATCACCGGCTTGCCGCAGGCCAGCGCCTCCAGCACGGTGAAGGCGAAGCTGTCGTACCAGGTGGGCAGCACGTGCACGTCGGCGGCCGCCAGGCACAGCTCCGGGTCGCGCCGCTCGCCCAGGAAGCGCACGCGTCCCTCCAGGCCGAGCGCGCGCGCCTCGGCCTCGAAGCGCGCCTGGCCCGAGTCGCGCCCGACCACGACCAGCCGGCTCTCCGGCCGCGCGCGCGCCACCTCGGCGAAAGCCGACAGGGTGCGCGCCAGCCCCTTGCGCACGAAGCCCTTGCCGAGGAACAGGAACACGAAGTCCCGCTCCTCGAGCCCCAGCGAGCGGCGCCAGGCGCCGACCTCCTCGGCCGGGCGCGGCCGGAAGCGCGCCACGTCCACGCCATTCGGGACGACCTCGATGCTTCCGGTGGGGATCGCGTGGCGCCGCACCATGTCGTCGCGCACGAGGCGCGAGTTCGCGATCACGCGGCGATAGGCCCCCGGCGCGTAGGCGCGGCGCTCGATCGCCAGCGCCAGGCGGTCCTTCGGCGCGCGCAGCAGCGCCCAGTCGCGCCAGCCGCCGCCGCCCGCCGCGCGCATGCGCTCGACGTAGGTCGCGTGCGAGCCACCGCTGGTGCGGATCACGTCGTGGGTCCAGGTCTTGCCGAGGGCGAAGACGAGCTCGTAGTCCCCCGCGCGCACGTGCCGCTCCACGTCCTGGGCGAAGGCCCACATGCGCCAGGCGCTGCCGGGCACGGCCCGCCGCAGGACCTGGAAGCGGAGCGCGGGGTGGCTCGCGCCGTGGCTGCGGCACACGATCGTGACCGCGTGCCCGCGCTCCACGAGGTGCCGCGCGAGCGCGTCCAGGATGCGCTCGGTGCCCCCCACGGGCCCGTGGCGCATGTGGACGAGGGCGACCCGCATCGGCCCGGATGATAGGGCAGGCGTCGGGCGCGCGCTCGGCGCGCGCGACGATCCGGCGCCGGAGCGAGCGCGACCGGGCGCGCGGGCTCGCCCCGAGCGGCGGCGGCGGTGTATAAGGCGCGCCCGAGGCCCCGATGTTCCCCCGCGCGCGACCGTCGCCCGCCCCGCTGAGGCCAGCCGCGCTGCTCGCGCTGGCGCTCCTCCTGGGGGCCTGCCGCAGCTCCGAGCGCTTCCGCGAGCCCGCGCCCGACCTGCCGGCGCCGCTGGGCGTCACGCTCTCGCCCGAGCTGCGCCACCTGGAGGAGGAGGCCTCGTTCCCGGGCTTCCAGCTGACCTTCAAGATCGGCTACCTGCTCGGACCGCTCTTCACGGCGGCCGACGGCAAGGCCTTCCTGTCGCTGGTGGACTCGGACTTCGAGATCGAGGGCCAGGCCCGCCCGTGGCCGGCGCGCTACGCGCTCCTGGTCGACCTGCAGCAGGGCGGGACGATGCACCGCATCGACGCGCGCGCCGAGGCCGAGTCCGAGGAGAGCCCGCTGGCCGCCGGTCGCGCGGCCATCGAGCGCTGCGTGCTCGAGGTCCACCGCCAGGCGCGCGACCTGCTCGGGGCGCGCCCGTAGCAGGGTGAGCGCCGCGCCGCCGCGAGCGAACGACCCGCGTCAGGCCGCCGGACGGCCGCTGCGGCTCGGCGCGCTGCGCGGGCGCGCCTTCGCCCCGCTGGAGCCCGAGCTCGAGCGCGCGCTGGCCGGCTGGCTGGCGGGCCAGGAGGGCCCCGGGAGCGAGCGCATGAGCGCGGCAGCCTTCCGCAGCGGGCCCTGGACGGTGAAGCGCTTCCCGGCCCCGAGCGTGTTCGGCTGGCTGCGCACGCCGCGCGCGCTGCGCTCCGCGCGCCGGCACTTCGCCTGCCTGCCGGTGCCCTCGCCGCGCCCCGTCGTGGCGGTTGCGCGGAGCCGCCGCGGCCCGAGCCTGCTGGTGCGCGAGTTCGTTCCCGGGCGCGTGCTCTCCGAGCTCTGGGGCCGCGACGAGGCCAGCGAGGCGGCCCTGCCGGCCTTCCTGGCGGAGCTGCGGCGGCTCCCGCTGCAGCACGGCGACCTGCACCCCGGCAACCTCCTGTGGACCGGCACGCGCTGGGTGCTGCTCGACGTGGACGGGCTGCGCCACGGGCTGCACCTGCGCGCGCGCGTCCTGCTCGGGCAGTGGGTGTGCCTGGCGAGCCGCCTGGCGGACGAGGCGCGCGTCGAGCGGCTCTTCCGGCGCACCCAGGAGCTCGCCCCGGGCCTCGATCCGACCCGCTGGGAGGACCTGCGCCGCGCCCTGGCCCGCCGTGGCCCGTCTGGGGTGAAGGGCGCAGACGCTCCAGTACGAATGGATTGACGATGGAAACCCGCGCCGAGCGGCCGAGAATGGCCGGCACCCGCGTGCAACGACGCGGACTCCGACGGTGACGACCGACGCGCACGCCCTGATCCCCCTGCTGCCGCTGCTGCTCGGTCTACTGGTGCTCCTGCCGGCGGCCCTGGCGCTCCCCTGGGGCCCCGGCAACCACCTGGAGTTCGCCCTGCGCACCCTGCGCGCGCGCCGCAAGCTCCCGCGCGAGACCGGGCGCCTGCTGGGCGAGGAGCGCGCCGCCTACCTGTACGGGAACATCGCGGCCGACATCATCAACTTCAAGGGCTACGGCGGGCACTACAACCACTGCCACCGCTGGACGATCGTGCAGGAGATGCGCGCCCGCGCGAAGACGCGCGCCGAGGTGGCCTTCGCGCTCGGCTACCTCTCGCACCTGGCGGCCGACACGATCGCCCACAACCATTACGTGCCCTACCACCTGGCGCGCTACGCGCGCTCGAAGGGCCTCGGGCACCTGTACTGGGAGATGCGCGCCGACGGTTTCGTGCCGGACAGCCACTGGCGCGTGGTCACCGACCTCAAGAACGACCGCAGCCTGGACGCGCTCGACCAGCTCGTGAACGACGCCGTGCCGCGCAAGGCCCTGCCGATGCGCGCCAACAAGCTGCTCTTCAACCACGTGCTCCTCATCAGCGAGCGCGACCAGTGGCGCCGCGGCGTGGCACGCCTGCAGGGCTTCTCGGCCGCGCCGCTGGCGCCGGAGTTCCTGGAGGGCTTCCGGCGCGCCGCCGTGGCGCGCATCCGCCTGGCGCTCGAGCCCGAGGGGCTGGCGACGCTGCTGCACATCGACACCAACGGCAAGGACGCCCAGGCCAGCGCCTGGATCGGCCGCAAGCGCGCCCTGGGACGCCTCAGCGCGCGCCGCCGCGAGAGCGAGTCGGCCGAGTGCGCCCGCGCGTTCCTGAGCGGGATGGAATCGCCGCCGCGGAACGGCGGGACGCCGCACTGGGAGTGAGCGCGCGCGGACGGCGGAGGCGGTGGCCGGGACGGGGCGGACTGCGGCGCGCTCCAGGACGAGATCTCAGCGGGTGTCCGGGAATCCGCGCGCCGGTTCACCGGGCGGGCGGGAGCCCGCCCGGTGAACCGGCGCGGTCACGCTGACGGCGGAATCCGTAGCCGATCTGGTGATCGGCTAGAACCGGAAGTACCGCACCACCACGTCGCCGGTGTCGCCGTCGTCGTTGAAGTCCACCCCCGCCAGGGCCTCGTCGGAGAAGAAGGCCCCGCCGGCGACGCGGTCGGTGATCAGCACCGGCCCGCTGACCAGGCTGGCGGTCCCGAAGGCGGCCGGGCTGCAGCTCGCCAGGGGGTTGCGGAACAGCACCACGTCGTTCGCCTGCCCATCGCCGTTGTAGTCGCGGTTGTCGTCCGCCTCGGAGACGCGGAACCAGGCGAAGCCGGCGGCGATCTCGATGCCGGCGTTCGTCTTGTGGACGGCGTAGCCCATGCCGTCGAAGTCGAGGATCGGACCGGACTCGAAGTCGGCCCACACCGGCAGGCCGTCGGCCTCGTCGTTGTCCTTGACCACCAGGGCGCAGTCTAGGTTCGTGTTCAGCGAGCCGAGGTTGGGGTTCGCCATGCTCGGGACCTCCTCCAGGAACACGAGCGGCAGACGGTCGCCCACCGGCTCGGGCGCCAACCAGGTCGTGCCCGCGAAGGGCTCGGACTTCCCGGTGCTGTCGAAGACGCCGGTCCCGATGGCCTGGTTCGCGCCCTGGTGCGAGAAGCGCCAGGTCGGGGTCGCCGCGGTCGGCTCGATCCAGCCGATCAGATCGTGGTCCGCGCTGGCCTCGCCGGCCTGGGTGTCGAAGTCGGCGTCGTCGGCCGCCTCGTCCACGACCGCCACGATGCGGTTGTCGAGCAGGGCGAAGCCCATCGAGCCGCCGGCCGTGCCCGTGGCGAGCGCGTGCAGGAGCGCCGTGTCGACCACGGGCGCGTTCGGCAGCACGGTCTCGACCCAGCGCAGGATCACATCCGCGCCCGTGCCCGCGTCGGCGTCGTCGTTCAGGTTGCAGTTCGAGTCGGCCTCGTCGCTCTGCGTGGCCACGAAGCCGTTCCCGACCAGGACGCGGTCCTGGCCGACGATGCCGGTGTTCACTGGCCCGACCGTGCCCGCGACGAGGTCGGAGTAGTCGAGGTAGTGCAGCACGCGATCGAGCGTGTCGACGTCGTTGGCACACCCCAGGCTCGGCAGGATCGGCTGCGTGAAGACCGGCCCCCCCATGCCGTCGAGCAGGTTCTGGTCGTTCAGGCTGACACCCTGGGCGGCCTCGTCCACCAGGAAGGCGACCAGCCAGTCGCTCGTGCCGAGCGAGCGCGCCGCCAGCGGCTCGTCCGCGTCGGCCAGCGCCAGGCCCGCGTTCACGAGGCGCGCTCCGTCGACCGTGCCGTCGAGCAGCGCCAGCACGAACGGGTCGAGTCCGTCCCCGTCGCCGTTCCGGTCGTCGCTGTCGTTGGTCTCGTCGATCGCGGCGAAGACCAGGCCGCTCCGGGCCCCGAGCAGGCGGGCCGTGAGCAGGGTCGCGCCCACCTCCGTCATCACGGGCACCGGCGTCGTGGGGCTGCTGCTCGAGATCATGCGCAGGTTGGTCTCCTCGGCGAGGAGCGGGCCGGTCGCACTGGCGTAGAAGATGCGCGAGCCGACCGCGATGGGGTCCTGGTCGGGCCAGAGCGTGTCGACGAAGGTCACCGTCCCCGCCGCAGCCGACCAGTGCAGGAGCACGCGGTCGTCGGTGCCGAGGGCGTTCCACTGCCGCCCGTCGTCGGCCTCGAGGACGACGAGGTAGATCTCGCTGCCGGCGATCACCGCGCCCTGCGCCGCCACCGCCAGGTTCGTCTCCGTCGGCCCGGCCATGTTCACCACGAAGGCCACCTGGTCGTTGATCTGCCCGTCGCCGTTCAGGTCGGTCCCGGCCGGGCCGCTGAAGGCCTCGCGCGCGAAGTAGACCATCCAGTTGCCGACCACGACCGGCATCGCGCTGGGCTCGGCGGCCTGGGTCGTGGTGCGGATGACGAAGCTGTCGTCGTCGTCGTCGCTGCTGCTGCAGGCGGCCAGCAGGGCGGAAGCGGCCAGGAGGGCACGGACGTAGGGGGCGAGCGCGGATCGCATGCGAGGAGGGGGGTCTCGGGAGTTCGGGGGGAGGAACACGATAGCGCCGGGAGCGGGCCGAAGCAGGCCGGGGCCCGGCTCGCTCGGCCAGAGCTTCCCCGGGAAGCACGGTGCCCGTGCGCCCGCTCGATCCGCACAATGGCGCCGTGGGCACGCCCGCCTCCTCCCTGACCGCGCAGCGCTGGCTGCTGGCGGCCCTGCTGGGCGTGGTCCTCGTGAGCGCGCTCCTCCTGGTCGGCCTGCGCGGCGGCGGTCCGCGCGGCCGCGCGGCGCGCGCGGAGCCGACCCCGGCCGCGCCCTCCCTCGCCGGGCCCGAGGCGCGCAGCGAGGAGGCCGCGCCGCCCGCCGCGCCCGGGGCCAGCGGCGCGCTCGAGCGCACCGCGGCCGCTTCCGTCCCGGTCGAGCCGGCCACGAGCACCGTGGACTTCGACCCGGCCACCGCGCTGGGCCGCATCGTCGCCCGCGGAGCGCCCGTGGCCGGGGTCGAGGTGCGCCTCTACCCCGGGCACCTGTACCGCCACGAGCGCGGCGCGCCGCTGGCGACGACGACCAGTGACGAGGAGGGTCGCTTCCGCGTCCCGGGCCTGGAGCCGCACCGGCGCCTGACCGCCTGCCTGCAGCACCCCGACTTCCGACCCGAGGAGGAGAGCCTCTATCCCGGCCACGAGGAGGAGCTCGAGCTCGATCCGACCGTCACCGTGCGCGGGCGGGTGCGTTCCTCCACCGGCGCGCCGCTAGCCGGCGTGGAGGTCGCGCTCGACTGCTGGCACCTCGCGGACGGCGTCTTCCGCGCGCAGGTCGCCAGCACGAGCGACGCCGAGGGACGCTGGGCGCTGTCCTGGGCCGAGCCGGGCATCGAGAGCTTCCTCGTGCTGCGTCCGGGATACCTGCCGGAGACGCACGAGTTCCAGGTGATGGAGGAGGGCTCGGCCGAGTACGAGATCGTGCTGGGGGGCGTGCCGGAGCTCGCGCTCGAGCTCTACCTGCTCGAGGACGGGAGCACGCTGGCGGAGGCCGAGGTGCTGAGCGACGAGAAGCGCGTGCGCACCGACGCGCGCGGGATGCTGGCGCTGCCGCTCACGGCGGGCCTGCTCGCGGAGGGCTCGCTGCGCGTCGCCCTCTCCCTGCCGGGCGGTCCCGTGACCCAGGGGCGCGTCGCGCTCGGCGAGGGCCGGCCGCGGGTCGTGCGCCTGCCGCTGGCGCGCGGAGCGACGGTCACGGGCCGCGTCGTGGACGGCGACGCGGCACCCATCGAGGGCGCGCAGGTGCGCCTGAGCGGTGGCGGGCGGCTGCCGCCCGGGCTGGGTTTTCCGGACGGCTTCTGGCTGAACCCGCCGCGCGGCGGGAGCCGCACGGGCCCCGACGGACGCTTCGAGCTGGCGGGCCTCGCGCCGCGCGAGGGCCAGGTCAGCGTGCGCGCCGACCACCCGGACCACCCGCCGGGCAGCTCCGAGCCCTTCGACCTGGCCGGCCTCGGCGCCAGGCACGAGACCGAGGTGCGGCTCGAGCGCGGCGTCACGATCCGCGGGCACACGCGCGTGGACGGCCAGCCGACCGCGCTCGAGGTCCACTGGAACGGCGAGCGCTCCGGCGGCTCGACGCGCTCGAACGACCAGGGCGACTACCTGCTGCGCGGCCTGCCGGCGGGCGAGATCACGCTGCGGCCGCGCCTCGAGCACGAGGACGAGGACCTGCCACGGGCCGAGGACCAGACCCTCGTGGCCGCGGACGGGGCCGAGCTCGACGTGGACCTCGACCTCGACGGCGGCCTGCAGTGGATCCGCGGACGCGTCGTGGACACGCTCGGGGCGCCGGTGGCCGGGGCCGACGTGCGCGCGTGGCCGAGCGAGAGCGAGGTCGTCACGATCCAGAACGGCGACGACTGGCGCATCGAGGACCTGCGCACGCGGAGCCGCGCCGACGGGGGCTTCGAGCTGGCGGTTCCGGACCTCGCCGGCCTGGTCCTGGATCTCTCGGCCCGCAGCGGGCCGGCCGGGACGAGCGTGACGGGCGTGCGCCCCGGCACGGACGAGCTCGAGCTCGTGCTGCCCGCCCTGGGCCCGCTGGAGCTGCGCGTGGTCGACTCCCTGCGGCGCGAGCCCGTGCTGGGCTTCCAGCTCTACTGGCGCACGAGCGAGGACGGTCGCTTCGCGCGCGCGAGCCGCCAGCGCTCCTCGCCGGGCCCCGACGGGACCTTCGTGGCCGAGCTGCCGATGGGCACGCTCGACCTGGCGGTGAGCGCGCGCCAGCTCGGCTACGTGCCGGCGCGGCGCGAGGGCGTGCGCGTGCCGGGCCGTCCGGGCGCGCCGGTCGAGCTCGAGCTCGAGCCGGGGGTCGAGCTCGTGCTCGAGATCGAGGTCGCGCCCGAGACGCCCGGGCTCGCGTCGCAGCTCGCGCGCGCGCGCACCGCCATCGCGACCGAGGAGCAGTGGAGCGGGCGCGAGCGCGACGGCGACCTCTACCACCAGGAGGTGCGCAGCGCCCAGGCCCTGCGCCCCGGCGCGGACGGCATCGTGCGCCTCGGCGGCCTGGCCAGCGGCCGTTACCGCTTCGTCAACGTCCCGCGCGGCCTCGTCTTCCGCCCGCGCACCTTCGAGCTGCCCCCGGTCACCAGCCACCGCCAGCGCGTCACGCTGGAGCGCGAGCCCGAGAAGAAGCCGGGGCGCAACAACGGCGGGGAGGGCGACTAGGCATGTCGATGGCCTGGTCCGCGTCCCTCCTCGCCCTGTTGCTCCTCGCCCAGGGCGATCCGGCCGGACGGCTCGCGAGCTGGGTCGCGCGCGCGCGCACCTCGCCCGGGGCCGTGGACGCGAAGCGCCAGAGCGAGCTGCGCGCGATCCTGGGCGACCTGCGCCTGCAGGAGCAGCTGGGCAGCGCACGCGTGCTGGCGCTGGTGGCCCTGGCGAGCCTGGAGACGCGCGCCTCGCCCGAGAGCGCCCCGAACCTGGTGGCGAGCGCGCGCCTGGGACGCACCGAGCTCGAGGGCGCGCTGACCCGCTCCGATCCGGCCGTGGCGCGCTGCCTGGCCGGCGAGGTCCTGGCCGGCGAGGCCCGCCGTCCGCGCGCCGAGCGCCTGCTGGCCGCCCAGCTCCTGACCGGCGTGAGCGTGGACGGGATCCAGGAGGCGCTCCTCGCGGCCGCGCGCGAGGAGGACGCCGAGCTGGCCCGCGCCGCCCAGGCGGCGCTGGCGGGGCGGGACGATCCGCTCGTGCACCTCTTCTTCCTGGAGCGCCTGGAGCGCGACGTCCCCGGCACGCGCACCGCGGCCGAGCACTTCGCGCGCACGCGCACTTCCCTGCCCCCGGCCGTGCTCGAGCGCCTGCAGGACGAGGTCGCGCGCCGCATCGTGGCCGAGGACTGGCGCGTGGCGGTCCAGGCGCGGCCCCTGGCGCGCGGCCTGGATGCGCGCCGGGCCGTGCCGATCCTGATCGAGGCCCTGGCGGCCTGGACGCGCCGCGCCGGCACCGCGGCGGCCTCGCGGCGCATGACGGGCGAGCTCGTGGCCGAGCTGCAGACGCGCTCGGGCCGCTCGATGGGTGCCGATCCGGCGCGCTGGAGCGAGTGGTGGAAGGCGGTTTGCGAGGGCCGCATCGAGCTGCCCGAGCAGATCTCGGAGCGCGGCGGGCAGACCTCCAGCGCCACCTTCTTCGGCCTGCAGGCCGCCACCGACCGGGTGGTCTTCGTGGTCGACCGCTCGGGCAGCATGCGCAGCGCCTTCGGGACCGGCGGGCGCGACCGGCACGAGGAGGCCATCGACCAGCTGGTGCGCTTCCTGCGCCAGTCGGGCGAGGACACGCGCTTCACCGTGGCGCTCTTCAGCGACGAGGGCGTGGCCTGGCGCTCGCGCCTGGTCCCGGCCACGACGAGCAACCTGGAGACCGCGCAGCGCTGGCTCGAGTCGAAGCCGCCCGAGGGCGAGACGCGCCTCTACGAGGGCGTGCGCACGGGCCTGGGGCTCGACGCGCGCGGGCGGATCGTCCTGGAGCGCTGCGAGGCCGACACGGTGATCGTGCTGTGCGACGGGGCCACGACCGAGGGCCCGGGCTGGGTCGAGGCGTGGCTGGCGGAGAACGAGCACGCCCAGCTCGTGTTCCACTGCGTGCAGATCGGCGAGGGCGGGAACGGCACCCTCGAGGCCCTGGCGGCCGGGACCGGGGGCCAGTTCGTGCGCGTCAAGGGCTGACCGAGCTCCGCTCCGTCTGCCCCTGGATCGGCACCCGTGGACACGCCGTCGAGTCGCGCCGTCGAGCCGCCGGCACCCTCCGGAACCCCCCGCCGGGCGCTTCAAGCGGCCCCACGAGCCCGCTACACTGCCGGGCGTGTGTAGCCCCGCGGCGGCGAAGTCCCGCGGGCCGCCCCATGCTCAGCGACTACGCGCCCCTCCTGGTCCTGTTCGCCGTCGTGGCCCTGTTCGCGGTCGGCAACGTCGTGCTCTCGGAGCTGCTCGGCAGCCGGCGGCGTGCGATCGGCAAGGAGAGCGCCTACGAGTGCGGCATGGGCGCGATCGGGAACGCGCGCCTGCGGCTCTCGATCCACTTCTACCTGGTGGCGGTGCTGTTCATCCTGTTCGACGTCGAGTCGCTGCTGCTGGTGCCCTGGGCCGTGGCCGCGCGCGGCCTGGCGGCCGAGGGGCACGGCGCGGTCGTGCTCGCCGAGGTCCTGGCCTTCGTGCTGGTCCTGGCGGTGGGGCTCGCCTTCGTGTGGAAGAAGGGGGGCCTCGAGTGGGACCGGTGAGCTCGCCCCTGCGCCCGGTCGAGGAGGCGCGCGACGACGGCTTCTTCGCCACGCGCCTGGACGCGCTGGTCAACTGGGGCCGCAAGAACAGCCTGTGGCCGATGCCGCTCGGGCTCTCCTGCTGCGGGATCGAGCTGATGGCCATGATCGGGCCCAAGTTCGACATCGCGCGCTTCGGGGCCGAGGCGGCGCGCTTCAGCCCGCGCCAGTGCGACCTGCTGGTGGTGGCCGGGACGCTGACCTGGAAGATGGCCCGCGCCTGCCGCCTGGTCTACGACCAGATGCCGGAGCCGAAGTGGGTCATCGCCATGGGCGTGTGCTCCTCCTCGGGCGGCATGTACGACTCCTACGCGGTCGTGCAGGGCGTCGACTCGATCCTGCCGGTCGACGTGTACGTGCCCGGCTGCCCGCCGCGGCCGGACGCGGTGATCGACGCGATCCTCAAGCTGCAGAAGAAGATCGAGCGGGAGCGCCCGACGGCACGGCTCCTGGCCGGCCCGGACGAGGTCGACGTGCGCGGCAGCGGGCGGCTCGCCTACCAGCCCAACGAGGGCGTGCGACGCGGCGTGAACGACCTCCACCCCCACGACCCGCGCAAGGCTCGCCCGGGCTAGCCCGACCAGGAAAGCCATGGCCGGAACGAGCGAGCCGAACGCGACGGTCGCACGGGTGGACGTCGCCCTGCAGGGGATCGAGCACGCCTGGCTGGCGACGCGCGACGGCCTCGCCACGCTGAGCGTGGCCGTGGCCCAGCTCGGTGCCGCGCTGGCGGCGCTGAAGGGAGCCGGCTTCGAGTCGGCCACGCTGGTGACGGCCGTCGACCGCCTGCCGCGCGCGCCGCGCTTCGAGCTGGTGCACCAGCTCCACTCGCTCGCCCACGGCGCGCGCGTGCGCGTCAAGTGCACGCTGGCCGAGGGCCAGGAGGCCCCCACCTGCACGCACCTGTGGCCGGGCGCGGCCTTCATGGAGCGCGAGTGCTTCGACCTGTTCGGGATCGTCTTCGCCGGACACGCCGGGCTGAAGCGCCTGCTGATGCCCGAGGGCTACGAGCACCACCCGCTGCGCAAGGACTTCCCCCACCACGGGATCGAGCCGGACCGGCTGTACCGCGAGTGGGACCAGCAGCGCCGGGCGGACTGGCACCCGGAGGGCGCGCGGTGAGCACGCAGGTGTTCGAGTACGCGCGCGGCGGGTCCGGGCGGCTCGCCGACGGGACGTGGAGCGGATCGTCGGCCCCGCTGGACGCGGACGATCCGCTGCACGGCGAGGTCATGCAGCTGAACATGGGCCCGCAGCACCCGGCCACGCACGGCGTGCTGCGCCTCGCGCTCGAGCTCGACGGCGAGAGCATGCGCAAGGTCGAGCCGGACGTGGGCTACCTGCACCGCGGCAAGGAGAAGACCTGCGAGTCCCTGGGCTGGGCCAAGTTCTTCCCGCACACCGACCGGCTCGACTACGTCCAGCCGCTGCTCAACAACTGCGCCTACGCGCTGGCGCTGGAGAAGCTGGCGGGCCTGGCGGTGCCGGAGCGCGGGCAGGTGATCCGCGTGCTGCTGATGGAGCTCTCGCGCATCGCCGCGCACCTGATCTACCTGGGCACGACCGCGATCGACCTGGGCGCCGTCTCGATCTTCTTCTCGACCTTCAAGGAGCGCGAGAACATCTACACCATCCTGGACGCCTACACCGGGCACCGGATGAACAACACCTACGTGCGCATCGGCGGCGTCTTCGCCGACGTGGACGAGGGCGTCGAGGGCCTGGTGCGCGCGTTCCTGGCGCGCCTGCCGGCCGAGATCGACGGCTGGGAGCGGATGCTCACCGGCAACCGCATCTGGTACGACCGCAACCGCAACGTCGGGATCCTGACCCGGGAGCAGGCCCTGGCCTGGTCGCTGACCGGCCCCAACCTGCGCGGCACGGGCGTGGCCCACGACCTGCGCAAGGCCGAGCCCTACTCGGGCTACGAGCAGTACGACTTCGAGGTCCCGGTCGGCACCGTGGGCGACTGCTACGACCGCTACCTGGTGCGCGTCGAGGAGATGCGCCAGTCGGCGCGCATCGCCGGCCAGGCGCTGGAGCGCCTGAGGACCACGCGCGGGGCCGAGTTCCTGGCGGAGGACCGGCGCTACGTGCTGCCGCCCAAGGACAAGGTCCACACCTCGATGGAGGAGCTGATCTTCCAGTTCAAGATCGTGACCGACCTGCGCCTCCCCGCCGGCGAGGCCTACCACGCGGTCGAGTCGTCCAAGGGCGAGCTCGGCTTCTACGTGGTGTCGGACGGCACCAGCGCGCCCGTGCGCTGCCACATCCGCGCGCCGGGCCTGATGAACGTGCAGGCCATCCCGCTGCTGGCCGAGGGCCGGCTCCTGTCCGACATGGTGGCCCTGATCGGGAGCCTGGACTTCGTGATGGGCGAGGTGGATCGATGAGCGCCGAGCGCTTCCTGCTGCCGGACGGTCTCGTGAAGGAGCTGGACGAGCTGGTCACGCACTACCCCGAGCGCCGGGCGGCGCTGATCCCGGCGCTGCACCGCTGCCAGGAGGAGCTGGGCGGCTGGCTCTCGCCCGACGTGCTCGAGGCCCTGGCCGAGTACTTCCGGCTCGAGCCGGTGGAGGTCTTCGGCGTGGCCTCGTTCTACCCGATGTTCCACCTGCGCCCGGTCGGCCAGCACGTGGTCGGCGTGTGCCACAACATCGCCTGCGAGCTGCGCGGCGCCGAGGAGATCCTGGCGACGGCCTGCCGCGTGACGGGCACGAGGCCGGGCAAGGTCTCGGCCGACGGACGCTTCACGGTCACGCGCGTCGAGTGCCAGGGCGCCTGCACGGCGGCGCCGATGCTGGTGCTCGACGGCGCCTTCCACGAGAACCTGACGCCCGATTCGGCGGCGAAGCTGCTGGGAGGCGTGCGATGAGCGCCGCGCTGAAGCGCGAGGTCTACCTGCTGTCGCGCGTCGGGCTGGCGGACTCGCACACGCTGCCCGTCTACCGCGCGAACGGCGGCTACCAGGCCCTCGAGAAGGTCCTGACGGGCGGCTACACGCCGGCCCAGGTCATCCAGCTCGTCAAGGATTCCGGCCTGCGCGGGCGCGGCGGCGCGGGCTTCTCGACGGGCCTCAAATGGAGCTTCATGCCCGACCCGGCCAAGGACCCGCGCCCGCGCTACCTGGCGGTGAACGCGGACGAGTCCGAGCCGGGCACCTGCAAGGACCGCGTGCTGATGGAGCGCGATCCGCACGGGCTGATCGAGGGCATCCTGATCGCCTGCTTCGCGATGCGCGTGAAGACGGCCTACGTCTACGTGCGCGGCGAGTACCGCCTGTCGCACGACCGCCTGCGCGACGCGATCGCGGAGGCGCGCAAGGCCGGCCTCGTCGGCGACAAGATCCTGGGCACGGACTTCGCCTGCGAGATCTGGATGCACAAGGGCGCCGGCGCCTACATCTGCGGCGAGGAGACCGGGCTGATGGAGAGCCTGGAGGGCAAGCGCGGCCACCCGCGTCCCAAGCCCCCCTTCCCGGCCGGCTTCGGCCTGTGGGGCCAGCCGACGACGGTCAACAACGTCGAGACGCTGGCCAACGTGCCCTTCGTGATCGCGCGCGGCCCGGACTGGTTCAAGTCGCTGGGCACGGCCAAGAGCCCGGGCAACGTCCTGATCGGCATCTCCGGGCACGTCGAGCGCCCCGGCGTGTACGAGCTCCCGCTGGGGATCTCGGCGCGCACCGTGCTCGAGGAGTGCGCCGGCGGCGTGTGGAAGGGGCGCCAGCTCAAGGCCTGGATCCCGGGCGGCTCCTCGACCGGCCTCCTGCCGGCCGCGAAGATCGACGTGGCCCTCGACCACGACTCGATCCGCGAGGCCGGCTCGATGCTCGGCACGGTGGCCATGATCATGCTCGACGAGACCGCCTGCACGGTGCGCGCGATGCAGGTGATCGCGCGCTTCTACGACCACGAGAGCTGCGGCCAGTGCAGCCAGTGCCGCGAGGGCACCGAGTGGCTGCACCAGATCTTCGCGCGCATCGAGCGCGGACAGGGGCGCATGGAGGACATCGAGCTGCTCTCGTCGCTGGCCGGCGGCATGGCCCCGGCCAAGACGATCTGCGCCCTGGCGGACGCGGCGGCGATCCCGACCCACGCGATCGTCAAGCACTTCCGGGCCGAGCTGGAGGAGCACGTGCGCCTCGGCCGCTGCCCGCTGGGCGCGTCGAACCACGCCCCCGTGCTGGAGGAGGCCCACGCGTGACGAAGATCGTCCTGAACGGGCGCGAGGTCGAGGCCGACCCGAAGAAGCCGCTCATCGCCGCCTGCCACGAGCACGCCTCGCACGTGCCGATGTACTGCTACCACCCGGGCCTCTCGCCGGTCGGCTCGTGCCGCATCTGCCAGGTCGAGGTCAAGCAGGGCGAGCTGCCGCCGCGCGTGGTCGTGGCCTGCCGCACGCCGATCGCCGAGGGCATGATCGTCGACACCGAGGCGCCGAAGGCCCACGAGGCGCGCCGGCAGTGCCTGGAGTTCCTGCTCAAGAACCACCCGCTCGACTGCCCGATCTGCGACAAGGCCGGCGAGTGCGACCTGCAGGACTACGCCTTCGCCGAGGGTCAGGGCGAGGGTCGCTCGGTCGAGCCGCGCCGCAAGCTGGAGAAGCGCAAGTCGCTCGGGGACGTGATCGTGCTCGACCAGGAGCGCTGCATCCTGTGCAGCCGCTGCGTGCGCTTCTTCGAGGAGGTCACCGAGAAGCCCCAGCTCACCGTGGCGGGCCTCGGAGCGCGCTCGACGATCGAGACCTTCGGGGACCGGCCGCTGGCGGGCAACTACCAGGGCAACGTGGCCGACATCTGCCCGGTCGGGGCGCTCACGCTGAAGCCCTTCCGCTTCCAGGCGCGCGTGTGGAACCTGACCAAGAGCCCGTCGACCTGCGGCGAGTGCTCGCGCGGCTGCTCGATCACGATCGAGGTGCTGCGCAAGCAGGACGTCAAGCGCCTGCGCCCGCGCCCGAACCCGGCCGTCAACCGCTTCTGGATGTGCGACCACGGGCGCTTCTCGTTCCCGCGCTTCAACCGGCCGGGGCGATTGAGCGGCGCGCTGCGGCGCGGCGCGCGCGGGCTCGAGCCGGTGGCGCGCGAGGCGGCGCTCGACGAGCTGGGCGAGCTGCTGCGCCTCGATCCGGCGGCCCTGGTGGTGGCCTCGCCCTGGCTGACGCAGGAGGAGGGCGCGCTCCTGAAGGCGCTCGTGCCGGCGCCGCTCTTCGTCTCGCCGGCGCCGAGCCCGCTGAAGGACGAGCTGCTGCACACCGGCGACCCCTGCCCGAACCGGCGCGGCCTGAGCGAGCTCGGCTTCGCGCCCGCCGATCCGGCCGAGGTCGCCGCGCGCCTGGCGAGCGCCGGCACGGCGCTGCTGGTCGGCGAGCGCGTGGCCGAGCTGGTCGGGGCCGAGGCCCTGGGCGCGGCCTCCGGGGCGCTGCGCCTCGCGCTGCTCGACACGCACGCGCTCGACGTGCCGGCCCTGCAGGTCGCGCTGGGCGTGCCGGATTCCTCCGAGCGCACGGGCACCTGGCTCAACGTCGACGGCCACGCGGGCTCCCTCTCCCACGCGCGCCCGGCGCCGGCCGGCGTCGCGCCGCTCACGCGCACCCTGCAGGAGCTCGCCCGGCGGACGAGCGGAGCGCTGGCGCGATGACGCCGCTCCTCGTCACGATCCTGAAGGTGCTCCTGATCTACGGGGGCGTGATCACGCTGGCGGCCGGCATGACCCTGGCCGAGCGCAAGGTCTCGGCCTGGATCCAGTGGCGCATCGGGCCCAACCGCGTCGGGCCCTTCGGCACGCTGCAGCCGCTGGCGGACGGCGTGAAGTTCATCTTCAAGGAGGAGCTCGTCCCGGCCGGGGCCAACAAGCTCCTCTTCCGCCTGGCACCGATGCTGGCCGCCGGACCGGCGATGATGGCCATCGCGGTCATCCCCTTCGCGGGCGAGATCACGCTCTTCGGCGTGACGACCACGCTCTCGATCGCCGACTTCCCGATCTCGGCCCTGTACGTGCCGGCCGTGGCGGGCCTGGGGATCTACGGCGTGATCCTGGGCGGCTGGAGCTCGAACTCGAAGTACTCCTTGCTCGGCGGCCTGCGCGCCTCGGCCCAGATGGTCAGCTACGAGCTGGCCCTGATCCTGGCGATCCTCTCGATCGTCGTGCTGGCCGGCAGCCTCGACCTGCGCGCGATCGTGGCCGACCAGTCCGGCTCGATCCTGGAGTGGAACCTGTGGCGCCAGCCGCTGGCGTTCCTGCTGTTCGTGGTGGCGACCTTCGCCGAGACGAACCGGCACCCCTTCGACTTCGCCGAGTGCGAGCCGGAGCTGGTGGGCGGCTTCCACACCGAGTACTCCTCGATGAAGTTCGCGCTGTTCTTCCTGGGCGAGTACGTGGCCATGATCGTGATGGCGTCGCTCACGGCCACGCTGTTCCTGGGGGGCCCCGAGGTGCCCTTCTGGCCGGAGGCGCCCTGGTTCGTGCAGCTCGCCACGTTCCTGGCCAAGACCGGGCTCTTCCTGTTCCTGTTCCTGTGGGTGCGCTGGACGCTGCCGCGCTTCCGCTTCGACCAGCTCATGGCTCTCGGGTGGAAGGTCATGCTGCCGCTCGCGCTCGCCAACCTGTTCGTCACCGGCCTCGTGGTCTCGCTCGGATGACGCCATGGTGATCGTCAAGCGCAAGGAACTGACCCTCTCCGAGCGGCTCTACCTGCCGGAGATCGCGCGCGCCCTGGCCACGAGCTTCCGCGCCATCTTCAAGAAGAAGGTCACGCGCCAGTACCCCGAGGAGCCGCTGCCCAAGACGGCCGTGACGCGCGGGCAGCCGCGCCTCGTCTTGCTGGAGGACGGCGAGCACCTGGCCTGCGTCTCCTGCGGGCTGTGCGAGGCCGCCTGCCCGGCCTACGCGATCACGATCGACGGCCAGGAGACGGAGCGCTTCATCGAGCGCGAGCCGCAGCGCTTCGAGATCGACATGCTGCGCTGCATCCTGTGCGGCTTCTGCGAGGAGGCCTGCCCCAAGGACGCGATCTTCATGTCGGACGAGCTCGAGCTGGCCGACTTCACGCGCGCGGCCCTGGTCTACGACATCGAGAAGCTCAAGCGCCCGCGGGCGGCCCTCGAGAAGCGCATCGACTACTTCTACGGAGCCAACGACCGGTGGCGGAAGCCCTCTTCTACGTCCTAGCCGCGCTGGCGATCCTGTCGGCGGTGGGCGTCGTGCGCGCGCGCATGCCGCTCTTCAGCGTGCTCAGCCTGCTGGGGACCTTCTTCTGCCTGGCGGCGATCTACCTGCTGGCGGGCTTCCCGTTCCTGGCGGCGGTGCAGCTCCTGGTCTACGCCGGCGCGATCATGGTCCTGTTCCTGTTCGTGATCATGCTGCTCAACCTGGGCGACGCGGCCGAGCTGGAGCGCCATGCCGGCCTGTCGCTCTCCGGGCGGCGCCTGTTCGTGGCCGGCGCCTCGGCCGCGCTGCTCGGGCTGGTGGGTCTGGGCGCGGCCGAGCTGCGCACGGGCTTCGCGGCCGAGGCCGTGCCGGCCGACCGGGCCCTGGACGACCTCGACACGCTCGCGCGCCTGCTCTTCAGCCGCTACATGCTGCCCTTCGAGGCCGCCTCGCTGCTGCTCCTGGCCACGATGGTCGCGGTGATCGTGCTGGCCAAGCGCCAGCGCGAGCGCGCACGGCTGGTCCCCGCGGCCGAGGGCGTCGCCGCGCCGGTGGAGCCGGCCGGAGCGCCGGCCGGGAGCGCGCGATGAGCGTCCCCACCGACCACCTGCTGGCCCTGGCGGCCGTGCTGTTCGCGCTCGGCGTGCTGGGCTTCCTGGTGCGCAAGAACGTGATCATCGTGCTGGCCTCGATCGAGCTGATGCTGAACGCGGCCAACCTCTCCTTCCTGGCAGCCAGCCGGCACTGGTCCCAGGCCACGCTGGCCGGCCAGGGCGATCCCATGGGCGGGCCGGTCTTCGCGATCTTCGTGATCCTGGTGGCCGCGGCCGAGGCGGCGGTGGGCCTGGCGCTCGTGATCGCGCTCTACCGCCTGAAGCAGTCCGTCGCGCTCGACAGCGTGGCCGAGCTGAGGGGCTGATCCGCGATGCTCTGGGTGCTCCTCTTCGTTCCGCTGGCCGGCAGCGCCCTGTGCGCGGCCCTGCACTTCGCCGTGCTGCGCGCGCGTCAGGCCGGCGCGGCGCACGGCGGCGACCCCGCGCACGCCTCGCACGGCCCGGGCGAGGGCCTGGCCACGCTGGCCGGGCGCCTGGCCTGCGCCGCGATGGGCGCGGCCTTCGGGCTCGCGCTGCTCTCCTGGTGGGAGCTCGCCAGCCAGCCCGCCCTGCTCAGCGTGGAGAGCACGACCTGGCACTGGATCGAGGCGGGCGGGATCGACGTCCAGCTGTCGCTCGTGGCCGACCGCCTGTCGGTCGTGATGCTGCTCGTGATCACCGGGGTGGGCTTCCTGATCCACCTCTACTCGCTGGGCTACATGGCCCACGACCCCGGCCGGGCGAAGTTCTTCGCGTACCTGAACCTGTTCGTGTTCGCGATGCTCGTGCTGGTCCTGTCGTCGAACCTGCTGGGCCTGTTCGTGGGCTGGGAGGGCGTCGGGCTCTGCTCGTACCTCCTGATCGGCTTCTGGTACGAGAAGGGCTGGCCGGCCGACGCGGCCCAGAAGGCCTTCGTCACGAACCGCATCGGCGACGCCTGCTTCCTGGTCGGGAGCTTCCTGCTGCTGCGCCTGTTCGGGACCCTCGACCTGTCCGAGATCGCCGCGCAGAACTACCACCTGCTCGGGGCGCGCTCGGGCGAGCTGGCCCTGGCGGCGCTGCTGCTCTTCGGCGGCGCCTGCGGCAAGTCGGCCCAGTTCCCGCTCTTCACCTGGCTGCCGGACGCGATGGCCGGCCCGACGCCGGTCTCGGCCCTGATCCACGCGGCCACGATGGTCACGGCGGGCGTCTACCTGGTGCTGCGCCTGAACCCGCTGTTCGCCGCGGTGCCCGGGGTCCTGTTCGTGATCGGCGTGGTCGGCGCGCTGACGGCCCTGATCGGGGCCAGCTCGGCGCTCCTCCAGCGCGACATCAAGAAGGTGCTGGCCTACTCGACCGTCAGCCAGCTCGGCTACATGTTCCTCGGGCTCTCGGCCGGCGCCTGGTCGGCGGCGCTCTTCCACCTGGTCACGCACGCCTTCTTCAAGGGGCTGCTCTTCCTCGGCTCCGGCTCGGTGATCCACGGGATGCACGACGAGCAGGACATGTACAAGATGGGCGGCCTGCGCCGCGCCATGCCGCAGACCTTCCTCACCTTCGTGGCCGGCGCCGCGGCGCTCTCGGGCCTGCCGCTCCTGTCGGGCTTCTTCTCGAAGGACGAGATCCTGGCGCGCAACTTCGCGCTGGGCGGCTTCCACGTGCTGCTGTGGGGCGTCGGGCTCGTCACGGCCGCCCTGACGGCCTTCTACACCTGGCGCATGGTGGCGCTGACGTTCTTCGGGAGCGCGCGCTACGACGAACACCACGTGCACCCGCACGAGTCGCCGCGGGTGATGACCGTGCCGCTGGTCGTCCTGGCGATCCTGTCGGTCGTCGGCGGGCTCCTGAACCTGCCGCACGTCCTGCCCGGCGCGGGCGTGCTCGAGCACTGGCTGGAGCCGGTCACGCGCCCGGGGAACGAGCTCCTGTGGCGCGGCGAGCACGGCGCACCGCACCTCTCGGCCGCGACCGAGTGGCTGCTGCTCGCGCTGGGCGCCGGCATCGCGCTCTTCTGCGCGCACCGCGGCTTCCGCGCCTACACCGGTGGTCCGGCGCGTGACGAGGCCCTGCGCACGGCCCGCCCCGAGGCGGCGCGCTTCCTCGAGGGCGCGTGGCAGATCGACCGCGCCTACACGACCCGCATCGTGGCTCCGCTCGTGGCCGGCGCGCGGCACCTCGCGCAGCGCTTCGACCTCGGCGTGATCGACGCGGGCGTGAACGGGGCCGGGACGCTGGCGCGCAAGCTGGGGACGAGCCTGCGCGCCCTGGCGGACGGGCAGGTCAAGCACTACGCCCTGTGGATGGGCGCGGGGGCGGCGGCGCTCTCGATCCTCATGGTGGTCCTCTGATGCTCGCGCTGCTCACCTTCCTGCCGCTGGCCGGCGCGCTGCTGGTGGCCCTGCTGCCGCGCGCGAGCGAGGGCCTGCAGCGCCTCGTGGCCCTGGCGGTGACGACGCTCGTGGCCGCGCTGGGCCTGGCGCTCTTCGCCGGCTTCGAGGCCGCCAGCGGCTTCCAGGCGCTGGTCGAGCGCCCCTGGTTCACGCTGAGCGGTCCCGAGGGCCCGATCCCGATCGCCTTCCGGCTGGGCGTCGACGGCGTCTCCTTGCTGCTGGTCGTGCTGACGACCGTGCTGATGCCGCTGGTCGTGCTGAGCGCCTACGGCCACGTGCACACACGCGTGAAGGAGTTCCTGGTCTGGCTGCTGGTGATGGAGACCGGGATGCTGGGCGTGTTCCTGGCGCTCGACCTGGTGCTCTTCTACGTCTTCTGGGAGGTGAGCCTGGTGCCGCTCTACTTCCTGGTCGGCATCTGGGGCGGCGAGCGGCGCCTGTACGCGACGCTGAAGTTCTTCCTGTACACGGTGGCGGGCTCGCTGGTGATGCTGGTGGCCGCGATCGCGCTCCTGTACGGGGCCGGCACGGCGGCCGTGCCCGAGCTGCTCGCGCGCGCGAGCCTGCTCCCGGCCGCGACCCAGGCCTGGCTGTTCGCGGCCTTCGCGCTGGCCTTCGCGATCAAGGTCCCGATCCTGCCGTTCCACACCTGGCTGGCGGACGCGCACACCGAGGCGCCGACCTCCGGCTCGGTGCTGCTGGCGGGCGTGCTGCTCAAGATGGGCACCTACGGGCTCCTGCGCTTCGGGATCGAGCTCTTCCCCGGCGTCGCGAGCCAGGCGGCGCCGCTGTTCCTCGCGCTCGGGGCGCTCGGGATCGTCTACGGCGCGCTCCTGGCCCTGGCGCAGGAGGACCTGAAGCGGCTGATCGCGTGCTCGTCCGTCAGCCACCTCGGCTTCGTCGTGCTCGGGCTCTTCGCGCTGACCGGCCCGGCGCTCTCCGGCGCCGTGCTCCAGATGGTCAACCACGGGATCTCGACCGGCCTGCTCTTCCTGCTGGTCGGCATGGTCTACGAGCGCACCCACACGCGCGAGCTCGCACGCTACGGCGGCCTCGCGCGCGTGATGCCGGTCTTCGCGGCCTTCTTCGTGTTCACCGTGCTGGCCAGTGCCGGCCTGCCGGGCCTGAACGGCTTCGTGGGCGAGTACCTGATCCTGGCCGGCACCTTCGAGCGCTCGCCCTTCTGGGCCGCGGTCGGCGTCAGCGGCGTGGTGCTCGGCGCCGTCTACCTCCTGGTGGCCACGCGGCGCGTGCTGTTCGGGCCGGTGACGAACCCGGAGAACGAGCACCTCGCCGACCTCGGCCTGCGCGAGGTCGGCCTGATGCTGCCGCTGTGCGCGCTGGTGCTGTGGATCGGCGTGCAGCCGAACGTGCTGCTCGCGAAGTGCGAGCCGGCCCTCACGCGCATCCTCGAGCGCGTCGAGGACGTGCGCGCGACGGCGCGCCTGGCCCCCGGGGCCGTGGAGGAGGCGCGGTGATCCTGGCACAGCTCGACGCGGCCTTCGACGGCCTGTCCACGCCGGCCGCCTGGCTCGCCCTGTGGCCGATGCTCGCGCTCGGCGCGGGCGTGATCCTGTTCCTCGTGTGCGACGTGATCGACGTCCTGCGCGTGGCGCGGCCGTTCGTGTTCGCTGGCGCGCTGGTGGTGGCCGCGGCCGGCGAGATCTATGTCCTCAGGGCCGCCGAGCGCGCCCCCGGGATCGTCTTCGACGGGACCTTCCAGGCGGACCACGCGACGGCGCTCTGGGGCCTGCTCTTCGTGTGCGCGACCGGCCTGTGCTGGCTCGCGAGCCACGGCTACTACCGCGAGAGCCTGCCCTTCCGGCCCGAGCACGACGCCCTGCTCCTGACCACCCCCATCGGCATGATGCTGATGGTCGGCGCCCGCGACCTGGTCGTCTTCTTCGTCGGCCTCGAGCTGCTCTCGCTGCCGCTCTACGCCCTGTGCGCCTTCCGGCGCATGCGCGCCGAGAGCGTCGAGGCCGGCCTCAAGTACTTCCTGCTGGGCTCCTTCTCGAGCGCGCTGTTCGTGTACGGCGCGGCCCTGGTCTATGCCGCCGCGGGCACGCTCTCGCTGCCCGAGCTGGCCGGCCAGGACCTCTCCTCGCCGCTGGCCCTGGCAGGCCTGGCGCTGCTCGTCGCCAGCCTGTTCTTCAAGGTCGCGGTGTTCCCCTTCCACCTGTGGGCACCCGACGTCTACCAGGGCAGCCCGACGCCGGTCACGGCCCTGATGGCGACCGGCACGAAGGCCGCGGCCTTCGGCTTCCTGATCGTGCAGC
Source organism: Planctomycetota bacterium (assembly GCA_036376275.1). Taxonomy (GTDB): domain Bacteria; phylum Planctomycetota; class UBA1135; order UBA1135; genus JABFRZ01. The sequence continues at coordinate 5,862 of DASVAP010000327.1, read as the reverse complement.
TCGCGCCGTTGCTGCCGGAGAGCGCGCGCACGCTCGTGTCCGTGTGTGCGCTGGCCACGATGGCGCTCGGCAACCTCGGGGCGCTGGTGCAGACCGATCTCAAGCGCATGCTGGCCTACTCGAGCGTGTCCCACGCGGGCACGCTGCTGCTCCTGGTGGCCGCCGGCCTGGGTGGGCCCGACGAGCACGGCGCGCTCGTGGCGGCGCTCTACTACCTGGGCGGTTACATGTTCACCGCCGTGGGCGCCTTCGGGGTCCTGGCCCTGCTCGAGGACGGCGGCGCGCACTACACCCGGCTCGACTCCCTGCGCGGCCTGGCGCGCTCGCGCCCGCTGCTCGCGGCCCTGCTGGCGCTCTTCATGCTGTCCCTGGGCGGGATCCCGGCCACGGCCGGGTTCCTCGGCAAGTGGTTCGTCTTCGCGGCGCTGGTGGACGCGGACATGATCGCCGTGGCGGTGCTCGGCGCGCTGCTCTCGACCGTGGCCCTGGGCTACTACCTGCGCGTGATCGTGGTGCTCTACATGCAGGCCCCACCGGAGGAGCTCGAGCCCCCGCGCGCGCGGCGCCTCACCACCGGCGTGGTCGGGGCCCTGTGCGCCGCCTTCGTGCTGGCGATGGGGCTCTTCCCGGCGCTGTTCCTGGGGCTGATCGGACGCTGAGCGCGCGGACGCGCCATGCCCGGCATGGCGCGCGCGGCCGCTCAGGATCGGCCGGCGCGCGAGTCCTCGCGCGCCCCCTCTGCCCCGGAAACACGCGCGCCCCCGCGCCGGGCCCGGCACGGAGGCGCGCAGCCGCCAGGGGTCGCGGCTATTCCTCGCCCTCTTCCTCTTCCTCCTCGCCGAGTCCCAGGAAGGGCTCGAGCTCCTCGAGCCCCGCCGCCGCGCGGCCGAAGCGGCCGATGGGCGGGATCACGAGCACGTCGTCGCAGGCCACCATCCCGTTCGCGCACTCGATCAGGAGGTGGTCGCCCGGGTGCCCGTTCGGCACGAAGAGCTGGGGATGGTCGAAGGGGGCTTGCTCCCAGGCCACGCGCGGGTCGGTCAGGGACTCGAGGAACTCCACCAGCGGGTCCTCGTCGTCCTCCGTCAGCGTCACGCGCGCCATGTTGCGCTCCAGGTCGGCGATGTTGTCGTCGCCGTAGTTGCCGCGGCGGTCGTAGAACTCGACCACGTCCTCGAGCGTCGCCTCGCCGCCGTTGTGGAAGTAGGGGCCGGTCAGGGACACGTTGCGCAGGCCCGGGACCTTGAAGGCCCCGTCCACGGCCACGCGCTCGCCCTCCGGGCACTCCTCCTGGTCGGGGCCGCCGCACTCGGGCAGCTCGGGCGCGAACGCGAGCCCGAGCAGCGCCTGGCGCGTGAAGGAGAGCGGGAAGCCGTTGGCCATCCCGCCACGCCCGAGGTCCTCGGAGGTCGGCCGCACGCCGATGTTGGAGAAGCCCACGTCGAGGAAGGCGGTCTCGTCGCCGACGACGAGGTCGCCCATCACCAGCTCGGGCATCTCCTCGGCCTCGAGCAGCTCGAGCTCGTCCTCGCCCTCCTCCATCAGGCTCGTGAAGGCGGCCTCGGTGAACTCCGGACCGGCGTGGCAGGCCACGCACTGCCCCACGCCGATGTCGGGCGTGAAGATCGGGTCGGTCGAGTCGTGGCGCCGCAGGAAGGCCAGCAGGCCGCGCAGCTGCTCGGGCTCGAGCGCGTTGTCGTTGCCCTCCATGAAGCGGTCGAAGGGCGAGCGGTCGGAGACCAGCGTCGACTCGTAGGCCTGGATCGCCAGCCCGAAGAACAGGCCGAAGTTCGCCTCGATCTGCGTGTAGCCGCCGATGTCGTCGCTCGCGCCCCAGTAGATCGGCCGGAAGGCGGCCTGGATCAGGGCCCGGTAGGTCGTGTCGAGGCCCGGATTGCCGAGCACGTCGCCCGTGCGACTCAGCTTCGTGCGCGCCAGCGGTCCGAGCACGCTGTCGCGCGGGTGCACGAGCTGCTCGCCCAGCGGCCGGAGCGCCAGCAGCTTGCGCCCGACGTCCGGCAGGCTGCGCCCGAGGAACGACATCTCCTCGCCGGAGAGCGGCGGTCCGACCGCCTGGGAGGCGAGGCTCGAGTTGGGGATCTCGACCTGGCGCTGCTCCAGGCCGCCGGGCGTCCACACGTGGATGCGCGCGGCCTCGTCCAGCGGCCCGATCACGCTCACGCCGTTGAAGATGTTGTGGGCCCGGCCGTCCCAGAAGTTGGAGAAATTGAAGACGGCGTTGATCATGGTCGGCGTGTTGCGCGGCTCGACGCGGCGCACGTTGACCCCGTCGACCTGGAACACGCCGTCCGCCAGCGGGTTGCCGAGGTCGCCCAGGCCGCCGCTCAGACCCGTGAACTGCGCGCGCGAGACGCCCTGCGAGGAGACCACGTCGTCGGTCTCGAACAGGACCACGCGTTCGTCGAAGTTGCGCTCGTCCGGCACGAGCAGCTGGTAGAACGGGTAGTCCTCGGGCGTGAGCTCGTAGTTCGGGCCGCCGCCCCCGCTCAGGGTCGCGTCGAACACGCCCTGCAGCAGCGGCTCGACGTTGTTCAGGCCGGGGGAGATCTGGTTCTTGGTGCGGTTGTCGGCCCCGGCATGGAAGTGGCACGACGCGCAGGCCTGTCCGTCGCTGCCGACCTGCATGTCCCAGAACAGCGCCTTGCCGAGCACGACCAGCGCGGTCCGGGCGGGTGTCCCGGGGTTCAGGAACTCGCGCAGGTTGCTCGGGCGCGGGATCGGCACCGTGGCCAGCGAGGCCAGGCCGCCCTCCTCGGCCACCCGCCGCACCTCGGCGGGATCGGGCCCTTCCTCCTGCGGAGGGGCGGAGAGCGCGTGGACGCGCGCAGGGACGAGGAACGCGAGGACGAGCCCGAGCGAGGCCCGGGCGAACGGAGGAACGTGCATGTCGTGACCCACGAGAGACGGAAAGGACTTCACGGCGCCCGCACCGGGCGCACCCCACGAATCGGAGGCTATCCGTGCGAGATGAGGGACGGCTGAGAGGGCGATGAGAAGCGCATGAGAACGCGCCGGCGCGCCGATCCGCGCGACGCCTACGCCGCCGGCAACCGCAGGCGGAAGTGCGCGCCGGTGCCGGCCGCGCTGGCCAGCTCCGCCTCGCCACCGTGGGCCCGCGCGATGCCGCGCACGATCGCGAGCCCGAGGCCCGTGCCGGACGCGCCGCCGCCGCCGCGCCCGCGGAAGAAGCGGCGGAAGACGAGGGCCTGCTCCTGCGCGTCGATTCCAGGACCGCTGTCCTGGACCGAGGCCAGCACCTCGCGGCCCTCGACGTGGACGGAGACCTCGACCCGGCCCCCTGGTGGGGTGTAGCGGATCGCGTTGTCGAGCAGGTTCAGCAGCGCCTCGGCCAGCAGGGCGCGGCTACCCGGGAGCGGCGCGCTCCCGGAGGTGCCGAGCCGCACTTCGACGCCCTTCTCCGCCGCCAGCGGGGCGACCTGCTCGACCAGCTCCTGGGCCAGGACGGCGAGGTCCAGGCGCTCGCCGCGCAGCTCGTGCACCAGGGCGCCGCGGTCGAGCCGCGCCAGGAGCAGGAGGCGCGCGCAGGTCTCGACCAGGCGCTCCAGCTCGCTGCGCGCCGCCTCCAGGCTGAGGCGCGTCTCCTCCGGCAGGTCACCGGGACGAGCCAGGACGAGGTCGAGCTCGCCGCGGATGCGCGTCAGCGGCGTGCGCAGCTGGTGGGCCGCGTCGGCGGTGAACGACTCCATCTGCGCGAGCGAGCGCTCCAGCCCCGCGAACAGCTCGTTCAGGACCTCCGAGAGACGGTCGAGCTCGTCGCCGCTCCCGCTGCGCGGCAGTCGCTCGCGCAGGTTGGTGCCCGAGATGGACGCGGCGTGGCGCGTGATGGCGGAGACGCTGCGCAGGCTGCGCCCGACCACGAACCACAGGGCCCCCGCCAGCACGACGAGGGCGAGCGCGGCGGCCAGCACGTTGCTGCGCAGGTCCGCGCGCGAGGCGGCCAGCAGTGGCGCCAGGCAGGCGGCCACGCGCACGACCGGGCCCGCCACGCCGGCATGCGCGACGTCCAGCGGCAGGCGCTGGGTGCGCACCAGCACCTCCTCGCCGACCGCGCGCGGGTGCGGGCGACGGGCGAGCAGCGGAGCGGAGCCGACCTCCGCCAGGGGTCCGAGGCCCGCCTGCGGCAGGTTCTCGCTGCACAGGAGCACGCGCCCGTCGGGCGCGCAGAGCTCGAAGAAGTACTCGTAGGGCGAGCTCGCGTAGCGCGTCTCGAGCTCGAGGAAGCTGGCCAGGTCGAAGCTCCCGCGGTCGGCCGCGAGCACCGCGTACACCTCCTCGGTCTTGGAGGCCAGCGTGTTCGTGAGCGCGTTGCGGCGCTGCGAATCCGAGCGCAGGTGCACGAGCCCGACCAGCGCGGCGGCCACCACCGCCGCCAGGACCAGGGTCGGCCCCAGCACGCGCCAGCGGAACGGGATCGGCCTCACGGGCGCGTCTCGGACAGGACGTAGCCGACGCCGCGCACCGTGTGGATCAGCTTGTGCTCGGCGCCCTCGTCCACCTTGGCGCGCAGGTAGCGGATGTAGACGTCGATCACGTTGCTGAAGGAGCCGAAGTGCTGGCCCCAGACGTGCTCGGCGATCATCGCGCGCGTCACGATCGAGCCGCGGTGCCGCACGAGGTAGGCCAGCAGGGCGAACTCCTTGGCGGTCAGCGAGAGCACCCGTCCGCCGCGCTCGACCCGGTGCGCGAAGGCATCGATGCGCAGGTCCCCGACCTCGACCACGGTCCCCGTCAGGCTCTTCGGCCGGCGCACCAGGGCCCGCAGGCGCGCGACGAGCTCGTCGAAGCTGAAGGGCTTGACCAGGAAGTCGTCGGCCCCGCCGTCCAGGGCGCGCACACGGTCGCCGACGCCGTCCAGGGCGGAGAGCACCAGCACCGGCACGGGTCCGCCCCGCCGGCGCAGCTCGGCCAGCACCGCGTTGCCGTCCAGGCGCGGCAGGCACAGGTCGAGGATCACGATCTCGGGCGTCCCGTCCAGTGCCCGCTCCAGCCCGCGCACCCCGTCGCCGGCCACCTCCACCTGGAAGCCGAGCGGCTCCAGGCCGCGCTGGACGAGTCCAGAGACGCGCGGATCGTCCTCCACCAAGAGCACGTGCATCGTGACCCTCCTTGCCTGCGGGAAAGGGCTTCCGTTTCGGACCGGGATCCCCTGGTCGAAGGTATCCCGGGCGGGGCGCGGGGGTCGGGTGCAGGGCGCGCGGCGAGCTGTGGCTGTCCGAGCCAGACCGCCTCACGGAGGAAACCCGCGCACCGGATCACCGGGCGGGCTGCGCCCGCCCGGAGAACCGGTGCGGTCACGCTGACGGCGAAGTCTGAGACCGATCTGCGATCGGTCAGCGCTCGTCGATGGGCACGTAGGCGCGCTGCGTGTGCCCGGTGTAGACCTGGCGCGGGCGGCCGATGCGCGTGTCGGGGTCCTTGCGCATCTCCAGCCAGTGGGCGATCCAGCCCGGCAGGCGCCCGAGCGTGAACATCACCGTGAACATGTTCACGGGGATGCCGATCGCCTGGTAGATGACGCCCGAGTAGAAGTCGACGTTGGGGTAGAGCTTGCGCTTGACGAAGTACTCGTCGGAGAGCGCGATCTCCTCGAGGCGCATCGCGATCTCGAGCAGCTTGCTGGAGGCGCCCACGCGCTGGATGACCTCCTCGCAGCTCTTTTTCAGGATCGCCGCGCGCGGATCGTAGCTCTTGTAGACGCGGTGCCCGAAGCCCATCAGGCGCGTGGTGTCGTCCTTGTCCTTGGCCTTGCGCAGGAAGACCTCGGCGCTGCCCTCCTCGAGCGCGATGCGCTCGAGCATCTCGATCACCTTCTGGTTGGCG
>DASVAP010000319.1:0-11765 GCA_036376275.1 Planctomycetota bacterium | reverse complement strand
CGGACGCCTGGGTCTCGAGGTAGCGCTCCAGGCGCGCGACGTCGACGTCGTCGAACAGCGGCCGCCCCAGGCGCCACGACTCGGGCAGGTAGAAGCGCAGCAGGGCGCGCGGATCGAGCGGCACCAGGGCCGGGATGCCGGACTCGAGGTCGATCCAGCAGTAGCGGCGCGCGCCCCCGGCCTCCTCCTCGAGCAGGAAGTTGTTCAGCGCGACCGGGTTGCCGAGGCCCGCCTGCCAGGCGAGGCCCGTGAAGCCGGACTCGATCAGGTGGCGCTGCAGCGGCGCCTGGACCTCGCTCACGAGCTCGCGCACGAGCGCCTTGCCGCGCGTGCTCCCGGGGCGATGCAGCGGTAGCGGCTGGCCGCTCGAGAGCTCCGCCTGCAGCTCGAAGGCGCGCTGCTCCTCGTTCCACAGCCCGTCCACGGCGGCCGCCACGCGCAGGCGCCCGCCGAGCCAGTGCTCCACGAGCCGCGCCAGGATGCGCCGGCGCAGGAAGGCGCAGCGCAGCGCGTCCTCGTTCCACAGGTAGGGATTGGGCGAGCCCAGGAGGAGCACCTGCACGACCCGCGTCAGCCCGCGCGAGGCGAAGACCTTGCAGGCCAGGCGCCGCCCGGCGCCGTCGCGCCCGAGGTAGACGACGCCCGAGCGACCGCGTCCGAGCTCCCGCAGCCCGGAATGGCCGGGCACCCGCCCGGGTCGTGCCCCGGCCTGCACCGGCCCGGGCTCGAGCGACGCGTGCGGGGTGGTCATGCCCGCGCAATGGTCCCGAGCGCCGGCGCCGATCTCCAGCCCCTCGCTCCGCGGGACGGCCGGGAGCCTCCCGCTCGTGCGGGTCGGCGGCCGGGCCACGACAGCGGCTCAGCGCGGCCGGATCCGCGGCGGACGCTGCGGGAGCGGGCTCACGTAGAGCTCGACGGTCTCGTCCCGTTCCTGGTCGGCCAGGTAGGCGATCCGGCGTCCCGTGGCGTCGAAGCGGAACCACTGGAAACCGGATAGAGAGCGCACGCTCCCGCCGATGACGAGGGGACCGCTGATCGGCACCGGCGGGGCGCTCCCGTCCGCGAGGACCGCGTAGAGCTCGACGGGCTCGGTGAGGATACTGGTGGCGGCGTGCACGACGTAGGCGACGCTCGCCCCGTCGGGGGCGAAGGCGGAGGCGAGGATGCTGCCGGGAGCGGGCGGCGCCTCGGCCACGAGCACGGCCGGCGCGGAGCCGTCGTGCGCGACCGTGTACAGGTCGAAGGTCTGGTCGAGGCGCTGATCGGCCCGGAAGAGGAGCCGCTCGCTCGTCGGGCTGAAGGCGAAGTCGGCCACGGTGGCCCAGGGTTCCAGGGCGCCCTGGAGCTCCTGCGGGGCCGCGCTGCCATCCAGCGGGACGCTGAAGAGCTGCCGGCCCCCGTTCGCGTCCGGATCGGCCAGGAACGCCAGGCGCTGGCTGTCGGGCGAGATCCTCCAGGAGAACAGGGGCACGAGCGAGCCGTTGAGCTGGGTCGCGGGCCCGCCGCCGATCGGCACGCGGTAGAGCTCGAAGACCTGGTCCGTGTCCTGATCGGCCCGGTACACGACGTGGGCCGCGTCCGGCGTGACCTCGGCGAAGGTGCACGCCCCTCCGGCGACCAGGGGCGGGTTGAGCTGCACGCGCGGTGCGCTCCCGTCGACCGGGATCGAGAAGAGGTCCGGGCCCACGCGGTAGACGGCGCGCGTCCCGTCCGGGCTCAGGAGCCAGGAGGTCGGGCTCTGGACGTTGGAAGCCAGGCCCGCGTCGAGCACGAGCTCCGGCGCCGAGCCATCGACGCGCACGCTGCAGAGCTCGAGGTCGAACTCCGAGAAGCCGCGCGTGAAGAGGACGTGCTCGGCCGTCACGCTCGTCGCGTACTCCGGATTGGTGTTGAACGGGATGTGATAGTTCAGGAGCACCACGGGCGCGGCGCCGTCCAGGCTCCCGCTCCAGAGCGTGGTGTCGCCGCCGAATGAGGAGCCGGCGTACACGAAGCGCTCCCCGCCCTGTGCGAAGCGAGGCTCGGGGGCGAGGAAGCCCTGCACCTGGACCGGAGGCGCGCTGCCGTCCAGCGGGACGATGTAGAAGCTCGAGCTCGAGTTCGTGCGATAGCACACCCGCGTGCCGTCCGGCGTGAGCGCCACGGGAGCCCCGTACAGGCTCGGGTAGGGAAAGGCCTGCCCCGGGGCGCTGAGCCGCACCGGCGCGCCCTGGTCGTCGAGGCGCACGCGGAAGACCTCGAGGACGTCGTTGGACGTCATGTCGGCCAGGAAGACGGCGTGGAGCCCATCGGGGCTGACGAGGAACGAGCTGCGCACGTCCTGCCATTGCGCAGGGAAGCCTCCGATCGCGCTGAGCTCGTGGTTCCGCGGCCAGAAGGACCAGGCGACGAGCGCGCTGGCGAGAGTCGCGACCAGGACCGACCGGGCAATGGCCTTCATCGAAACCTCCGTGGGCAAGGACGTGGCCGGGAAGACGCCTCGAGGCTAGCACGGGAGTCGGCGGGGGGGGGAGGGGGTGCAAACCGACTGGCCGGCGCTCGCGCGGCCCCCGCCCAAGCTCGTACCCAGGTCCGGGGCCCGCGCGCGGGCCCTGCCGCCCTGTCCGGAGCGCGTCCGCCCGATTCCCTCGTCTGATTCCCTCGTCTGGGGCTCGCCGGGCGCCGTCCAATCGGGCGCAATCGAGACCATGCAACCCACGGACGAGGATCTGGTGAGCCGCTTCCAGGGCGGCGACGAGACCGCCTTCGAGGCCATGGTCGAGCGCTGGAACGAGCCCATCCTCCAGCTCGCCACGCGCCTCACCGGAGACCTCGAGGAGGCCAAGGACGTGCGCCAGATGGCACTGCTCAAGACCTACCAGGGACTGGACCGCTTCGAGGGGCGCGCGCGCTTCTCGACCTGGATCTACCGCGTGGTCCTCAACCTGTGCCGCGATCGCAAGCGCGGCGCGGCCGTGCGCGAGCGCGCCCTGGACGGCGCGGTGCGCCAGCAGGAGGGCGACTACGTGCTCGAGGAGACCGGCTTCCACCTGGCGCGCGACCGCGAGCTGGCGCGCATCGTCGCCGGCGCGGTGCTGTCGCTGCCGCCGGCCGAGCGCGAGGTCGTCGTGCTGCGCCACTACCACGAGCTGGGCTTCCCGGCCATCGCCGAGATCCTGGGCTCGCCCGTGACCACCGTGAAGTCGCGCATGACGCGCGGCCTCGAGCTCCTGCGCACGCGCCTGGCGACGCTCGAGGCCTGAACCGAGAAGGAACGAACCATGACTCCCACCCTCCCCCCCGACGACCTCGTGCCCGACTGCGGGCGCGTACGCAACGAGCTGGCGGCCCTCGTCTACGGCGAGCTCGCGCCCGACACCCGCGCGGCGCTCGAGCGCCACCTGGAGGGCTGCGCGGCCTGCAGCGACGAGCGCGCCGCGCTCGAGGACACGCGCCGCGTGCTGGCACTCTGGCAGACGCCGGCCGCCAGCGAGGACCCGCGCGAGCTGGCGCGCTCGATCGCGGCCCAGGCCCGCCCCGCCGCGCGCCCGGCACCGCGCCGCGCGCGCCTCCTGCGCTGGAGCGCGCTGCTCTCCGGCGCCGCCGCAGCGGCGCTGTTCGTGCTGAGCGTGCTCTCGGCCCAGGTGCGCCTCGACCAGGGACGCTTCGAGCTCTCCTTCGGCCTGCCGGGCGCGCGCCCGGCGCCCGCGGCGCTCGTCGCCGAGGACGACTGGCGCGACGAGGTGCGCACGATCGCGAGCCAGGCCGGCTCCCAGGCCGCCCTGCAGGAGGTCACCTTGCGCACGGCGAGCCTGGAGCAGAGCCAGGCCGAGTCCTTCCAGCGCGTCACGCAGATGACGCGCGAGGAACTCCTGCGCCTGGCCCAGGCGGTCGACTCGGCCCTGGCCCAGAAGCAGGAGTCCTTCGACGCGCGGCTCCAGCGCCTGGGCGAGGAGGCCCGCCAGGCCGACCTCGAGAACCAGCGCGCGCTGACCCAGCTCGCCAGCTACCTGCCCGTCTCCCGCCCCCGCTGACCCCTCCAGGAACTCTTCCAGGTACCGAACCATGCTGCTCACCTCGCTCCTCGCCGCCGCGCTGCTCGCTCCCGTCCCGCTCCAGGCCGGTGCGGGTCTCGCAACGACACCCCAGACGACTCCCGCCACCGCCGAGGGCATCGAGATCCTGCGGCGCGTCCTGGCCGACGCGCTCGACGACGCCTTCCAGGGCGAGCGCGGGCAGGAGCGCGTCCTGTTCAACTCGCCCAGCACCCCCGGCGTGGAGGGGCTGGTCACGACCCTGTGGGCCGGCCAGCAGACCGTGCAGCACGCGCGCGCCTTCCACCTGCCCGGCGCGGGCCTGTTCTTCGCGCTCGACGTCTCGCTGCCGGTCGTGAAGAAGGCCGCGGAGGCGCCCACCAGCGACCAGCCGCAGGACGACGAGTGGGAGCGGGCGCGCCGCGAGCTGCGTGGCTCCGGCCCGGGCTATCGCCTGCGCGCGCTGCCCATGGCGGAGAAGGTCGTGGGCGAGATCGACCCGCAGGCGATCGAGCAGGCGACCGACCTCGTGCTGCGCACGCTGGCGCGCCACGTGAATCGCATCGAGGGCCTGGGCGCCCAGGAGTCCGTCACGGTCGCCCTGCGCCTCTCCGGCCGCGACCGGAGCTGGCTGCACGAGTGGTCCCACGACGACCCCCACACCATCGAGCCCGGGGCCTTCGAGCTCGAGCCCGACGGCGCGCGCGGCGAGGGTGCGCGGGCCCAGACGCGCGCCTTCTCGGCCTACGTGCTGGCCACCGGCCAGGAGGTGCGCGACCAGAACCTCGTCCTGCAGGTGGCCCTCGCGGACCTCGCGCGCGCGGCCTCGGCCACGCCCGAGGAGCTGCGCCGCGCGGCACGCATCAACCGGTACTAGGCGATCGAAGATCGCCTACTGATTGCGCCGTCAGCGTGACCGCACCGGTTCTCCGGGCGGGCGCCCGCCCGCCCGGTGATCCGGTGCGCGGCTTCCCGGACCGGCTCCCGGGTCCGGGCGGGCGATCGATCGCCCACGGACCTCACCGTCCGCGCGAGCGCGCCGGATCACCAGGCGAGCACCCGCCCGCCCGGTGATCCGGCGCGCGAGCTCGAAGGGCCGACCCGGGCCGACGTCGACCGCTCCCGCGCCCCGCTCGAACCCCGGCCCTCCGCGCCGGCGCCCGCCCAACACCGGATCGCGGCCGGGCGCTAGGATCGTCCGCGACCGGTGCGCCCCCGAGCTCCCTCCCTGCGATCGGTCGCGCGTCTCGCCGGCTGCCTGGTCGGGCCCTGGGTCCTCTACGCGGCGGTCCAGGAGCACGCGCGGCCGCCCCTCCAGCCGCCCGCTCCCGCCGTCGCGGTGCGCCCGGCGGAGCTGACGGGACTCGAGGGGTACGGCTGCGCGAGCTGCCACGAGACGGTGGCGCGCGAGTGGGCGCGCACGACGCACGCGCTCGCCTGGCTGGACGAGGTCTACCAGGCCGAGCTCGCCACGAAGAAGCGGCCCGAGCTGTGCCACGGCTGCCACGCGCCCGAGCCGCTCCTGGCGGGAGTCTTCAGCGCGCGCCCCGACGCGCGCGAGACGCTGCGCGAGCACGGCGTCGCCTGCGAGAGCTGCCACCAGGACGAGACCGGCGCGATCCACGGGCCGCGCGGGACCCCGACCGAGGCGCACCCCTCGCGCGCCTCCGAGTTCCTGACCGCGCCGGGCTCGAACCAGCTCTGCGCCGCCTGCCACTCGACCAACATCGGGCCGGTGATCGGGATCGCCAAGGACGCGCTGCCGTTCCTGGCGGAGCGCGGCCTCACCTGCGTCGGCTGCCACCTGGCGCCGGTCGAGCAGAGCTTCGCCAGCGGCGCGCCGGTGCGCCTCGGCCGCAGCCACGAGCTGCAGACGCCGCGCGACCCGGCCTTCCTGCGGCGCGCCTTCGGGCTCGCGCTGGAGCACGGCGCGTCGGGCCCGGTGCTGGTCCTGCGCAACCAGGCCGGACACCGCGTGCCGGGCCTGATCGGGCGCCAGATCGCCTTCGAGGCCGAGCTCCTCGACGCCGCCGGCGCGGTGCTCGCGCGCCAGGAGCTCGTGATCGACGAGCGCGCCTACCTGCCGCTCGACGGGAAGCGCGAGATCCGTTTCACGCAGGCCGGCGCCGCGCTGCGGGTACGCGGCCGGCACAGGGATCCCCGCGCGGCGGAGGCGGTGCCGTTCCTCGATGAGACCCTGCTGGCCCAGTGAGAACCTGAGCAGGATTGCCGCGGCCGAAGGCCGCGGCGTCCTGCCAGGCTCTCAGGATCGGCCAGGCGCGCGATCCTCGCGCGCCCCTTCTGATCCACGCTCACGCTCCTTGCCGCCAACGCCTCGCGGCGCCCGCGCCGCAGCCGTCCTGTGCGCCCTCGGAGCGCTGGCGACGCTGGCGGAGGCCCAGGTGACGCCCAGCGACCCAACCAGCGGGCGCCTGACGACGCGCTACCGCGCGCGCTTCACCGACGACGAGAGCGACCACGACCTCTACCAGACGCTCGACCTCCTGCTGGCGGACCCCGAGGGGCACTGGACGGGCGCGCTGCTGGCGCGCGCGACCTGGGACGTCGACGGCACCGACCCGGACTCCGACTTCTACTCGCTGGCCGACACCTACGAGCACCGCCTCGAGGGCCAGCTCTACCACGCCTACGTCGACCTCGCGCAGCCGGAGCTCGCCCTGCTGCGCCTGGGGCGCCAGACGCTGTACGAGACGCCGGTGACGCTCGTCTTCGACGGGCTGCGCGCGGACCTGGCGCCGCGCGGCAGCACGCGCGCGCAGGGCGGGGTCTTCGCGGGCATCGGCGAGCATCCCTACGAGTCCTCCTCGGACGGTGACGCGGTGCTGGGGGCCTTCGCGGCGCTGCGCCCCTGGGACGGGGCCGAGCTGCGCCTCGACTGGATGCACCTCGAGGACGAGCGCCTGGGGACGGAGCACGAGGACGACCTGCTGGGCCTCGTGCTGGGCACCGAGCTCGGGCGTCGCGAGGATGCGCGCCGCTCGCAGCTCGAGACGCGCTTCACGAGCCTGGAGGGCGACGCGCGCGACCTGCGCGTCTCGGCCGACCACCTCGACCCGGCGCGCGGCCTCACGCTACAGGCCTCCTACTACGAGCTCCTGCGCTCGCAGCAGGACCTGGCGGCGCCGCTCGATCCCTTCTCGGACTCCCTGTTCGAGCTCTTCCCCTACGCCCAGGCCACGCTCTCGGCCACCAAGGACTGGCGCTCCTTCGCCCTGCTGGCCGGCACGGACGTGCGCCGCGTCGAGGACGAGGACGACGTCGGCGAGTACAACCGCGACTTCGAGCGCTACTGGCTGACCGGCAGCGTGCCCGAGGTCCTGAGCCTGGCGCTGACCCTGACGGGCGAGGTCTGGCGCTCGGACGGGAACGACTACGAGACCTGGGGCGCGACCCTCGCCCGGCCCCTGGACGGCGGGTTCGACCTGGCCCTGGGCTCCTATTTCGCGCTCTACGAGTACGATCTCCTGAGCGCGGAGGAGCGCGACCGCGTGCGCACGACCTACCTGGACCTCCGCTGGAAACGCACCCGGGCCCACGCCTGGCGCCTGCGCTACGAGTACGAGCACGACGAGATCGACGACTTCCAGGAAGTGAGGCTCGACTACGAGTGGAGCTTCTGAAGCGCCTCGCCTCCTCGCCGATCGCCTGCGCCCTGGCCCTGGCGGCCTGTGCCGGGTGCATGCTGGTCGACGCGCTCGGCTCGCGTGGGCGCTCGCTGGTCTTCAGCCACCGGCTGCACTGCGTGGAGGAGGAGCTCGCCTGCGTGAGCTGCCACGAGAGCGCCGAGGTCGAGGAGGCGCCCGGCATGCCCGCGCCCGACTCCTGCGCAGTGTGCCACGACGAGCTGGACGCGGAGAAGCCGCCCGAGCTGGCGGTGGCCGCGCTGTTCGACGCCGAGGGCGCCTACCGCGCACGCGGCGCGAGCCGCCTGGAGGACGAGGTGCTCTTCGCCCACCTGCCGCACGTGAGCGGCGTGCAGGACTGCGCCGCCTGCCACCGCGGGATCGAGACCAGCCGCGCCGTGGACCGCTCGGTGGCGGTCGACATGGAGGCCTGCATGCGCTGCCACGCCGAGCGCGCGCTGCCCAACGACTGCGCCGCCTGCCACACCGAGATCACGCGCGCCTGGGAGCCGCCCAGTCACGCCAGCGACTGGAAGCGCGTCCACGGACGCGCCGCGCGCCGCACGGACCCGCCGCCGAGCGACGACTGCACGCTGTGTCACGCGCAGGCCTCCTGCGACTCCTGCCACCGCGTCGAGGAGCCGGAGAACCACGACGCCTACTTCCGCCTGCGCGGCCACGCGCTGCTGGCGCGCGTCGACCGCGACGGCTGCGCCGCCTGCCACGAGCCGCAGACCTGCGACCGCTGCCACGCCGACGTGCTGCCGCTCTCGCACCGCAGCGCCGCCTTCGGAGGCACGCGCAGCATGCACTGCCTGACCTGCCACTTCCCGCTGCAAGGCGAGGGCTGCGTCACCTGCCACAAGAGCACCCCCAGCCACGCCGGACCGCCCAAGCCCGACTGGCACACGCCGGCCATGGACTGCCGCTCGTGCCACGGGTCGAGCCTCCCCCTGAGCCATGTCGACAACCTCTCGAACTGCAACCTCTGCCATCCGTGAGCGCGCGCGCCCGGCGCTCCTCCTCGTGCTCGCGCTGCTGGGCGCCTGCGAGGGCGACACCGGCCCCGCCGGGCCGGCCGGACCCGCCGGGCCGCCGGGCGGCGGGGGCGGCGGCGACCCGGACGACCTGACGCCCACGGCCTACGTGGCCGGCCAGCGCGTGCCCGAGCTCATCGTGCGCATCGAGGAGCTGAGCGGCGCGAGCGGCCCCGGCGGCGAGTTCCTGGTGGGCGATGTGCTCGCCGTCACCTTCGCGGTGGAGAAGGCCGACGGCACGCCGTGGAAGCTCGAGGAGCTGGACGAGGCCGAGGCGCTCGTCTCCGGCCCGAGCACCAACTACCAGCGCGTCCTGCCGGTGGAGGGCGACGTGGCGGCGCGCGCCACGCTGGTCGAGGCCGGGCGCTTCCGCTTCACCTTCGCGGCCCCGCTGCCGGACGTCTACCCGCCGCCGTTCAACGACTCGACCAGCTTCGGGCGCGGGCACGGCGAGCTGGCCGGGCAGGCCCTGCGCGACGGGACCTACACGCTCGGACTCTCCTTCACCTGGGCCTACACGCTCGACGCGCGCCCCTACCGCCGCGTGGGCGAGGCGACGCTCGACTTCCTGGTCGGGACCGGCGCCGGCGCACCGGCCACGCGCGCGGTGACGAGCGCCGAGCACTGCAACCGCTGCCACGGCGCGCTCCAGGCCCACGACGGGCGCTACCGCAAGCTCGAGCTGTGCCTCCTGTGCCACACCTCCGGCGCCGAGGACGCCAACCTGCCCGCGGTCGAGGGCGGCACGCCCGGGGTCTCGATCGACTCGCGCGTCCTGTTCCACCGCCTGCACGCCGGGCGCTTCCTGCCCTCCGTGAACGGCATCGCCTCGCGCGCCAACGGCACGCGCAACTACGGCGTCGCGCCGGAGCCGCTGCGCTACGTGCGCGCCAGCGGCGCCGTGCGCGACTTCTCGCACGTCGGCTTCCCGGCCTTCCCCAACCGCGCCGACCCGATGCCGCGCGACACGGGCTACAACAACCTGTCGAGCGAGGCCAAGGCCAAGGAGGACCGCATGCGCTCGATGCCGACGCAGTGCGCCCTGTGCCACGGCGATCCGGACGGCGGCGGGCCGATCGGCGCACCGGCCCAGGGCGGCCTCTCCAACCTGCCCTCGCGGCGCGCCTGCGGCTCGTGCCACGACGACGTGAACTTCGAGAACTCCTACCAGGCGAACAACCAGTCGATGCCGCCGCAGCCGAACGACAACGGCTGCAACGCCTGCCACGACTCGCGCCAGCCGGGCCCGCTCTCGCCGATCGAGGGCCACCTGCACCCGACCGCCGACGTCGGCCTGGATCCGGGCGTGAACCTGGCCTTCCTGGCCTTCGCCGAGGCCGGCGCGCACGACTCCGACGGCCGCCTCGAGGCCGGCGAGGGCGCGCGCGTCTCCTTCCGCCTGACCAACGACCAGGGCCAGGCGCAGGCCCCGGCCTCGCTCGACGAGCTGCGCGTCGTGCTGGCCGGGCCGCTCTCGAACCCGCAGGTCCTGTACGAGGCCGCGATCCCGACGGCGCTGGTCACGGGTGCCCAGCCCTTCGACCTGGTCCTGCCCGAGCGCGTCGTGCTCGAGCACCTCGGGGACTCCGCGACCGGCCTCGAGACCTTCCGGACCGCGCGCTTCCCGCACCGCACCGCCACGGGCGTCGTGACCGAGGTGCTGGTGCGCACGGGCACCGCGGGCGGGGCGAGCGTGCTCGCCACGGCGCGTGCGCGGCGCGACAACTTCGTCGACGTGCTCGACGCCAGCGCCTTCGCGCGCGACGACGTGGTCGTGCTCGACGACGGCGTCGCCGGACGCGAGGAGTACCTGCGCGTGCAGCACGTCGAGGGCAACCGCCTGTGGTTCTCGGCCCCGAACCTGCCGGCCTACCCGCCCGGCCTGCGCACCGACCACGCGGCCGGCGCGAGCGTGCTCGAGGTCCAGCTGCTCGCGCGCCAGTCGCCCTTCCACTACACGCTCGACCCCGTGACCGGCACGATCACCGAGGTGGCCGAGTTCGGGGCCGGCAGCGCGGTGCTGGCCAGCTACACCTGCGACTGGGTCGCGCCGGCCGACTACCCTGGGCCCGCCAACGACTCGCCCGCGCGCGGCGAGCTGCACGGCGAGTGGAGCGGCAAGCCGCTCGTCGCCGGCACGTACCGCGCGGCCCTGGCGGCGGCGCGCGACTTCGAGTTCCGCCTGGGGACCACGGCCACGCCCTACCGCCGGGTCGCGCCCGGCGCGACGCTCTCCTTCCTGGTCGGCGACGCGCCGGCCGAGGAGCCCTACACGCTCGTCGACGCGACGAGCTGCAGCGCGTGCCACCAGGAGCTCGTCTACCACGGCACCTACCGGGGTCTCGAGACCTGCCTCACCTGCCACGGCGCCGCCGGGACCGAGGACCGCCCGCGCTACGCCTCGCCGAACGCGCCCGAGACGGCCGGCCTCTCGGTCGAGTTCCGCGCGCTGATCCACCGCATCCACCGCGGACGCGAGCTGGCCGACGACTCGTTCCAGGTCGTGACCCAGGGCGGCGGCAGCTTCCCGGACGACTTCGCGACGAGGAGCTACCACGCGGGCTCGACCCTGCCCGCCTTCCCGGACCGCACGCTCGAGTGCGCGCGCTGCCACGGCGCGGACAACCTCGAGGCGCTCCTGCCGACCTCGCGCGAGCATCCCACCGACCAGCGCGGCCCGCTCCAGGTCTGGCGCCCGGTCTGCAGCGGCTGCCACGACGGAGCCGCCGTCACGGCCCACATCGACTCGAACACGGCCCCGAACGGGGCCGAGGCGTGCGAGATCTGCCACGCCCCGGGCGAGTTCCTCGACGCGCGCGCGGCGCACCTCTCGCGGCTCGAGCCACGCTGAGCCTCGGGGGCCCCGGGCTGCGGCGTGGGTTCTTGTGCTTCGGGGCTTCGGGTTTTGGATGGGGCCGGCGCTGCTCGGAGTGGGGCGCTCGCCCCCTGGGGCCCCGCCCTCGGCCGTGACCCGCTTGTCGGGCCCGCTGGCGCCCGTGCCGCCCTAGCTCTCGAAGGGCGCCAGGCGGTCCGGAGCGCGCGCTTCGCGCGCTCGCAGGGCGTCCGGACCG
>DASVAP010000307.1:0-6144 GCA_036376275.1 Planctomycetota bacterium | reverse complement strand
GTCGAGCACGAGCGTCGAGGGGCGCTCGGCGCGCAGCAGCGGCGGCAGGACGGTCTGCAGCACGAGCAGCGTGCTGCCCGCCGAGCCGATCGCGAACTCGAAGTCGCCGCCGCGCACGGGGCCGGGCCGCAGCACGACCTCGGTGCTGCCGAGCTCGCCGCCCTCGAACGCGCCGCCGGAGATCGCCGCCGCCGCGCGCAGCGCCGTCAGGTGCTGGCGCAGCAGCCCGGGCTTCGCGCGCCCGGCGCGCACGTTCACGACGCGCACCGGCCGCCCCAGGGCCACGGAGAGCGACAGGGCCGAGCGCAGCACCTGCCCGCCGCCCTCGCCCATGCGCCCGTCGATCGTCAGGAGTTCCATGGAGATCAGAGATATCAGCAGAATCGGATGGGGCGCGCGAGGTTCGCGCGCCGGGACGATCCAGAGAGCCTGGCTGAACGCCGCGGCCGAAGACCTCGGCGTTCTTGCTCAGCCTCTCAGCCCTTCACGCACACGACCTGGCGCAGCGTGTGCACGACCTCGACCAGGTCGGCCCGGACCCTCATGACCGCGTCGATGTCCTTGTAGGCCATGGGGGTCTCGTCGATCACCTCGCGTGCTAGCGCAGGAGACGGGCGGCATTGGCCAGCTGGCGCAGGGCCGCCGCCTCGCCGCGCGCGCTTCCTGGCCTTCGCCGCGGCCTCGAGCAGCGCCTGGCACACGAGCCTCCGCGACTTCGCCGTCTCGCGCCGCGCGCGCAGCTCGACCAACGACGCCGACCGGCTGCGCAAGTACCTGGCGCGCTTCGGCCTCACCTTCGAGCGCGCGAGCGGGCGTCCGGAGCGCTCCCCGGCCGGGCCGCCAGCCTGAGCGCGGCGCCCGCGTTCCGTGCGCGGGAGACTGGCGCGGGGCCGGGATCCGGGTCGGTGCCGGCGGAGGGCGCGGGTATCTTTCCACGATGGACCTCGGCTTCGAGACGATCGGAAACGCCTGCCTCATCTGCCACGACGGCGGCCCGGTGCTGGCCACGGATCCGTGGATCCAGGGGTCGGCCTACTTCGGGAGCTGGACGACCTCGCACGAGATCCCGGAGGAGCAGCTCGCCCACGTGCGGGCCTGCAAGTACCTGTGGATCTCGCACGGGCACCCCGATCACCTCTCGCAGGAGTCGCTCGCGGGCCTGCGCGACAAGGAGATCCTGCTGCCGGACCACTTCGGGGTGAAGGGCGGCGGGCGCATCGCGCGCGAGCTGCGCGGGATGGGTTACCGCGTGCGCATCCTGCCGGACGGCCAGTGGACCCAGCTCGCGCCGCGCCTGCGCGTGCTCTCGATCGCCGACGTGCAGCAGGACGCGATCCTCCTGGTCGAGCTCGGCGGGCGCCTGCTGGTGGACTCGAACGACGCCAGCGACAACGGCGCCGGCGCCTTCGTGCGCGGGATCGTGAGCCAGTACGCGCAGAGCTATCTCCTGGCGCTGACCGGCTACGGCGACGCCGACATGATCCACTTCTTCGACGAGGCGGGGCGTCAGATCCCGCCGCCGGCCGCGAGGAAGGAGCCGTTCCTCGACGGCCTCGAGCAGGTCCTGGAGGCCTTCGGCATCAAGGCCTACGTGCCGTTCTCGTCGCAGCACCGCTACCAGCGCACCGACAGCGCCTGGGCCAACGCCTGCGCCACGCCGCCCGAGGTCTACCGCACGCGCTTCCGCGACCCCGCGCGGGCGCTCCTGCCGATCTTCTGTCGCTACGACTTCGCGCGCGAGGACGTACGCTCGATCGACCCGCCGGCGCGGCCCGAGGTGCTCTACCCGCCGGAGCAGTTCGGCGACCGCTGGTCCGACGAGCTCGAGCCGGCCGACGTGGCCAGGCTGCGCGCCTACTTCGGGCGCTTCGAGCACCTGCGGACCTTCCTCGGCTTCGTCAACTTCCGCGTGGGCGGCAAGGACAACCACGTCGAGATCGAGCGCCGGCACCCGCGCGGGATCACCTTCGAGACCCCGCGCGCCTCGCTCATGACGGCCGTCGAGTACGAGATCTTCGACGACCTGATGATCGGCAACTTCACGCGGACGACGCTGCACGGCCCGTGGGAGCATCCCGGCCCGCTCGCGCTCTACCCGGACTTCAACCCCTTCGTCACGAAGTACGGCGACAACGGCGGCGCCCACACGAAGGCGGAGCTCTGCGCCTACTTCGCGGAGTACCAGCGCCGCGGCCTCTTCGGCTTCCCGATGCACGAGATGGGCCAGGCGTCGCGGCGCGCCGTGGCACCCTATCTCGCCCCCGAGCCCGTGCGCGGCTGATCGAATCTCCCCGTTGGAGACGCGCGGGGCCTTGCGTACCCTCGCCGCCATGAACCCGCTCGCACCCTTCGCGGAGGGCGCCTATGCCCTCCTCCGCATCGTCTCGGGCCTCCTGTTCGCGTTCCACGGCGTGCAGAAGGTGTTCGGCGTCCTGACCGAGGGCCAGCCGCCGGTCGGCTCGCAGGTCTGGATCGGCGGCGTGATCGAGCTCGTGTGCGGCCTCGCGATCGCGCTGGGCTGCTTCACCTCGCTGGCGGCCTTCCTCGCCAGCGGCACGATGGCCGTGGCCTACTTCCAGTTCCACTGGAAGTTCCAGTTCGGCTCGGCCTTCTTCCCGGTCGTCAACGGCGGCGAGCTGGCGGTCGTGTACTGCTTCCTCTTCCTCTACATCGCCTGCAAGGGGCCGGGCTGCTGCAGCCTGCGGACGAAGAGGAAGGAGAGCTGACCATCCGGCCGGGCGCGGCTACTTGCCCGCCGGCGCCAGGCTCTCGGCGTAGAGGTCGAAGGCCTCGGCGCGCGTGAGCCGGCCGGCGAGGTGGTCGCCCCAGGCCCCGCGCAGGGCCTCGACGCCGGCGCCGAGGCGCGCGTAGACGTCCTCGAGGTCGCCGTAGTCGTGGTGGTCCGGATCGATCATGCGCCGGATCGATTCGGCCGACTGCACGAACATCAGCACGTGGGCCGGGTCGCCGCGGCGCAGAGCGCCCTCGGGCGCCGGGAGCCGCGCGCGCAGCTCGCCCAGGGCCGAGCGCTCGCCGCAGGCGACGTCGAGCGAGTGCGTGACCTCGTGCAGGACGATCTCGAGCAGGGTCGAGCCCTCGCCGGCGCTCGCCGCGACGAAGGAGACGCCCTGGCGCCGCTCGTCGAAGACCGTCAGCGCGCCGGGCCAGGGGGCCTCGCCCACCAGGTACACCGGCAGCGCGAGGCGAGGATCGGTCATGCCGAGGCTGGCGAGGTGGAAGTCGAGCAGAGCCCGCTCCTTCGCGCCCACGCGCTCCGTCCACAGCGCGCGCACGGCGGCGAGGCGCGGCTCGCGCTCCTTCCACAGCTCCGCGAAGGCCTCCTCGGCCGGGACGAGCGCGGCGGCGAGCTCGAGCGCGCGCGCACGCAGCTCGACCTGCGTGCCGCCGCGCAGCGTGAGCCTCTCCGGGGCACGTGCGAAGGCCGCCTGCAGGTCCGCGACCGTCGCGCAGCCCGGCAGGAGCCCGTCGAGCGGCCCCCAGGCCAGGGCCATCCCGCCCAGCGCCCGGTCGAGCTCGCGCGCGAGCTTCGCGGCGGGCGCGAAGGGCTCCGCCGCGAGCGCCGACTCGGCGACGCGCACGTGGAAGTAGAGATCGATCGCCGGGCTCCAGTGAAAGACGACGTGCGACGGGGGCGCGGCCAGCGCCTGCTGGGGCGCAGTCCGGAGCGGCGTGGTGAACGCGAGAACGGCCAGGGAGGCGGAAACGGCGAGGGCCATGCCAGCGATTGCAGCCGCTCGCGGCGCGGGGGGCAAGCTATCCTGGCGCCGCATGGCGGAGGCCGCGATCGAGCTGCGCGGGGTGCGCAAGGCCTTCGGTCCGCGCACGGTGCTCGACGGCATCGACCTCGTCGTCGAGCGCGGCACGATCCTCGGCTACATCGGGCCGAACGGGGCCGGCAAGTCGACCACGGTGAAGATCCTGTGCGGCCTGATGCCGAGCTTCGAGGGCGAGGTGCGGGTGCTCGGGCTCGATCCGCGCGCCGATCCGCTGGCAGTCAAGCGCAAGATCGGCTACGTGCCGGAGAACGCGGCGCTCTACGAGCTCCTGACGGTGGCCGAGTTCCTGCTGCTGGTCGGACGCCTGCACGGGCTCGACGACGAGCTCGTGAAGCGCCGCGCGCAGGCCTTCCTGGAGGTCTTCGAGCTCGCCGACCGGCTCGGCGCGCGCATCCAGGCGCTCTCGAAGGGCATGCGCCAGAAGGTGCTCCTGACCTCGGCCCTGCTCGCGGATCCGGAGGTCGTGTTCCTCGACGAGCCGCTCTCGGGGCTCGACGTGAACGCGACGATCCTGGTCAAGGAGCTGATCCGGGCCCTGGCGGGCGATGGCAAGACGGTCTTCTACTGCTCGCACGTGATGGACGTCGTCGAGCGCGTGTGCGACCGCATCGCGATCCTCGACGGCGGCAAGCTGGTGGCGCAGGGCACCTTCGAGGAGCTGCAGTCCGCGCGCGGCGGTGGCTCGCTGGAGCAGATCTTCGCGGGCCTGACGAGCTCCGGCGGGCAGGAGGAGCGCGCACGGCGCCTGGTGGCGGCCCTGGGCGAGGCGCGCGATGGCGCGTGAGCGCGCAGCGGGCCGCCGCGCGCCCGCCGCTGACCCGTGGAGCCCCCGGAGCGAGGGCGCGTTCCTCCTGCGCGCGGTCCTGTGGCTCGCCGGACGGCTGCGGGGCCCGATCGCGGCCTTCGGCGTCGACTTCCCGCGCTTCCGCGAGCTGCTGCGCACGCGCGTCCTCCTGACGCAGCGCACGAGCGGCGAGGCCGCCAAGGTCTGGGGGCAGGCCGGGACGGCCCTGGCGATCGTGATGACCTTCTTCTTCGGGCTCCTCACGGGCCTGGTCGCCGTCCTGGGCGAGGAGGGGGGTCCGTGGGTGCTGGTGTCGCTCTCGTCGGCGATGCTGATGCTCGCCATCCTCCTGTTCCAGGTGCTGGCGGCGATCCTGGTCGATCCGACCGACATCCAGGTGGTCGCCGCACACCCGGTCACGGACCGCACGGTGTTCGCGGTGCGCCTGGCGGAGGTCTCGGCCTACGTGCTGGTCTTCGTGGCCGCCTTCGCCGCGGGCGGCATGTGCCTGGCGGTCGTGGCCCTCCCGCCGCTCGCGGTGCTCCTCGTCTACCCGTGCCTCGCGCTGTGCGCCGGCGCGGTGACGCTCGGGGCCGTGACCCTGCTCTTCGCCCTGTGCCTGCGCATCGTCGGCCCGACGCACTTCCAGCGCGTGGCCCTGTGGATGCAGATCCTCGGCGGCGTGGCCCTGTTCCTCGCCTTCCATGGGGCCTCGCGCGTGCACCGCGAGCAATGGGAGCTGTGGCTGGAGCGCTACTCCGACCTGCGGCTCCTCTTCCCACCGGTGCAGTACGCCGAGCTGTTCACCTTCGCGAGCGGGGCGAGCCCGACGTTCCCGCTGGGCGCCCTGCTCGGAGCCGTGCTCCTCCCGCTGGCGGCCCTGGCGCTGACCTTCTGGCTGGCCTCGCGCTACTTCGTGGCCGGGCTGCAGGGGACCCTCGGGGCTCCGGCTCCGCGCTCGGCGTGGCCGCGTGGCCTGCTGAGCCGCCTGGGCGCGCGCCTCGGTGGGCGCGAGGAGCGCGCGGGGTTCGACTTCACGCTGGCGCTCTCGCGGCGCGAGCCGCAGTTCCTGCGCACCGTCCTGCCGCAGCTCGCGATGTTCCAGGTCATGGCCCTCGGCTCGGCCTTCGGCATGCGGCGCGAGCTGTCCTTCTTCGTGCCCTTCTCGGCCGCGATCCTGTTCGTGGCGCTGCCCAACGTGCTGCTGCAGTCGCAGGGCACGGCCACCCCCGAGGCGCGTGTGCTCTTCACTACTGCGCCGCTCGAGAGCGAGGACGCGCTGCTGCGCGGCGGGATCCGGGCCCTGCTCCTGCAGTGGATCGGGGTCCCGGCCGTGGCGCTGTTCGCCGTGCAGCTCTGGTTCGGCGGCCCTGGGCTGCTGCCGCGCAGCGTGCTGGCCTTCGAGCTCGCGTTCGCCGCCACGCTCGTGTTCGCGCGCCTCTTCCAGGTGGGCCTGCCCTTCACCCGCTCGATCCGGGTGGGGGAGACGAGCGCGGCGAACTTCGGGATGATCCTGGCGACGTCGCTCGGGATGGCTGTCGTGTGCGGGCTGCACGCGCTGCT
>DASVAP010000304.1:0-11451 GCA_036376275.1 Planctomycetota bacterium | reverse complement strand
AGGTCCTCGGCGTCCGGGGCGCTGCGCGTCAGGCGCAGCAGGAAGCGAAAGAGCGGGTCGCGCTGCTCCAGGAACAGCGCGCGGAACTCGGGTCGCCCGAGGGAGGTCACGGGAGGGGCAGGGCCGGGGCCGCCGGCCCGGTGGAAGACAGCGCGAGCCCGCCCGATCCCTGGAGGAATCCGCCCGCGAGCTCGGCGCGAACGGCGCCGGCCTGCGGGGTGCGGCCCGCCGGCGGGCTCACCCCTTGCGCCTCGCCAGGGTGTACCAGGCGAAGAGGTCGCCCTCGAGGTCCATGCCCTGCTGCTCCCAGCCGAGCGCGAAGCCCAGCTCGCGCGCGGCCGCGTGGTCTTCGACGTCGAAGGCCAGGAGCTCGAAGCCGGCGCCCTGCAGCTCCGCGCGCGTGAAGGGCGACTCGCCGTAGGCCCACGGGAGGTACCGATCGGGCTTCGGCGCCGGGCAGAGGTTGTAGATCAGGAGGTGTCCGCCGGGCTTCAGGATGCGCGCGACCTCCGCCAGGAACGCCTCGGGCGGCACGCCCAGGTCCACGAGCAGGCGCGGGTCCACCTCCTGCGCCGGCCGCACGTAGCCCTGCTTCAGCACGTTCTTCGAGAGCACGAGGTCGTAGCCGTCGCCGACCGCGGCCTTGGCCGCCGCCTCGGCCGGCCAGCGCCCGTGCACGAGCGCGAGGCGCCCGGGCTTCCCGCTGCTCGCGCTCGCGACCTCGCCCTGGTCCTCGGGCTGGTAGTACGCGTGCAGGAGCGAGTCCACGTCCACCCCGACAACGTCGCAGCCCAGGCTCGCGAGCATGCGCAGGTGCCCGATCCCGCCGTAGCCGAAGTCGAGGATGCGCTTCCCGGAGAGCGCGTCGGTCGCGGGGCCCACGGCCCGTCCGAGGACCTCCAGCGCGCGCGCGTAGGCGAGCGGCGAGCCGTAGCGCGTCGTGTAGTAGAACTCCGGCCCGTACTCCGTCGGCTGGAAGCGCGCCTGCTCGGCCGTGGCGAGCCGCGTGTGCTGCTCAGGCGTCACGGCCTCGCGCGCCTTGGCGTCGTACAGCACCGTGCGCGGCTCGACGGCGGGCAGGGCATTCGTCGCCGCGAGGAAGGCGCGCGTCCCCCTGCACTCGACCAGCCCTGCGATGCGCTCCGCCTCGGTGCGCAGGGTCGCGAGCGGGTCGCGGGGAACCGCGGCGGCATCCTGGGTTGCGCCGGACAGGACGAATGACACGCACGCGAGCGCGAGAGCCTGCATTCCTCGCACTCTATTGCGCTCGACGGTCGCGGCGAGCCGTCTGACGCAAGGCGAACGCGGCGGGCGCGTGCGAGGCGGCCGTCGCATGGGGCAGCCGCGAGGACTCGCGCCGAGGCGGACTCGACGTGCTCGTTCCCAGGAGGGGGCCCTGGGCACGCGAGCGCGACCGTTCGGCGGTCGGTGAGAGCGGCGTCACGCGCCGGATCAGCAGCGGATACCGAGTTCTGCCCATGTGACGGCTCGCCCCCCGACACCAGCTAGGAACGATTGCCCTGGATGGAAGGTCGAACGATGCTCGACAGCGCACTGCGATCGATATTCTTCGTCGGAGTCCTCGCGCTCGGCAGCGCAGCTCGTGCACAAGCTGCGGCGACTCCCGGACCCGAGCAGCTCGATCGGTTCGAGGAGGTCACCTCGCCCGTCGTATTCGAGGGCTTCGTGTTCGCTCCCGACGGCTCTCCCGCGGAGGGTGCCGTGGTGGTGACGAGCGCGGGCGGGAAAGCCGTGGTGGACGCGCGCGGCCATTACCGCCTCGAGGCGCGGGTGCCAAGGGAGGCCGAGCGCGTCCAGGTGACCGCGGTCGGGAGCAGCGGCCGGAACCTGGTGGCGAGCGCGAGCGTCGGCGTCTCCGCGAGCGCGAGCTCGGTGGGCGTCGATCCACTCTCGCTCTCCCAGGGGAGCACGTGCTCGCCGAGCTGGCTGCCGACGTTCGGCGGAGCGCCGGGGACGAACACATTCGGAGTCGTCAACGCCCTGGCGGAGCACGACGACGGCGGCGGATCGGCGCTCTATGTCGGTGGCGAGTTCACGAGCGCCGGCGGCGTGGAGGCGAGCCACATCGCCCGCTGGGACGGCGCGAGCTGGAGCCCTCTGGGAGGCGGCATGAACGGTCAAGGCGTCCACGCCTTGGCGGTGTACGACGACGGCGTCGGCCCCGCGCTCTACGCCGGTGGCTGGTTCACGACCGCGGGCGGCACGGATGCGAGTCGCATCGCCCGTTGGGATGGCTCGAGCTGGAGCGCGCTCGGAAGCGGGATGCGCGGAAGCGGGGTTGTCGAGTTCGCCGCCGTCGACGCCCTGACGGTGTACGACGACGGACGCGGCCCGGCGCTCTACGCCGGTGGCGTCTTCACGACTGCCGGTGGTGTGGCGGCGAAGAACATCGCACGGTGGGACGGCTCGAGCTGGAACGCGCTCGGCAGCGGGATGAACGACTGGGTCTTCGCCCTGGCGGTGCACGACGACGGCGCCGGTTCCGCGCTCTACGCCGGAGGCAGCTTCACGACTGCAGGCGGCGTGTCGGCGAGCAGGATCGCACGGTGGGACGGGTCGAGCTGGAGCGTGCTCGGAAGCGGGATGAACGAGCAAGTCTCCGCCCTGGCGGTGCACGACGATGGCGGCGGTCCCGCGCTCTACGCCGGTGGCTGGTTCACGACCGCGGGCGGCGTGGCGGCGAGCAGGATCGCCCGCTGGGACGGCTCGCGCTGGAGCCCGCTGGGAAGCGGGATGAACCGCTACGTCTCCTCGCTGGCGGTGTACGACGGCGGCGGCGGCCCCGCGCTGTACGCCGGCGGCGACTTCACGACCGCGGGCGGCGGGGCGACGCGCCGCATCGCGCGCTGGGATGGCTCGAGCTGGAGCGCGCTCGGAAGCGGGATGGGCGGCAGCGGATCTCCCATCCCCGTCAACGCCCTGGCGGTGCACGACACCGGTAGCGGTCCCGCCCTCTATGGCGCTGGCCTCTTCGCGACGGCGGGCGGCGTGGCGGCAAGCAACATCGCGCGTTGGGACGGCTCGCGCTGGAGCGCGCTCGGAAGCGGGTTGAACAACGAGGTCGACGCCTTGGCGGTGTCCGACCCCGGCGGCGGCCACGCGCTCTACGCGGGCGGTGGCTTCCTCACCGCGGGTGGCGTGGCGGCGAGTCGCATCGCCCGCTGGGACGGCTCGACCTGGAGCGCGCTGGGAGGCGGGATCACAGACAGCGGCGTCTCGGCGTTGGCGGTGTACGACGAGCGTCTGCGCGGCGGCCCCGCGCTGCACGTCGGCGGCGGCTTCACGGCCGCTGGCGGCGTGGCTGCGAGCCGCGTCGCCCGGTGGGACGGCTCGAGCTGGAGAGCCCTTGGAAGCGGAATGAACCTCAACGTCGACGCCCTGGCGGCATACGACGACGGCGGAGGCCCTGCACTCTACGCCGGCGGCGTATTCACGACCGCGGGCGGCGTGGCGGCGGGCCGCATCGCCCGGTGGAACGGCTCGAGCTGGAGTGCGCTCGGTAGCGGGATGAACCGCGCCGTCTCCGCCCTGGCGGCGTACGACGACGGCAACGGGCCTGCGCTCTACGCCGGTGGCGGCTTCACGACCGCGGGCGGCATGGCGGCCAACTACATCGCGCGTTGGGACGGCTCGCGCTGGAGCGCTCTCGGAAGCGGGATCGACGAGAGCGAGAGGAACGAGGTCGTCTCCGCCCTGGCGGTGTACGACGACGGCAGCGGCCCTGCGCTCTATGTCGGTGGCGGCTTCACGGGCGCCGGCGGCGCTCCGGCGAGCAACATCGCGCGGTGGGACGGCTCGAGCTGGAGTGCGCTCGGAAGCGGGATGAACTGGTTCGTCCGCGCCCTGGCGGTGTACGACGACGGCAGCGGCCCGGCGCTCTACGCCGGTGGCGACTTCACGACCGCCGGCGGCGTGGCGGCGCGCCACATCGCGCGGTGGGACGGCTCGAGCTGGAGCGCGCTCGGCAGCGGGATGAACGGCGCGGTCGAGGCCCTGGCGGTGTACGACGACGGCGGCGGCGCCGCGCTCTACGCCGGCGGCACGTTCACGAGCGCCGCCGACTCCGGAGACAGCTACCTCGCCAAGTGGGGCTGCCTGGACAAGATTCCGCCCGTCCTCGACTGCCCGTCGTCGATTTCGGTGGTCGACAGCGCTGCGAATGGAGCTGGCGAGGTCGTGACCTTCAAGGTCACGGCCACCGACGATCGGGATCCCGCGCCCAGCGTCGTCTGCGCTCCGCCTTCGGGGAGCTACTTCCCCCGAGGTACGACCGTCGTGACCTGCACGGCCACCGACGCCTCGGGGAACGAGGCGACGTGCCAGTTCAAGGTCACGGTCCAGGCCAAGGCGTCCGCCCGTTGAGGGCGCTGGCGCGCGAGCTCGCCCAGCGGCCCGAGGGCTTTCCTGGCCATCTCCGCGAAGCGCGCGCGCGAGGCCTCGCCTTCCTTGCGGTCGACGACCTTGCCCGTGCGGTCGAGGGCGAGTTCACCGGGATCGCGCCAGGGAGCTCGAAGCGCGCGTTGATGGCCCTGTAGTCGGGCGCGTGGTAGACCAGCGTCGGCAGCGCCCACGCGCGTTCCTCCAGGAAGCCCTGCACGAGCGCAGCCACCTCGCCGGGCTGCTTTTTCGGCAGCATCAGGTCGAAGCGCACGCCGAGCACGCGCAGGCCCGCGGCCTCGTGCTCGCGTGCCGCGGCGAGGAAGGCGCGCGTCCCGCGAAACTCGACCAGCGCCGCGACGCGCTCGGCCTCGCGCGCAGCTCCGCCGCGATCGGCGCGGGGGTCGTGGAGGCTTCCTGGACGTCCTGCGGGGCCGTGCGGCTCCTCACGCAAGGCGAACGCGGTCAGGGCTGGGGGGTGCGCGCGGCTGTCACGGCTGGAGAGAACGAGAAGACGACGACCTCGGGCCGCTCCGGCAAGCTCCCGGCGCGGAAGACTGCCCTGTGCGTCCCCAGGCGGCGGACCCGTGGCTCCCTCGCGATCCACGGCTCGATCGAGCCCAGATCCCGAGGGCTCTCGGGGTCCCGCTCCAGCTCGGCAATTCGGTAGTGCATCGGGATCAGGATGGAGGGCTGCAGTGCGGACCGGATGGCGGCGAGGTCGGCCCAGCGCAGGATGTGCTCGCCTTCGTCGATCGGAGCCATGAGCACGTCGACGCGTCCGAGCGCGGCCACGTTCTCGGGTGTCAGCGGCCCGTTGTCGCCCAGGTGCGCGATGCGCAATCCCCCGACCTCGACCACCCAGAGCGTGTTCTTCTGTCCGAACTCCTTGCCCCAGGGCTCGGCGTGCTTGCCTTCGATCCCGGTGATGCGGAGGTCGCCGAGGTCGTACACGCCGGGCCCATCCCAGACGGTGAGTGCGCTCATCCAGGAGACGTCTCCTCCTCTCCTGCGTCCCCCGTCGTGATCGTAGTGGGGGTGGGTGATCAGGACGGCATCCGCCTCGATACCGCGCGGGAAGTCGTAGCCGAGCCACACGCGGCTGGCGTAGGGATCGATGAGCACCCGCTTCCCGCCGGGCGAGCGAAGGAGGAAGCACGCGTGCGCGACGTACTCGATCTCGACCTCACCGGCTCCGAGTCGATCCGGAGACGCTGCCGGGCCCGCGGGCTGGCGTTCGGCCGCGCGGTCCGGCGCCAGGCGCAGCGCGCACGAGAGGGAGAGCAAGGAAGCCGCGAGCGAGACGGTCCGGAGCAGCCCGAGCCTGGTCACCGAGCGGGTCACGGACGAGGGTTGGGCCCCAGGGGGCGAGAGGAGCGCACGACGAGCTCGCGCCAGCCCGTCGCGGGGTCCTGGGCGCGGGCGAAGGCGAGCCCCTCGAGCTCGCCCAGCACGAGCTCGGCCGTCGTGTGCACCAGACACCCGGCCAGGACGTGCCCGCCGAGGACGCGCCCCTCGCCGTCGGCCAGGGCCGCGTGCAGGTGCGGACCGTCCGGCGAGAGCGTGCCGACCAGCGCGACGATCTCGAGCGGTCCTTCGAG
Source organism: Planctomycetota bacterium (assembly GCA_036376275.1). Lineage (GTDB taxonomy): Bacteria > Planctomycetota > UBA1135 > UBA1135 > JABFRZ01. Next base: position 5,452 of record DASVAP010000304.1, on the reverse strand, counting down.
CTCGAGCACCTGCTCGCTCCCCGCCAGGCGCAGGCGCGCCCGGACGAGGCTGCCCACGCAGGTCAGGACGCAGCCCGCGGCGAGCCCGAGCGAGAGCGTCGCCTCCTCGAGCGCCAGGCGCAGGTCCTGACCGGGCGATAGGCGCAGGGCGTGGGTGCGCATGGGCGCCCCAGGATACGGGCCGATCAGCGCCCGAGGGCCCTGCGCGCCAGCTCGTCGAAGCGCGCGCGCGTGCCCTCGCCCTCGGCGCGCTCGACGATCTGGCCGCTCCGGTCGATGGCCAGGGTGACCGGGATCGGGCCCGGCAGCTCGAAGCGCGCGTCGATCGCGTCGTAGTCGGGCCCGTCGAAGACGACGGTCGGGAGCGCGAGGTCGCGGCCCTGCAGGAACTCGAGCACGGCGGCGCGCACCGCCTCGGGCTCCTTGTTCGGCAGCATCAGGTCGTAGCTGACGCCCAGCACCCGCAGTCCGTCGGCCTCGTGCGCGCGCACGGCCGCCAGCAGGTCCGGCAGCTCGGCCACGCAGGGCGCGCACCAGGTGGCCCAGAAGTTCAGGAGCAGCGGCTGGCCGCGGCGCGCGGCCAGGGCTTGCTCGAGCCCGGCGAGGTCGGCCACCACGACCTCCGGCGGAACGGCACGCGGCGCGCCCGCCGCGTCGCAGCTCGCGCAGGCGAGCAGGACCAGGAGGGCGCGCCGCGCCAGGGAGGCCGCTCGGATCAAGCCTTGACGCGCTTGATGCTGCAGCCGTAGGGCTTGCTCTCCTTGACGGAGATCTCCTTGCCGGCGAGGGCCGCCTCGACCGCGCTGGCCGCGAACTGCTGCGTGGCCGCGCCCTTGTCGCCCTTGGGATCGTCGTCCAGGCCGCCCGCGTAGACGACCTTGCCCTGCCTGTCGAGCACGAAGCAGTGCGGCGTGGACTTGGCCTGGAACAGGTCGGCCACCTTGTTGCCGTGGTCGGCCAGGATGCGGTGCGTGAAGCCCTTCTTCTTGGCGTGCTCCTTGACCTTGGCGTAGCCGTCGGCCGGGGGCTTCTCGCCGATCTCGGTCGAGTTGGCGTTGATCGCGAGGATCACCACGTCCTTCTGGTCCTTCCAGCGCTTCTCGAGCTCGACGACCTTGGGATCGGCGACCTCCTCGTAGGGGCAGGTCGTCGACCAGAAGTGGATCAGCACGACCTTGCCGCGCAGCTCCTTGAAGGAGAGCGTCTTGCCGTCGAGGTCCGGCAGCGCCAGCGTCTCGTCGACGACGGAGCCGAGCTTGTAGACCTTGGGCGCGCTGGCGTCGGCGGGGGCCGGCTTCTCCTGGGCGGAGACGAGCGGCGTCACGAGGCCGAGCGCGAGGAGGGCGAGTGAGGTTGTCTTCATGGTCGTATGCGGTGGGGTTGGGGGAAGCGAGGCCTCACCGTAGAGCGCGGGTGGAGGCGCGGCAACGCCACGCGGCCGGCGTTGCCGAGCTCTTGCACGCGCGCGCGCCGTGCGTGAGACGGGCGCGTCGATCCTCGTGCACCCGAGCATCGAGCGTGCTGTGTCGCGACGCGGCCCGCGGCGCCGCGCGGGCAGGTCGATGCCGCATACACTCGCACCGGCCGGTCGAGGGAGCGGGTGCTCCCCGTGGACTGCAAATCCATCGCGGGCGCCGGACAAGCGCCGTGCTCGGTTCGAGTCCGAGGCCGGTCTCCTGGAATGAACGCCGCTGGAGGGCCGCGCCAGGAAGGCGCCCAGGACGCGCCCCTCGGCGTCGGCCACGACCGCGTGCAGGTGCGGGCCGCTGTCGCCCTCGGGATCGTAGTCGAAGCCGCCGGGGTGGGCGACCTTATCCCTGGCGGTCCTGCACGAGGTCGTGCGTCCGCGTCACCCGGTGGTGCTGAGCTGCTCGCGGGCTCGCTGGATGCAGGCGCGGACGACCTCGACGTTGCGAGCATTCCGGCCCCAATCGATGATTGGAAAGCGGCAGCGCGAGACGATGCGCAGCGAACCGCCGGCCACGGTGATCTCGATCGACTCTCCCCACGAGCGGAGGCCGACTGGAAGGCTGTACTCCAGGGATGTTCTCGGTGCGTGGCGGACGAGACGCCACCCCGGCTGGCGGTCCCGGATGTCCAGCGGGAGTCGCTCGAGCACGCGCGCCGGCGCCTCCACGTTCACCGTCGTCTCGTAGGTTGCACTCATGGGAGCTCGCGCGAGGGGCTGTGACGAGTCCTCGCTCGCAGCCGATCCTACTCTGCGCCTCGGGACTGCGTCGAACGGGCGGGCGCCGTCCGGCTGAACTCGACCCGAGCATGAGTCGGAAGGGCGCGCGAGGATCGCGCGCCGAGGCCGATCCCGAGCGCCGCCCTCGCCGGCCGCGCGAGCGCGGCCGGCCGAGGGCGCCGCTCAGATCATCGCCTCCCACTCCGCGTTCTTCTGCTCGAGGTCGCGCTCGATCTCGGCCAGGCGCAGCTGGGTCTCCCTGAGGAGCTTGCCGTCCTTGTAGACGCGCTCCTCGCCCAGCGAGGTGGTCAGCGTGGCGCGCTCGGCCTCCAGGGCCATGATCGCGTCCTCGACCTGGCGCAGGAGCCAGGGGTTGCGGGCCTTCTCCTTCTTCGCCGGGGCGATCTTCGCCGCGCGCGCCTTCTCGGCCGTGGCCTTGCGGTCCTTCTCGGCCTCGCGCGCGGCACGGGCGTCGAGCTCCTCGGCCACGACGGCCTTGCGGTAGTCGCTGTAGTTGCCGGTGAAGGAGCGCACGCAGCCGTCCTTCACCTCGACGATGCGCGTCGCCAGGGTGTCGATGAACTCGCGGTCGTGGCTGACGAAGAGGAGCGCGCCCGGGAACTCGCCCAGCATCTCCTCGAGGGAAGTGCGGGCCGGCAGGTCGAGGTGGTTGGTCGGCTCGTCGAGCGCCAGCCAGGAGGGCGCCGCGAGCACGAGCTTGGCCAGCGTCAGGCGCGCGCGCTCGCCGCCCGAGAGGCGCGCGACCGCGGCCTCGACCTCGCTGCCGCGGAACAGGAAGCGCGCCAGGTGCGAGCGCACCTCGAGGTCGGTCCACTGCGGCTGGAGGCGGCGGATCTCGGCGTAGGGCGTGCCGTCCTCGCGTAGATCGCTCGTCTCCTGGTCGAAGTAGCCGCACACGGCCTTGTAGCCCTTGTCGATCGTGCCGGCGCGGGCCGGGGCGCGGCCCGCCAGGGCGCGCAGCAGCGTCGACTTGCCCGAGCCGTTCGGGCCGACGATGCCGACGCGCTCGCCGCGCGCGAGCTTGAGGTCCACGCCGGAGAGCACGACGTGCTCGCCGTGGGCCAGGGTGAGCCCGCGCGCCTCGATCACGGTCTCGCCGCCGCGCTGGACCTCGCGCATGCGGATCACGGGCCGGCGCACGTCGAGGAAGGGCTGCGGCAGGCGCACGACGTTCTCCAGCTTCTTCAGGCGCCCCTTGGCCTCGCCCGTGCGCTGGCTGCCCATGTGGGTGCGGATGAAGAGCTCCTCCTTGCGCAGGAACTCCTGCTGCTCCTCGTAGGCGCGCTGCTCGCTCTTGTGGCGCTCGGCCTTGATCTCGAGGTAGCGCGCGTAGTTGCCGGGGTAGCGCGTGAGCGCGGCGCGCTCGACCTCGGCGATCGAGTCGACCAGCCGGTCGAGCAGGCGCCGGTCGTGGCTGACGATCAGGACCGCGCTCTTGAGGTGGCGCAGGAACTCCTCCAGCCACTCGATGCCCACCAGGTCGAGGTGGTTGGTGGGCTCGTCGAGCAGCAGCACGTCCGGCACGCTGACCAGCACGCGCGCCAGGCAGGCGCGGCTCTTCTCGCCGCCCGAGAGCGTGCGCGCCTCGCGCTCCCAGAAGGAGGGGTCCAGGCCGATGCCCGAGAGCACCGTCTCGATCTGGCGCTCGGCCTCCCAGCCGCCGAGGAGCTCGAAGTGGGCCGTCAGGTCGCCGTGGCGCTTCGTCAGCGAGTCGAGCTCGGGCCCGGCGGCCTCCGCCATGGCGTGCGAGAGGCGCTCCAGCTCCTGCTCGAGGGCCCGCAAGGCCGCCAGCCCCTCCTCGACGAAGGCGCGCACGCTCAGGCCGGGCGCGAAGACCGGGCGCTGGACCACGTAGCCGATGCGCGCCTCGCGCTCGAGCTGGACCGTGCCGTGGTCCGGCTGCTCCTCGCCCTCGATCAGGCGCAGGAGCGTGGTCTTCCCGGCCCCGTTGCGCCCGACGATGCCGATCTTGTCGCCGCGCGCGACGTTCAGCTCGACCCCGCGCAGGATCTCGGTGGCGCCGTGGCTCTTGCCGAGCCCGGAGATCGACAGGACGGTCATGGGGGAGGGACGGAGAGCAAGGCATGATAGCGCGCGATGAAGCCGCTCCTCCCGCTCCTCCTCCTCGGCTCGGTCCTCGCCTGTCGCGCTCCGGCGCCCGAAACGGCCGCGTCCTCGGCCGCGCCGGCCACGGTGGAGGCACGGCCCGAGGCGATCGGCGCGGCGGAGGCCGCGATCGCCGCCGTGCTGGACGACTGGCACGCGGCGGCGGCCGCCGCCGACGGCGCGCGCTACTTCGGCCACATGGCGCCGGACTCGGTCTTCCTCGGCACCGACGCGAGCGAACGCTGGCCGCTGGCCGAGTTCCGCGCCTTCTGCGAGCCCTACTTCGCGCGCGGCGTGGGCTGGACCTACGAGCCGCGCGAGCGCCACGTCGCCGTGCAGGGCGCGCTGGCCTGGTTCGACGAGCGCCTGTGGAACGAGAAGTACGGGCTGTGCCGCGGGACCGGCGTGCTGCGCCGCGAGGGCGAGGCCTGGCGCATCGTCCACTACAGCCTCACGCTGCTCGTCCCGAACGAGCTCGCGTCCGACGTGGTGAAGCTCATCCGCGGCCGCTGAGCCGGGGCGCCGCTCCTTCACCGCACGCGCGAACAACCGCGACGCCGGGGTTGCCGCGCGCGCTCCTGCGCGCTCCACTGCACGTTCCGCCGTCCCCGAACCCAGGAGCTCTTCGTGGCTGCTCGCTCGACCCTCGCCACGCGCCTCGCCCGCGCGCGCTTCCTCGCCCGCCTGATCCCGCTCGGCTTCGCCCTGCTGTTCCTGCTCGGGCTGGTCCTGGCGCGGCCGAGCTGGGCGTGGTCGGGGGCAGCGCGGCAGGAGACGAGCCACGTCCAGGTGCGCGCGACGCCGCGCCAGGCGCTGCGCGGGTACCTCGATGCCGCGCGGGCCTCGGAGTGGACGCGCGCGGCGGAGTTCCTCGACCTCGGCGGGCGGCGCGCGGCGCCGGGCTCCGCGGCGGCCGGGACCCTGGCGCGCCAGCTCAAGGAGGTGCTCGACCAGACGATCTGGATCGACCTCTCGCGCGTGAGCGACGCGCCCGAGGGCACGGGCTCGAAGGACGACGGGCTCGACCCCGAGCTCGAGCGCGTGGGCATGGTGCGCACGCCCCAGGGGGAGGTCCCGATCCTGCTCGCGCGCACGAGCACGGGGCCGGGCTTCGAGTGGCGTTTCTCGGCCGACACG
>DASVAP010000302.1:0-2732 GCA_036376275.1 Planctomycetota bacterium | reverse complement strand
CCGCGTCTTCGCCTCCGCGTCTCCGCGCTCCTTCTTCTCCGCGCTCCTTCTTCTCAGCGGCCCTGCTCGACGAACCAGCGCTTCAGCTCCTCCGCCGCTGCCACGCGCTCGGCCGAGCTGGCGGTCGTCCAGTCGAGCGCGTGCTCCTTGCCCACCAGGTGGCGCAGGCTCTCGGCGGCCGCGAAGCGCACGAAGGCATCCTCGTCGAGCAGCAAGGGGAGCAGCGCCTGGGCCGCGCTCGCCTGGCCGCACATGCCGAGCGCCAGGGCGGCGTGCGCGCGCAGCTCGCGCGTGCGGCTCGCCAGCGTGGTCAGGAGCGGCTCGAGCGCCAGCGGGTCGCGCGTGCGCCCGAGGGCCAGCAGCACCTCCTCGGCCAGCGGCACGAGCGGCTGGAACAGCTTGCGGCCCGGGTCGCCGAACCAGTCCGGCTCGCCCCCGAGCAGGAGGCCGAGCAGCCGGGGGACGAGCGGCGCCACCTCCTCGGGCCCGACGCGCGGCTTGCGCAGCGGCTCGAGGGTCGTGAGGAGCTGGTCCACCGTCGCGGCGCGCATCCCGGGCTCCAGCAGGGCGTTCAGGCGCTCGGCCAGGACGAGGTCGAAGAGCTCGCCCGCGCGCGTCTCGATCTCGACCTTGCGCGCGCCCGTGCGCGCCGCCTCGCCCAGCTCCGCCATGCGCGCGCGCAGCTCCTCGACGTGGGCCTCGCGGTCCGCCAGGGGGCGCTGCACGAAGGGGAACAGCGGCAGGAGGTCGCGTGCGCCGAGCTTGCCGGTCTCCGAGAGGTGCCGGACCGCGCGCAGGGCGAGGTACAGGACCCCGGCCGAGGGGCGCGTGAACCCGAGCTCCGGCAGCACGAGCTGCGCGCGGCACAGCTCCTCGGCGCGCGGATGGACGTCGCCGATCAGGACCTCGAGGGCCTGGATGCGCAGCTCGGGCGGCTGCGCGACGTCGCCCAGGAACTCGACGGCCAGCGGGCCGCGCTGGTCGTAGGGCAGGAGCGCCAGGACCCGTCCGCGCAGGGCCGTCTCGAGCTCCGCGCGCCGCGCCAGCGCCGCGAGCCGCTCGAGTCCGGCCGGACCGCAGCGCAGGAGCCCCTCCAGGTAGAGGAAGCGCACCAGGCCCGGGATGCTGGCGAGCGGATCGGAGCCGCCCTGGCCGAGCTCCGAGAGGCGCGCGTCGAGCGGGCCCGCCTGGGCCAGGGCCACGAGCTCCGCGCTCAGCTTCGCGTCCGCGGGGCCGGCCTGGCTGCGCACGAGCAGCGCGAGCTGGGTCAGGATCGTCGCCCGCAGGGAGGAGGGGTCGGGCACGTCCGGCTTCATGCTGCCGCCCAGCGACTTCCCGAGCTCGCGCGCCTCGGAGGCGACGCGCGTCGCCAGCGCGACGATCTCGGGCTGCGGCCGGGTCCAGGCGATGCGCGCGAGGGCCGAGAGCACCTGGATCAGGAGGTCCGAGTCGTGCTCGCGGCGGGCCGTCTCGCCCAGCGCGACCAGGGCCGGGGACGCCGCGCGCGCCCCGAGCCGTCCGAGGGCCCCGATCAGGGCCGCGCGCAGCACCGGGTCGCTCGTGCGCCCGAGGCGTGTCACCAGCGGCGTCGCGTCCAGCGGCCCGCGGTAGCGACCGAGGGCAGCCAGCGCGCGCACCAGCGTGACCGGGTCGTCCGTGCGCCCCGCCAGCGTCGCCAGGAACTCCGCCGCCGCGCGCGTCTCGTAGCGCCCGAGGGCCGCCACGGCGTTGCGCGCCAGCTCCAGCGAGGGGTGCTGGGCGTAGGCGCGGAGCAGCGGCTCGGCCTCGGCCGCGAAGAGGTACAGGCGTCGCGCGAAGTCGTCGCTCGGGTCGTAGGGCCGGTCGCGCAGGCACTCCTCGAGCACGAGGCGTGCGAGCGCCGCGGCGCGCGGCGAGTCGCCGGCCGGGGGCGAGGGCGTGGGCCCGAGGTCGACCGGGATGAGCGCGCGCAGCTCGCGGCAGGCGGGGGCGAGCTCGCGCTCGCTCTGCGCGGCGCCGAGCACCGGCAGGACGGGCTCGCCCAGCTCGACCAGGTGCGCCAGCGTCTCGGAGCGCGAGAGCGCGTCGGGGTGCAGGAGCAGCCGCAGGAGCGGGGCCAGCGAGAGCCAGTAGAGCGGATCGCCGTACTGCGGCGAGCGCGGGCGCAGCCCACTCCGGCCGGTCTCCGGGAGCGGCGTGACCTTCGTCATCCACTCCAGGTGGATCGGCAGGTCCCAGGTCAGGATGCGCACCTGCCCGAAGGCGTTCGCGAAGCGCACGTCGGCCTCGGCCGTGGCCAGCTTGGCGCTCGAGCGTTCCGCCTCGCCGGCGGCCTTCGCGTCGGGTCCGGTGCTCGGGAAGAGCGGCGCGCGCGGCGGCGAGTAGGCGAAGAAGGCCGCGCTCCACTCGAGCGGCGAGCCGGGCGGCACGGCCACGTCGAGGTCGAAGGGGGCGGGGCGCAGGAGCAGTGCGGTGGCGCCGGCGAGGAGGAGGCGGGAGGGGGGCCGGCGATGGCTCATGCGACGATCCATCTACCCGGGTGGCGGGCGGACGTCACCTGGGTCCTCTCCCTCTTCCCTGCCCTTCTCCGCTCTGATCTCCGCGCCCTCCGCGTCTTCCCTCCGCGTCTCCGCGCTCCTCTGGCCTCCTTCTCCGATCGATGAAGCAAGCGGAAGGGGCGCGGAGACGCGCAGGGAAGACGCGGAGGGCGCGGAGATCAGAGCGGAGAAGGGCAGGGAAGAGGGAGAGGACCC
>DASVAP010000294.1:0-46838 GCA_036376275.1 Planctomycetota bacterium | reverse complement strand
GGCAGGACGGTGAAGTTGCTGCTGCTGGTGGCGGTGCCGCCCGGAGTGGTGACCGCGATCCGCCCGGTGGACGCTCCGGCGGGGACGGTCGTGTCGATGCGCGTGCTGGAGGTGACGGTGAAGGCCGCGGGCGTGCCGGCGAAGGTGACGCGGGTCGCGCCGCTGAAGTTCGTGCCAGCGAGGACGACGGCGGTGCCCACCTGTCCGCTGGTGGGGGCGAAGGAGTCGATCGTCGGGGGCGGGACGGTCGGCCCGAGGGGCAGGTAGTTGTGCAGGTAGAAGCGCGAGTCCTGGTCGCTGGCGAGCACCACGAGGCCCGTCCGCCCGTCCAGGTTCTGCTTGGTCGAGGTGGCGTTGTTGATCCGCAGGTCGAGCGAGCTGCGCAGGAAGGGCGTCCCCAGGCCCGGCTCGAACACGAGGGCGTCGAGCGGCGCGCTCTTGTAGTAGATGGCCCCGCCGTTCTCGGGGCTGGTGGCGAAGACGTAGACGTCGCCGTGCTCCTCGTCGTAGAGGAGGATCGCGCGCGTGTGGTGGTCGCGCACGAGGCCGAAGACCGAGCTCGTCCAGCCGCCCTGCGGGCCGCGGACGCATACCAGGTTGAGGACCTCGTCCGAGCCCTCCAGGGAGGTCTTGATCACCGCCAGGACCCGTCCCTGTGCGTCGGACTTCAGGTTGAAGAGGTCGTCGGCGCAGGCGCCCGTGCAGTTCCCGTCCGGCAGCACCACCTCTTCCTCCTGCCACGCCTGCGGGCCGTTCCCGTCCTCGTGCACGGCGAAGTACGTGCGGAAGGTGAGCTGGTTGCTCCACATCACTCCCACGCGCGTGCCGAAGGCGATGATGGCCGAGATGTCGTCGCTGGTGACCGTGGTCGCGGCCGGATCGAGCGGCAGCACGAAGGGCGTGCCCCACTGCGCGTCGTTCCCCAGCGAGTGGTTGACCATCACGCGCGCCGACTCGACCCAGGTGGCCCACAGCCGTCCGGTGGAGTCCCTGGCGATCGTCAGGGCCTCGGCCGTGCCGCGCGTGATGTCGACCGGGAAGCCCGCGTCCAGGGCGTAGACCCGCTTGGCGCCGTCGTAGGAGTAGCGGAACAGCCGGCCCCAGTTGGAGGCGGTCGGGCCCGGATTCGTGCTGAAGATGTGGGAGGCGACGTAGAGCTTGCCGCGGCCCGCGTCCCACAGCACGTCGGCCTTCGAGCTGCTGCGCTCGTCCAGCACCGTGCCCGTGTCCACCCACGTCTGGGTCGCGAGGTCGAGGCGATGGATGTGGTGGTCGGTGCTCTCGTCGTCGTAGAGGCTGCCCCACCACGAGCCGTCGTGCCACCACAGCTTGCTCTCCGGCTTCTCGCCGGTGGGCGTCGAGAGCCCGCTGAGGCCGAAGGAGAAGTCGCGATAGCCGACGTCGCCTACGGTGCTCGCGGAGCGGCCTGCGCCGGGCATGGGCGCGGCCTTGCCCGCCGTGGGGCCGCCCAGCCGGCGCGGCGGAGTGGTGCCGTCCAGGCGCGCACGGTACAGGCCCGGCGCCTCCTCGCGCGCGGCGTCCGGCGGCTGCCCGAGGAAGAGGACGTGCGCGCGCCCGGGGTCGAGCCAGGCGGCCTCGGCGCGGCCCAGCTCGAGCGCGGGGGCGCCCGCCCGCAGCGCCAGGACCTGCAGCCGCTGCCGGCCATCGCGGTAGGCGAGGTGCGTGCGACCGAGGAGCAGGCCATCGGCGGCGGGGACCCGCGCGAGGAGCTCGCGTCCGCCGCCGTCCGGCCCGATGCGCCAGAGTTCGCTCGGGGCCTCGTCGTGCGCGACCTCGCGACGGGCGCGGTAGACGAGGTGGGCCTCGTCCTGGGCCAGGGCGAACTCCACGACCTGCTCGTCGGGGACGCTCAAACGCGTGGGCGCGGAGCTCCCGTCGACGGCCGTGACGAAGAGCTCGAAGCGCTCGTCCCCCTCCGGATCGGCGAGCCCCAGGAGCCACCGCCCGCCGCGCGCGAACTCGAAGCCGGCGGCGGCGCCGACCGCGAGGAGCACGGGCGGAGCGCTGCCGTCCAGCGGGACGGAGTGCAGCTCGCCGCGGCCGTCTCGCACCGTGCGGTAGAGGACGCGCGCGCCGTCCGGGCTGAGGGCGAAGTCCTCGAGGCGCTCGCCGCGCGCCAGGTCGTCGTTCAGCCTGCGCGGAGGCTCGCCGGCGTCCACCGGCAGGACGAAGAGCTCCAGGACGCGCGCGTTGCGCGCGGGCGCGCGGTAGACGACGTGACCCCCGTCGGGGCTGAGCGCGAAGTCGGCCACCGAGAAGGGCGGGTCGTGCAGGGCGACGACCGGACCGCCGTCCAGCGGCACGCGGTGGAGGCGCGCGACGAGGCCGTCCTGGTGGTGCGAGGCGAACACGACCGAGCCCGTGGGCGCGCTGATGCGGTACGAGGGCAGGACCTCGCCGTGCGGGCTCGGAGCGACCAGCTCGAGCGGGGCAGCGTGCCCGTCGAGGGCGACGGAGTAGAGGCCGGCGTACTGTCCCTCGGGGGCCGCCCGGTAGACCACGCGCGCTCCGTCGGGCGTGACGAGGTGATCGCGCACTCCGGCGCCGCGGCCCACCAGGCGGACGGCCTCCGTCGCGCCGTTGATCGGCGCGCAGCGCAGGCCCCGACCCTGGAACACCACGCGCGCGCTGTCGGGACAGACCGTCCAGTGCAGGCCGTGGCGCGTGTCCAGGGGCGCGCCCAGCCGGACCGGGTCCCGCCGGCCGTCCGCCGCGACGCCGTACAGCTCCAGCGTGCCGTCCGCCTCGGAGCGAGCCGCGTACACGACCCAGCGACCGTCGGGGCTCGAGCTGGCGCGGCACACGCCGCGCTCCGCGCCCGGCGGCGGGGTCTGGCGCGCGCGCGCGACCGGCACGGCCAGCGGGACCAGCAGCGCCACGAGTGCCGTCGTGCGGAGGAGCCGCGCGGCACGCACCATCCGCCGCGGCGGGCGCTGTGCGTGCGTGGACCGGGATCGAGCACGGGGGAATGAGCACGCGGGCGACATGTCTGCTCCTTGGAGAGGGACGACACGCAACGTAGGAGCTCGGCGCGCGCGCGCGCTTAAGTGACCGTCATGGGCGGCGCGCGTCGCGCCTGCGCGTCGCCGCAGCGCGCGAGAGCGCGCGCGGATTACCGAGCGTTAATCGCGCGCGTCCACCGCTCCGGGCACCCGGGGACTAGGGTTGTGGAGGATGCACGCGCGCGCACTCCTGCTCGGCTGGATCTTCCTGGGTGCCTGTGCGCCTGCGGACCGCGGTGCCGGGCCCGTGTCGCTGCCCGTCCCTCCGGCGGGCCTGCTGCGCGATCCGGAGGAGTGGGCGGCGCTGCCCCGGACGGGACGGGACGCCGAGTGCGAGCCGGGCACGTCCTGCGCTCGATCGCTGGCGGGCCTCTTCGCCTGGGCGTCGCGCTGGGACGATCCCGGGCTGGTCCCCGACATCACCGAGCAGCTCGCGAACGACAGCGACCACGACGTGGTCGCGCTGGCCTGCGCGCTGGCCTGGCGCGCGAGCGACGACGAGGCCTGGCGCGAGCGTGCGCGCAGCCTGCTCGAGGCGGCCGTGCACATGCCCTACCCGCGCGGGGGCTCGGCGCTTCGACCGGGGCGGAACCTGCTCGCCTACGTGCTGGCCGCCAGCACGCTCGAGCTCGCCGCGTTCGATCCCCTCCTCGAGCACGACTTCCGTGCCTGGTGCGAGGGCCTTGCGGAGGTCGACCTGTGGCAGGGCGACGGCGTGGACGTGCCCGGCACGTTCCGCGCGTACCAGGAGCAGCGCGCCAACAACGTCGGCCTCGTCGTCGGGGCCGCGCGCATCGCCGTCGACCTCTACCTGGGCGGGCCCGTGCACCTCGCGCACGTGGCCGAGGCCGAGCGCGTGGTGCGCCGCTTCCTGGGCGAGCCCAGCGACTTCCAGTACCCGCCCGGCGCCTTCGGTGGGGGCCGGGACGACCGCTCGTGGCAGGCCGACCCGAGCCCCGGCCGGCAGGTGGGCGTCAACCCGGTCGGCGCGCGCATCCCGCCGGGCCTGGGCCTGCTCGTCGACGGCGCGCTACCGGAGGAGATGCGCCGCCTGGCGGAGCCCGACTGTCTCGCCTGCGGCTTCGTGCCCTCGATCCTGTGCTACAACGCGGCGGATGCGCTGGACGGCGGCGATCCGCCGGGCATCGCGGCCACCGGCTACCCGTGGGAGGCGCTGCAGGGGCTGGTGCTGCAGGTCTATCTCCTGTGGCGCAGCGGCTACGACGCCTTCGCCTGGGGCGACCGGGCCGTCGAGCGCGCGCACCGCTTCCTGTACCTCGACTACGGCCTGCGCGCGCAGGACACCTGGAACGATGCGCGCCAGGCCGACGACCCCGCCTGCTGCGATGGCACCGGCGACCGCGAGCAGGTCGACGACACCTGGGTGCCGCACGTGCTCGAGGCGCTCTTCGACGCGCCCTTCCTCGACGGCACGAACCTGGTCTTCGGCGGCCGGCCCGGGAAGAACTGCGGCTTCGCCGACTGGTGGACGCTGGGCCTGCGCTCCACGGCCGGATCGCGCTGACCCGCGCGGGGCCTCACGGGGCCCGGCCCGACAGGAGCCAGCGCACCATCGGGACGCGCGCCAGCTCCGGGAAGGTCCCGGCGATGTCGAGGTAGCCGCGGTTCAGCCAGGCGAGCAGCGCGGAGGTGGCCAGGATGGCCACCAGCATGCCGGCGGGGGCGGGCCACAGCGTGCGCAGGAGCGCCAGCCCGGCGACCGCGACGAGCACGGAGCCGTACACGCCCAGCGCCGCCGGCGAGGGGCGCCCGATGCTCGTCGTCCGCAGCAGGCCGAGCTGGTACAGGCCATTGCGCGCCACGATCGCGAGCGTGGTGGCCAGGGCTCCGCCGACCGCGCCGTGACGCGGGATCAGGCTCAGGCACGCCGCCAGCCCCAGCACGGCCGAGAGCGCGTTCACCAGCAGGACGAGCCGCACGCGTCCGTGCACCTGCAGCGTGAAGGTGTTCATCCCCAGGGCGGCGTTGACGTACTTGCCGGCGGCGAGGATCGCGAGCAGCGTGCCGGCCTGCGCGTAGGCCGGGCCGAACAGGGCCGTGCACAGCGGGCCGGCCAGGAAGGTGCACACGGCGAAGACCGGGAAGGTCGTCAGCGCCATCCAGGCCGCGCTGCGCCAGTACAGCTCGCCGAGGCCCGTGCGATCGCCGCGCGCCACGAGCCGCGCGGCCTGCGGCCGGAAGAGGATCTTGGAGTTCTGCAGCACGAGCAGGCACAGCCCCGCGACGGGCGCGACGGCGCGCAGCTCGGCCACCTCCAGCGTGCTGTGCCAGCGCTCGAGGAACACGACCACCACCGGCGTCTCGACGGCCAGCAGGAGGTCCGTGGTCAAGAGCGGCAGGCTGATCCCGAACAGCGCGCGCGGCGAGGCCGAGAGCTGCAGCCGGCGCGGATCGCAGGGGATGCCCTGGCGCGCGAGCGCGCGGCGCAGGAGCAGCGCGTAGGCGCCCAGGCCCAGCATCCCGGCCAGCAGGTAGGCCCAGGCCAGGAGGTGCACGCCGCCGTCGAGCAGCACGACGCTCAGCACGGCGGCCAGCTTCAACCCGGGCGCGAGCAGGTAGCGCCGCAGGAACACCGCGCGCGGCTCGGCCAGCACCGCCATCCAGGTCTCGAGCAGGGCATCCAGGGCCTCGAGCGGGATCAGGCCGACCAGGATCAGGAGCAGGCCGACCCCGAGCTCGGAGCTCGCCTGTCCGGCCCACAGGTCGCGCAGCCCGAGCACCAGCAGCACGACCGCCAGGCCCAGGCCGGCGACGGTGCCGAGCGCCAGCCCCATCGTGCCGAACAGGGCGCCGTGGTCGCGACGCTCGTGGTGGAACGGGGCCAGCTGGGCCACGCCGCGGTTGAGGCCGAGCAGCACGACGCTGGCGCCGAGCGTGGTGATGGACAGGGCCCAGGCCAGGGCGCCGAACTCCGCCTTGGCCAGGGTGCGCACGGCCAGCACCTGGGTCACGAAGTTCACGCCGACCGCGATCACGCGCCCGCCCAGGAGCAGGCTCGACCCGCGCACGAACTCGCGCGCGCGACCGGCGCTCGCTCCCCCGACGGGCTCGCTCACGGCGCCGTCCGGAGGCTCGCCGGTGGCTCCAGCGAGGCGTGCGCCGGGCTGCCGTAGCCGAAGGCCGGATCCAGCGTGGAGCGGATGCGCTGCTCCATCCAGGCGATCTCGTCGGGCTGGAGGTAGTCCACGTAGCCGCCCACCTTGCCGCGCCGCGTCTTGTAGGACTCCACGTCCGCCGGATCGCGCGGGCGCAGGCGCCCGGAGGCGAACACCTGGCCCTGCTCCATCGCGCGCATGTTCTCGAACGAGGCGAAGGCCACCGCCGCCTCGATCTCCGCCACGGTCACGTCCGCGACGCCCGCGAAGGCCAGGATGCGCTCCAGGCCCGCGCCGGGATCGGCGCGCAGTTCCTCGTAGCGCACCAGCAGGAAGTGCGGCAGGCGCGGACCCTGCTCGGCCCAGATGCCGTAGTAGGCCAGGATCGTGTCGAGCGAGCCCCGGCGCTCGTGCAGGAACTCGGCCAGCGTGCCGGCGTAGGCGCGCTCGCGCCGCGTGCGCTCGAAGTACATCGACACGACCACGTCGCGCGGATCGCGCACGAGCAGGACCACGCCCTGGTCCCGGTAGCGCTGCTTGGAGCGCGACAGGGCCCGCGCCGACTTCCAGTGGGGGTTGTCGTCGTGGCTGACGCGGATGCGCGGCAGGCGCTCGGCGCGGCCGTCGAGGAGGTCCGTGGTCAGGTAGTCGACGTCGTCCAGGCCGGCGAGGCGGGCCAGCGCGTGGGACAGCATCATCGTCAGCCACGTGCGTCCGCACTTGGGGTAGGAGACGAGCAGGACGTCCGCCCGGCGCTCGGCGCGGCGTGTACGCGGGGAGAGCGCGCTGCGCATCAGGCGCAGGCGGATCGCCAGCTCGCGCTGGGCCGGGGCCAGTCGTCGCAGGAGTCTCATGCCGATACTCTTGGCTCCTTCCGGCGCCCGTTCGTGAAGATCGCTTCAGGCCGGTGGCTGGGGGCACTCCTGTCGCGATCTTCAGCTCGGGCCCGGCCGCGCAGGGCACAACACAGGGCATGCGAGCCCAGCCCGAAGCGACGCGCGTGGCGGCGGGAGCCGGCGCCAGCGGTGCCCGCCCCGTGGGCGGCGCGGAGCGGCCTGCGGCCCTGCGCGGCCTGGCGTCCGGCCGCGGACTCGTGATCGCGCTCAGCGGCGTCGACTGCGCGGGCAAGTCGACGCAGCGCGAGCGGCTCACGCGCTGGCTCCACGCGCAGGGACGCGCGCCGGTCCTCCTGTGGACTAGGGCCGGGTACACCCCCGCGCTCGAGGCGCTCAAGACCCTCGCGCGGCGCGTGCGCGGGCGTGGCGGACGCACGCGCGCAGGCGTCGCGGCGCGACCCGGGGGCTATCCCCGCAGGGCCGCCGACTTCGCGAGTCCGTGCACGCGCTGGCTCTGGCTGGGCGCGGCGCTGCTCGAGCTCCTGTGGCTGTACGCCGTGCGCGTCCGGCTCTGGCGCGCCCTCGGCCGCGTGGTGATCTGCGACCGCCATCTGCTCGACTGCCTGGTGGACCTGCGCGTGAACTTCCCGGCCCAGCGCGTCGAGCGGCGCTGGCTGTGTCGCGCGCTGCGGCGCTGTGCGGCGCGGCCCGACGTGGCCCTGTGCCTCCTGATCCCGCCCGAGCTGAGCCTCGAGCGTGCGCGCGACAAGGGGCGCTTCCACTGGGAGACGCTGGAGGTCCACGGGCGGCGCCGCGAGGCCTACGCGACGCTGTGTGCCGAGCTGCAGGTGCAGGTCCTGGACGGGACGCGGCCCGCGCCGGAGCTGGCGCGCGAGGTCGAGCGCGCCGTGCGGGCGGCCGCGCAAGCGCCGCCAGCGGCGACGTGACGGCCGAGGGCCCACGAATGGGGTCGCTCCGCGGCTCAGGGTCTGGAGGCGGGGAGCGGCGCGCGTGCGGGCTGCGGGAGGAGCACGAGGTAGAGCTCGAACACCTCGTCGGTGTCCTGGTCGGCGACGTACACGACGGCCTCGCCACCGGGCGCGAGTGCGAACGGGACGAGCGCGCTCGCGGAGTGGAGGGCCACGACGTCTCCGCCCGGTACGAGTGGACCGCTCAGCCGGCACGCCGCCTGCGGGAACGCGAGCGGGGCCGTGAAGAGCTCGAAGCGCCCGTCCGCGAGGGCGTCGGCCAGGTACAGCGCGCTCGCACCGTCGGGCGTGAGCTCGAACTCCGCCAGCACATCGGCGCCCGCGGCTTGCGCGCCCGCGATCGGCAGAGGGCGCGCGGAACCGTCGAGCGGCACGCTGAAGAGCTCGACCCGCTCGTCCACCGCCGCATCCGCGCGATAGACCACGCGCGCGGAGTCCGGGGTGAAGCGCAGGGGGCGCGGCTGGTACGACAGGGCGCCGAGGACGTCGCCCCCCGCGACGAGCGGCTCGTTGAGCCGTCGCGGGGCCGTGGATCCGTCGAGCGGCGCGGCATAGAGCTCGAAGCGCTGGTCTTCCGCGGCGTCGGCGCGATAGACGACGCACTGGCCGTCGGGAGCGACCTCGAAGTCGGGCTGCACGTCGCCGCCCGCCACCAGGGTCCCGCTGAGCCTCACGGGCCCGGCCGAGGCGTCGCTCGGCACGGCGTAGAGCTCGAAGGCCTCGTCGACCGCGCGGTCGGCGAGGTAGAGGACTCTCCGTCCGTCGGGCGTGATCCGGAAGGAGTCGAGCACGTCCCCGCCGTCGATGGGGGCGCGATCGAGCCGGCGTGGCGGCGCGGACCCGTCGGCCGGGACGCGATACAGGGCGACGACCTCGTCGTCCTCCTGGTCGGCGGCGTAGACGACCGTGCGTCCGTCCGGCGAGAGCTGGAAGCCGGAGCGCACGTCGCCGCCCGCGACCAGCGGGCCACTCAGCACCACTGGCGTCGCGCTGCCGTCGGTCGGCACGCTGAAGAGCTCCG
Organism: Planctomycetota bacterium; assembly: GCA_036376275.1. Lineage (GTDB taxonomy): Bacteria > Planctomycetota > UBA1135 > UBA1135 > JABFRZ01. Next base: position 37,853 of record DASVAP010000294.1, on the reverse strand, counting down.
CGGTTCCCGCCGTGCGCTGGTCGGCCCGGTACACCGCGCGGCTCCCGTCGGGGGTCAGCTCGAACGGGCCCACCGAGCCCCCGGCGACGAGCGCGCCCGAGAGCTCGATCTCCGCCCCGCCTCCGATCGGCGCGGCGCGCAGCTCCTCGCGCTCGTCCTGATCCTGATGGGCGACGAAGACCACGAGCTGCCCGTCCGCGGTGAACCGGAACGCGCCGACCCTCGGCGAGGTCGTCGGGTCGTTGAGCTGGACGACCGGGCCCCGGACGTCGGCGCGTGCGCCGTAGAGCTCGGAGCGATACTCGTCGCCGTCCCCGGTCCGGAACGCCACGTGCCGGCCGTCGGCGCTGAGCTCGAGCCCGAGGATGCGCACCGCGGGCCGCCCGAAGAGCCGGATCGGCAGCGGGTGCGAGTCCAGGCCGACGCTGAAGAGCTCGTCGTGCTCGTCCTCGCCCTGGCCCACCCGGACGGTGAAGGCAGCTCGACCTCCCCGCGGGCCGATGCGCAGGCTGGTCACGTCGGCGACGATGTAGTCGGTGACGAGCGGACCGTTGAGCCGGCGGACGTCGCGCGGCCCCGCGAGGGGGACGCTCAGGAGCTCGTTCACGCCCGGGCCGAGGTCGGCGCGCATCAGGACTCGATTGCCGGTGGCGAGGGCCAAGGGCTCGCCATTGGTCGAGCACAGACCGCCCGAGGGGAACGGACCGGCGAGGGCGACCGGCGCGCTGTTGCCGTCCAGGGCGACCTGGAGCAGCTCGACGAAGTAGGGACCGCGGCCGAACGATTCGACGTAGACGACGGACCCGTCGCGCGCGAACTGGAAGAGTGGCAGCGGGCCGGCGTTCGGCCTGGACCGGCCGGGCAGCCGTATCCCGCTCCCGTCCGCCAGCGAAACGCTGTAGAGGTCGGTCCTCCAGCGCTCGAGGGACGCGAAGACCACGCGCTGGCCGTCGGGGCTGAACCCTGGCCAGTCCGTGGACGTGACCGGCGAGAGCGGGACCGAGCCGGACCGTCCGGTGATCGGCACGGAGCGGAGCTCGCGCTCGGCGTCGCCGTCCTCGCTGGCGAGGTAGAGCACGCGCGCACCGTCGGGGCTGATCTCGAAGCGCTGGACGTCGCCGGCCGGCGCGACCACGCCGTTCAGCCGCACGGCAGCGGCGCGGCCGTCGATCGGGACACTGTAGAGCTCCGTGGCTCCGCCCGTGGCCGGGTCGGCCAGGTACACGACGCGCCGCCCTCCCGGGCTGATCTCGAAGCCGAGCGCGACGAGGGTGCCTTCGAGCTCGACCGCACTCGAGCGGCCGTCGATCGGCGCGCTGTAGAGCTTGGCCTCGCTCCGGAAGACGACGCGCTCCGAGCGCGGGCTGATCCTGAACTGGCCATGATCGACGTCGCCGCCCGCGGCGAGCGGTCGGTTGAGCTTCACGGGCGCGGAGCGACCGTCGATGGGCGCGCTGAAGATCTCGATCGCGTTCGGGACCTCGTCGGCCACGAAGACCGCGCGTCGTCCGTCGGGGCTGAGCGCGAAGTCCCAGACGAGCCCGGCGAGGACGGGGCTCAGCAGCGCGGGCGCCCTGTCCCCGTCGATCCTCGCGCTGTAGAGCCCCCAACCCGAGCTGGAGGTCGCCGAGTAGACGACGCGCCCCTGGTCCGGGCTGATGCGGATCCGATCGATCGAGCGCTGCGGCGCTTCGGGCAGCACGGCGATCGGCGCGCGGCTGCCATCGATCGGGACGGAGTACACGTTGTCGAAGGTGGCGTAGGCGACCCAAGCGGACGACACGTCGAAGCGGTAGTAGGCCGTTCCCGCGGGGATGAGGCGCCGCGAGCTCGCGCTCCCGTCGGCGGGCGCGCTGTAGAGACCGGGCTCCTGAGAATCCTCGGGAGCCTCGTAGACGGCCCACGCGCCGTCGGGGCTGAGTCGAACGTCCTCCACCCGTGCGCGGAACTCGCGCGCCAGCGGCCCGTTGAGCTTGACGGTCTGGGCCGCCTGGGCGGCGGGGGAGAGCGCAGCCCAGGCCAGCAGGGCGGCGAGAGAGCGACAGGTGGATCCGGTCGGTGTCATCGGAAACGGGGGGGTTGGAGCGCGGCGCGTATCGCGGCCGATCGTGAGCCGCGAGCCCCACGCTGGATCCTGCTGGAAGCGTCGCTAGCCCGACCTATTCACCAGGCCTCGAGCGAAACGCCGCGAATTGCGGCAGATGCAGCGGTTCGCGACCGAGAGGACCGGAGGCGACCTCGAACAGGTCGTCGAGGACTCGCAGGGAGCGAAACGCTGCAGATGCCGCCAGTCGCGGCGTTGCAGAGGTTCGGGGAGTGGTCGCTGGACACTCGCCCCTCGCGCCGGCCCGGACCCCGTCGCTGAGGCTCGCTTCGTTCCCGCCGGCCGATCCTGTCGCGATCTTCAGCGAGGACCCGGCCAGGAGGTGCACAACGCAAGAGCATGCGAAGTCTGCCCGGCGGGGCGGACATCGAACGCGACGGGGCGACTCGACCTCCGGAAACGACAGGGAGGTCCCGCACTCTACGCCGGAGGTCGTTTCACGAGCGCGGGCCCGAACGTCCCATTCCTACCCTGCGCCGAGGAGACTTCCCTTGAGCCCTGGCAAGGATCGTGATCAGGCCTCTGCGAGGGGAGCGCCGACTTGCCTGGCTCGCGGTCGTCGACGGGAGCCCTTCGGCCGCTAACGCGAGGTCTGCGCCTTGGGCTGCTGGACGAGGAAGCGCTGGAAGTTCTCGATCGGATCCAGGCTCTCGCCCGGCGCCATCCAGGTCGTGTCCATCACGAGCAGGAGGCGGCCCCTGCGTCCGACCAGCTCGCGCGCGTCCCACACGGCCGCGGGGACGTCCGGCGACGTGCTCATCACGATGAGCTCGTTGCGCGGCTGGGTACCGGTGATGAAGCGCGAGAAGGCGCTGCGGTAGAAGGCCTGCAGCGGGTTGGGCCTGAGCGCGACACCGCCCGCGGCGCCGAGCTGGAACGAGTACAGGCCGTTCGTGTTCGTGCCCCGCGCGCCAACCCCGATGCCGCCCGCGAGGACGAGCTCGTTGACCAGGAGCTCGACCGACGCGTTCGCGCTCGCGCCCCCGGCCAGGAACAGGCCGCCGCCCGCGCGCACGAAGTCGGCCAGGCGCGTCCGATCCTCCGCGGCGATGGGGCCACCGACGTGCCAGATCACTCCGTAGGGGGCGAGCTCCTGGGGCGGGGTGGCGAGGGCCGAGACCTCCTGGGGCCGCAGACCGAGCGTGCGCAGGTTCTCCTCCATCGCGGCCGCGCTGTAGCGGGGTGTGCCGAACAGGATGACGTTGGGGCGCAGGGCCTGGACGGCGACGTCACCGACGTGCGCGACCCCGATGGGCACGAGCTCGGCCATGGCGGCGCCGTAGCGCCGGCTGCCGTCCACGACGTCACCGACCACCAGCTCGAGCGAGTCGCGCTCGTCGGAAAGGGGCGCGAAGGCGAAGGCGCCGGTGGGATCGGTGACGGCTACCGCCCCGAGCTGAGGCAGGAGCACGCGTGCGTCGGCCACGCCGCGTCCGTGGTCGTCGACGACTCGGCCGGCGATCGTGACGTGGCGCGCGACCCCGGACCCCGGCGTGCCCTTCGGATACTCGAACGAGATGAGCTCGGGCGCCCCCTGGAGGAAGACGTTGCTGCCCAGGTCGAGGTACTGGTCCCGGCCGAGGCCGCCGTCGAAGACCGCGCTGGCGATCTCGGCCTGCCCGACGGCGAGACGGTCGTCGTCCCGTCCGAGGTCGACGTGCATGGGATCGATCGGGCGCGACCCGCTGGAGTTCCTGTCCCCGGTGATGCGCACGGAGTCCTCGCCCGCGCCCGCGCTCAGCACGAGCGCGCCGGCGGCCAGGTCCGCGATCTCGAACGTGTCCTGCCCATCTCCGCCGCGCAGGTCCAGGTCGCCGTCGTTGCACCCCAGGAAGAGGACGTCGTCGCCCGGCCCGAGCTCGACGACTCCGTCCAGCGTGCTGCTACCCCCGATCAGGAACTGGTCGTTTCCGTGTCCGAGCTCGAACGTGCCGCGCGCGCTGTTGAAGCCGTCGATCCAGATCAGGTCGTTGCCGGTGCCCATGCGCAGCGAGCCGGCGATGCCCGAGGCACCCTCCGTGACGCGCACAGAATCGTCGCCGGGCCCGAGGTCGGCCGTCGTCCACAGGAACTGCCCGATCATCACGATCTCGTCGTTCCCCGGGCCGCACACGACGAGCAGCTCGCGGCGGCAGCAGGAGGGCTCGCCCCCGTAGTCGGTGCCGAGCCAGGCCACGTTGTCGCCGTCGCCGAGCAGCACGAGCATGCGCGTGCCGGGCGCCGAGATCGTCAGTCCGGGGAGGCCGTTGACGGTCGTGGTCCCGTCGAGGCCGGCGACATGGAAGACGCTCGGGTCGTCGCCGCCGGCCTCCAGGCGGATCCCGTTGTCGAGGGCGTCGCCGAGGAGCCACAGGTCTCCCGCCGCATCGACGGAGACGCTGACGTCGCCGTCCGCCGCGAGGGGCCGATCCACCACGACCGAGAGGACCCCGAGCGCGAGGGCCCAGGACACACGACTCCGCCAGCTCCGTCTGGACTCGCACATGACCGTCTCCGTTCTTCCAGCGTGGACGCTCACGGCAGGAAGGCTGCGGCAAGCGGACTCGGGACCGGCCCCACCGGGCTGGCCAGCGAGCGAGCCCCCACCCTCGCAGGCACCGGGCAGGGGTGCGTTACACCTGCTTCAGGAGGCCGGCCCGGCGGCGCATGAAACCGATTTCAGGTGCAGCTCAGGAGCGGTTCAGGCGCGGTTCCCACCCTGCCCGGCGATCGTGAGGCAGCACCTCGCGCCGCCCGGGGAAGGAGGCGCGCGCGGAGCGCGGTCTCGCGAGACCCCCCCCTCTCCAGGACTGCACTCCATGCCTCTCCACCTCGCGCCGCTGGCGCTCCTGCTCGCTTCCTCCCCGTCCTTCGCCCTGCCCCAGACCCAGACCCTCCTGCCCGTGGCCGACGCCCGGGTCTCCGAGTCCAGTCCCGACGGAAATCAGGGGCTGGACGACACGCTGCGCGTCCGCCGCGAGAGCGGCGGCCGCTACCGCAGCTACCTCCGCTTCGACCTGCGCGGGCTGAGCGGCCGCCTCCGCTCGGCCAGGCTGCGGCTGTACTGCACCGACGGGAGCCCCGCGGGGGGCGGCCTGTTCGCCCTGGCCGACGACGGCTGGAGCGAGAGCGGCATCACCTGGTCCAGCCAGCCGCGCGGGAGCGCCCACCGCCTCGCGGTCCTGGGCGAGGTCGTCACGGCGCGCTGGGTCGAGATCGACGTGACCGCCGCCGTGCGCACCGGCACCACGGTCGTCTTCGCGCTCGCGGAGGGGGCGAGCAGCAACAGCGCCTACTACTCGAGCCGCGAGGGCGCGCACCCGGCCGAGCTGGTCGTCACGCCCCGCGGCGGCGGCAGCGGTGGCGGCGGTGGCAGCGCACCGGTGGCCGAGTTCAGCGCCACGCCGCTGACCGGGGCGGCGCCGCTCCAGACGGTCTTCACCGACCAGTCGAGCGGCCAGGTCGCCAGCTGGTCGTGGAGCTTCGGGGACGGCGCGACGTCGAGCGCGCAGCACCCGGTGCACCTCTACGCGAACGACGGGACCTACAGCGTGACCCTGACCGTCTCCGGGCCCGACGGGGCGGGCACGATCACCAAGAGCGGGTACGTGCGCGTGTTCTCGGGCTCCGCGGGCGGCGTGTGGACGAGCGCGGCCGAGCTCGCGGCGCTCGCGACCACCGGGAGCGCGTGGAACGCGCTCCTGGCCGAGGCGAACCGGGCGACCGGGACGCCGAACGTCGCCGACCAGGACGACGACACCGACGTGCGCGTGCTGGCCAAGGCGCTGGTCTACGCGCGCACCGGCAACGGCGCGTACCGCGACCAGGTCGTCGACGCCTGCGTGCGCGCCATCGGCACGGAGGTGGGCGGGCGCACGCTGGCCCTCGGCCGCAACCTGATCGGCTACGTCCTGGCCGCCGATCTGGTCGGGCTGCCGGCCGCCCAGGACACGGCCTTCCGCGCCTGGCTGCGCGTCTGCCTGTCGGAGACCCTGGACGGCAAGACGCTGCGCTCGACGCACGAGGAGCGTCCCAACAACTGGGGCACGCACGCCGGCGCGAGCCGGGCCGCCGTGGCGGCCTACCTGGGCGACGACGCCGAGCTGGCGCGCTGCGCGCAGGTCTTCCGGGGCTGGCTGGGGGATCGCTCGGCCTACGCCGGCTTCGCCTACGGCGACCTCTCCTGGCAGGCCGACCCCTCGCGGCCGGTCGGCATCAATCCGCGCGGCGCGACCCGCAACGGGCACTCCATCGACGGCGTCGTGGCCGACGACCAGCGGCGCGCGGGCGGATTCACCTGGCCGCCGCCGCAGGAGAACTACGTGTGGGAGGCGCTGCAGGGGGCCTTGGCCCAGGCCGTGATCCTGAGCCGCACGGGCTACTCCGCCTGGGAATGGGAGGACCAGGCCCTGCTGCGCGCCGTGCGCTGGTTGCACGAGGAGTGCGCCTACCCGGCCGAGGGGGACGACACCTGGCAGCCGCACGTGGTGAACCGCTTCTACGCGATGGACTTCCCGGCGCCGATCCCCAGCACTCCCGGCAAGAACGTGGGCTGGACGGACTGGACCTACCCGCGCTGATCCTCGACGGCTCGAACCCTCGCCATCCTGGCAGGAGGCCCGCGGGCGCGGAGGGAGGCTGACCTCCCTCCGCGCACCGCCCCGCTCCGGACCCGCGCCCTCGACCTTGCGCGTCCACCTGCGCGAGGATCGAGGTCGCGATCCACTCCGGATCCGCCTGTTCCTGGACAGGCTCTGTTCCCGGACAGGCGGCCCACAGCATCAGCGGCTCGTTCCCGAACAGGACGTTGCCGGCGTGGTTGCTGACGTCGGCGTCGAGCACCGGATCGGGATCGACGAAGCCGTCTGCCCGGGCTCGATACTGGACCCGCGCCCGTTCGTCTGGCTTTCGATGCGTCAAGGTTCCCGGCCCGCCGGCCCGGACGCCGCGGGCGCCACGCGGTCGCATCCGCCTTGCGTCCCGCGCTCGGCGTGCACGAGCACGGAGGCAAGCCCGCCGAGCACGAGCAGCAGCGCGATCGACCCGCCCAGTGCCGCGCCGAGCGCGACGCCTGGGCGCGCGCGGGCCGTGGAGCGCACGGCCGGAAGCTCCCAGTCGTCCACGACCGAGGGCTTCTCCTTCTCGAGGCAGCAGCCCTGCGACTCCTCCGCCGATCTGCCGGCCGGTTCCGCCAGGGTTCGCGCGCTCTCCTCGCGCAGGAACTCGATCACCTGTGCGACCTCGGCCACGGAGAGGCGCATGTTCGGCATGGGCACGCGCCCGTAGGCCTCGAACAGCGTCACGGCGAGGGGATCGCCTTCCGCCAGCATGCGGTCCGGCTCGCGGATCCAGCGCGCGAGCCAGGCCGGGTCGCGCCAGTCGGCGACCCCCTGCAGGTTCGGGCCGGAGCGCACCAGCCCGTCGCCCGGCCCGATCGCGTGGCAGGCCGAGCAGCGCGTGCGAAAGAGCGCCTCGCCGCGCGAGAGCGTGCGCAGCTCCGGCGCGTCGGAGTAGTCCTCCTCGATGACCGTCGGGCGCTTCCAGTTGTGCAGCCAGGCCCCGATCTCGTCCGCCAGGACGTAGGCGTTCTCGAAGGGCGAGCGGCGCATCCAGCGACCGGTCGCCTGGTTGCCGATCACGACCGTCAGGCTGTGCTGCTCGAGCCTCGTCTCGTCGGCGCCGAGCACGCCGAGCTTCTGGCGCAGGAGCCGTACGTCCGGCTCCGAGCCGCGCAGGAACAGCCAGCCGGGGCCTGCCCCGAAGCGCCTGGCGTAGCGCGCCAGCGCCTCGACCGTGTCGCGCGCCGGGTCGATGCTGATCGAGTAGAAGAACACGTCCTGGCCGACGCGCTCGCCGAGGATCTGCTGCACGCCCGCCAGGCGCGCGGTCTCGAGCGGGCAGGCGTCGGGACAGCTCGTGTAGATGAAGCTGATGACGACGACCTTGCCCGCGACAGGTCGTCGAAGAAGCGCACGCTCCGGCCCTCGTGCGTGGTGAGCGCGACGTTCGGGAAGTACTCGGCACCCCAGGGCGAGGTGAAGGCCGGCTCGGCCGAAGCGTCGCCGTCGAGCGCGCGGGCCGGCGGCGCCGCGGCCAGCCAGAGCAGCAGGGCGAACCGGAAACGATGCATGGAACCTTCCCTCCGCGGGCGGCGGGGCCCCCTCCCCGGCGCTGGCTCGCGCGAGGAGGAGGCGGCCGCGCCGGACCTCACGGCAGGACGCGCTCGATGGGGATGGCCAGGCGCACGGTGCCACCGTTGGTCTCGAGGCTCACCGTGTTGGTGGCGTCGGGCGCGGGCGTCGTGCTCGTCACGCGGAGCAGCCAGCTCGACGTGGCCGAGACCGAGGCCGTGCCGATGATCGCTCCGGTGATCGTCGGCCCCACGCGCGCGCGCACGCGCGGCGTGGCCTGGGTCGAGCCGGTCAGCGTGCCCTCGATGCGCCAGCCGCGCGTCGGCGAGTACTTGACCGAGCTCACGCCGAGGATCTCGCCGCTCGGGGGCGGCGGAGGGTCGTCGCCGGGCGTGCGGCGCGCGGTCGGGAGCGCCACCGTGGGCGCGTAGCCGACGCCGTCCCAGGTCGGGATCGGGGCGGGCAGGTAGGCGAGCTGCCCGGGATGCTCGATGTCCCAGCGCAGGAGCATGGCGTGGTCCTCGTGCGTCGTGTTGTGGCAGTGCTCCATGTACGTCCCCGCGAACTCGCGGAAGCGCAGGGCCAGCCGCAGCTCGCGGCTGGCGTCGTCGGAGTCGCCGATGCGATACATGTCCTTCCGCGCCCAGCGCTCCCAGATCGGCGGCGGCTCGTCGTCGCGCGAGAGGATGATGCCCTCCTCGAAGTGGATGTGGACCGGGTGCGACCAGCCGCCGCCGGTCGAGAGCGTCCAGACCTCGAGGTGCCCCAGGCCGTCGGCCGAGAGCTGGCCCAGGTTCGGCGCGGCCGAGAGGCGCCGCGGATCCGCGCTGAAGCCGTCGCCGCCGTCGGTCTTGATCGTCCAGGGCGCCTCGTCGGTGCCGCTGGAGCGGCCGAACTCGAACTCGCGGCGGGTCGCGTTGGCCAGCTCGTTCGCGCTCGGGCGCGGCAGCGGGATCATCTTGCTGCGGCCCTGGATGTAGTCGGCGGGGTTCATGCTGCGGTCGACGCCGGCGTACTCGCGCACGCGGAACTCGAGCAGCTTCCCGACGCCCGGATCCCCGTTGCGCCACTCGTCGGCGAGACCGTCGCCGTCCTCGTCGCGCGTGACCGGCCGGTATCGACCCGAGACCACGTCGCTCAGGGAGATCACGTCCTCGGGGCCGCGGCCGTCCTCGTGCTCCAGCAGGTTGACGAGGTACAGCCGATCGCCCGGACGGAAGGGCGTGAAGTCCACGACGATGTCGTAGCGCTCGGCGATGCCCTGCTCGGGCAGGATCCCGCGCCGCGTCCCGAGCGTGCCGTCGAAGGCCACCGCGTGCTCCATGACGTTGCCGTCGTTGGCGATCATGTGGAACGACACGGGTCGGCCCTCCTGGTCGACCAGTGCGAGCTTGAGGTAGCGCGCCACGCACCCGTTCAGGATGCGGAAGCGGTACCGGCGATCGCGGACCTCGAGGTACGGCTTGTAGAGGAAGTTGACGGTGAGCACGTCACCGAGGAAGCCGTCCGTGTTGAAGATGTTGTACCAGAGCTGTCCGTCGCGATCGAAGGCCTTGTCCGCGACGACCAGGTTCACGTCGTAGTCGCGGTTGCCCCAGTCGAGCGCCGTGCCGCTCGGGAAGCGCAGGTTGATCCCGTCGTCGATGGCCTCGTTGCCGCGATCGGCTGAACTGTAGATGTTCATCATCGCGACGTTGCCCTTGTAGACGTTCTGCGCGGTGAAATCGAGCATGTGGTCGTGGAACCAGTGCGTGCTCATCGTCTCGCGCCAGTCGCCGCGCACGCGCCGGATGCCGCCGTGTCCATCCGGCGCGCCGGCGCGCGGATCGGAGGCCGTCACGTTGATCGAGTCGTGCCCGGCCAGGGGCAGCGGCCAGCGGTAGTCCCAGTACTGTCCCGGGAAGAAGAATGCGTTCATGAAGCCGTCCGACTCGGCCGGGTTGTGCCCGTTGTGCTCGTGGGTGGTGATCGTGTGCAGCCCGAACCCGCGGTTGGCCGAGGGGTCGATGGGCAGGGCGTTGTAGTGCCGGAACAGCACCGGCTCGCCCACGCGCACCATCGCGAGCTTGGGCGGCAGCGTGCCGTCGAAGGTCCACAGCGCGTAGGGATCCTGGATCGGCATGGCCGGGTGGAAGCGCACCTCGATGCCCGCGGTGGAGCCGCCGGCGCCCTGCGGTCCTGCCGGCTGGTGGTACAGGCCGCCGGGCGCGAACTCGCCGTGCGCGTAGCCGTGCAGCTGCTTCGCGTCGCGCATTCCGCTGTTGCGGCGCGCGCCGGTCTGGGCGGACTGGAAGTAGACCTGCGGAGGGAACTCCGTCCAGCGCTGGTGCGACCAGCCTTCGCCGGGTGGACGTCCTTCCGCGGGCGGCGTGATCAGCGCGCGGCCGAGGAAGGCCTCGATGCGCGCGCGCCAGGGGTTCATGTCCGCGTCGTTGGCCAGGCGCCTGGGGAGCGGGTACAGGGGCTGCGCCAGGAACGCGTCCAGCCGCGGCCCCTCGGGCATGCCGCGGGCATTCGCGGGACCGGGGAGCGGGGACCCGGCGAGGGAGCTGGCGGGGATCGGGTCGCGACCGAACTCCTCGAAGCGCAGCATGCGCTGCGTGAAGGGCAGCGCGCCGAACAGCGGGCTCGGTCGGCCCCCCGTCGGGACCTCGACGTCGCCTCCGTCCTGCTGCTCGTCCTCGGGGACGGCGTTGTCGACGCCCGCATCCTCGGCCGTGCCGGTGTCTCCGCCCTCGAAAGCGCCTTCGTTGGCGGGAGGGAGATCCTCGAGCGGATCCTGCCGGGCCAGGGACACCGACCCAAGCGCGGCCCAGGCGAGGACCCCACGCGTGAGCCATTGCAATACGATCCGAGCACGGTCTGCGCGAGATACCACGAGTCCCATGGATGGACCTCCTGTCCTGGACGCGGGATGGGGAATGAAGGCCGGATCTGCAATGGGCCTCCGGCGGCCTTTGAAGACGCGATTTGCTTCGTGCACCCGCTTTGGAGGATTAATTCGCCGTCACGATCTGGAAGTCTCAAATCCGCGGATCCACCCGTCATACGGGCTTGCTTTCGAGCGCGTCCAGGACATGAACTCCACGTCGAGCATCTCAACCCTTTGGCTGGACACGGGCTGAGCGTCCGGATCGCTGCTCGGGTCACGGTTCCGCCCCCGGCCCGCTGGCCCGCGAAGTTCGGCGGGCCGGGCCCGGCCGGACAAAATGCGCCGTCGTTTCACGCGGCGAGAATCGGGGCGAGCGCGGCAACCCTGGACGCTTGGCCCGCGGGCCCCCGCGCGCGCGGAGGCGGCCCGAGCCCGCGCGAACTCAGCGCCGGCGCAGGAGGTCGAGGAGGTAGGCCAGGCCCGCGCCCGCGAGCAGCCCGGCCAGGGTCCCGAGCCCGATCTGGGCCACGCGCGGCAGGCCCAGCGCGAAGAGCGGGGGCCGGGCCGCGTCGATCAGGCGCACGTTGATGAGTCGCTCGCGGTCGAGCTCCGCGTCGAGGCGCGCGTCGCGCAGGCGGCGCTCCAGTCCCGCGACGTCGGCCTCGGCGGAGGCCAGGGCGAGCTCCAGCGGCTGGGCCTCGGCGGCGCGCCGATCCAGGCTCCGCAGCGCGTCCTGCGCCTCCTCCAGGCGCGCGCTCAGGTCGCGCTGCTGGAGCCCGAGCCGCAGCTGGCGCTGGCGCTCGGCGTCGCGCTCGCTCGCGAGGCCGGCGGCCACCAGCAGCTCGATCTCCTCGCCCAGACGCCGGTGGTCGAGGCGCTGGCGCTCGTCGAGCGCGGCCTCCGCGTCCGGTGCCCCCGGGCGCGGTCCGAACTCCTGCAGGAAGGCGCGCACGCGCGCGATCTCGGCGCGCACCCCGCGCACGTCGCGGTTCGACTCGCCGTAGTCCCGCAGCAGGCGGCGCTCCTCGAGCTCCAGGTCCAGCAGGCGCAGCCGCGCCTGGTCGACCAGCCGGTCGCTGCCGCCCGCGGGAGCGAGCATCTGGCGCTCGAGCTCGCCGCGCTGGCGCACCAGCTCGTCCAGCATCGCGAGCGAGAGGTGTGGCGGCAGCTCGAGCGTGCACAGCGGCTCCGCCTGCTGCGCCGCGGGGACGCCCGCGGCCAGCTCGAGCTCGGTCGCGCGCAGCTCCTCCTCGATGCGCGTGCAGCGTCCGAGCAGGAGGCGGCGTTGCTCGTCCAGGTCGAAGAAGCCGCTCTGGTCGCGGAAGACGCCCAGGGCGGCACGCGCCCGGGCCAGCCGTTCCATGGCCCGCGCCAGCCCCTGCTCGAGGCGGGTGATGTGCTCCACACCGAAGACCTCGACGTGCTTCTCGGCGAAGCGCTCGATCAGGGTGTTGACCGCCTCGGCGGCCAGCTCCGGGTCCTCGTGCTCGAAGGCGACCTTGATCACGCCCGAGTCCGGCACGGGGCGGATGCGCGTCACCTGCCGGAAGCGCAGGACGGCGAGGCGCACCGCGAGCTCCGGGTCCAGCTCCGGATCCAGCTCCGCGGCGCTCTCGGGGTAGAGGCGCGCGACCCCCAGCGCGCGCACGACCTGCTCGGCCAGGTCCGCGGCGGACAGGATCTCGACCTCCGAGTGGACCATCTCCGCCAGGCTCGGCATGCGCACGGACTCCGCCTGCTCGGCCGCCGGGCGGTAGGCGTACTCGCGGCCGACGCGCACGAGCAGGCTGGCCTCGGCCGCGTAGCGCGGTGGCGTGCGCAGGACCCGGGCCGCGACCGCGACCGTGGTGAGCAGGCCCACGCCGACGACCAGCGGCCAGGCGCGCAGCAACGGCCGGAGCAGCGCGGCCAGCAGGTCGGCGCCCGGCTCGGCCGGCGGCGGGATGAGGCGAGTCTCGTTCAATCGCTCGTGTCCAGGCGATAGGAGAAGGTGATGGGGATGTTCTGGCGGATGTACTGGTCCACCCAGCGGTTCACGTCGGCGATCGGGGAGCTGGGCACGAACACGACGTCCCACGGGCGCAGGGCGAAGTTCCCGCGTCCGTCGCGCCCGGCGAGCACGGCCCCGAGGTCGGCCGTCACCAGCTCGTGGCCGCCGGACTCGTGGCGCCGCACGACGACCACTTCCGCCAGGCGGGCGGTGGTGAGCCAGCCGCCGGCCGCCAGCACGGCCTCCAGCACCGTGCGCGGGCCGCTGAGCTCGAGCACGCCCGGGCGCGCGACCTCGCCTCCGACGTGCACGGGGTAGCGGGCGAAGGCGCGCACGATGACGACCAGCTCGGGCTCGGCGAGCTCGCCCGCGTAGCGCTCCGTCAGCTCGAGGCGCACCTCCTCGACCGTCCGCCCCGCGACCCGCACCTCGTGCACCAGCGGGATCGAGATCGAGCCGTCGGGCCGCACCGGCAGCGTGAGGTCCAGCTCCGGCGTGTGGAAGAAGCGCAGCTCGAGCTCGTCCCCCGGCTGCAGGCGGTAGGGCTCCGCGCTCGTCACCAGCGCCGGGCCGGGCAGCGGTCCGGTGCGCACGGGGGGTGCGCCGCAGGCGAGCAGCGCGAGCCACGCAGCGAGGAGCGGGGCCGCGCGGAAAGCGGGGGAGCGAACGGGTCGGTGCGGTCGGGGTGCCATGCTCAATCCCCCTCGTCTCGTGTGCCAGCGAGGGTCCAGTCGGTCCAGCCCACGCTCTTCCCGGGCCGCGCCGGGAGCGGAGCGCGCAGGCGCGTGCCGTAGACGTGGTTGAGCACGTGCGGCTGCCACGTGTCGTCGCCCTCGGCCGGGTAGTCCGCCTCGCGCGCGAGCCACAGCGCGGCCCGCAGGAGCGCGCGCTCGCCCCACTCCCAGGCCGGGTAGCCCGCGCGGGACAGGACCATGGCCTGCAGCAGCGCGCCCTGCAGCGCCTCGTACACGTAGTTCTCGCGCGGCGGCGGCCAGGTGAAGCCGCCGCCGCGGCGCTGATCGTCCGGCAGGACACCGTCGAGGGAGTGCCCGTCGCGCGTCGCGCCGCGCGGGTTGACGGCCAGCGGGCGGGTGGGGTCGGCCTGCCACGCGCGGTCGCCGAACACGAAGCCGTCGTGGGCCGAGCGCTCTCCGAGCCAGCCCCGGAACACCTGTGCGCAGCGCGCGAGCTCGCGCGCGTCGCCCAGGTGGCGGGCGATCACCGCGCGGGCCGCGCCCGCGTGCGTGCCCCAGTTGTTGGGGCGGCGCTCGTGCACGCTGCGTAGCGTCCCGCCACGCAGCGGGAGCTCGACCAGGCATGAGAGCCAGGCGCGGAAGCGGCACTCCAGCGCGGCGGACGGCGCGACCAGCTCGGCGGCGATCACGTACCCCGGCAGGTTGCGCGCCAGCGCGAGCACGGTCCCGCCGCGCTCGCTGCCGATCACCGTCGCGAGCGCCACGAGGACCTCGGCCCGGCAGTGCTCGTCGCCCGTGCGCGCGTACACCAGCGCGCGCGCCAGCACGAGCACGTCGGTGTCGTCGTCGGGCGCGGACAGGTCCGGCGCTCCGAGCGGCGCGCTGGCCGCGGCCCGCAGGGCCCCCCAGGCCGGGCCCTCGGTCGGCAGCGGGGCGATCTCCTGCGGCGAGATCCAGGTGCCCTCGCGGACCGCCGTCTGGGGGCCGGAGGCGAGCGCGACGAGGGCGAGGCTCAGCCGGAGCTCAGCGAACGAGGGCATCGCGGCGGCTCCCTTCCAGTGCGTGGGCCAGGGTGGCAAGGCGGCGGGCGACGCCGGCGACGGCCTCGGCGCGGCGGTCGCGCGGCGCGCGGGGCGCCGCGAGGATCCCGTAGTCGACGAGCCGCAGGCACGTGCCGCTCGCCTGCCGCACCGCCACCAGGTTCCCGCGCCCGAGGAGGTCGGGGAAGCTCCCCTGCGCGTGCCATCCCAGCGCGCTGCGGGCGAAGGCGGCGAAGCGCGCGCCCAGGCGCTCGGCGCGCAGGAACTCCAGCAGGGACCCGTCGTCCAGGGCGAGGAGGTCGTGCACGGGCTCCGCGATCCAGCGCTGCAGGCAGGCCACCGCCGGCGCGCCGCGCAGCGGTCCGCGCAGCACCAGGAAGGTCCCCGGGTGGAGCACGTCCCCGAAGGTCCGCGCCAGCTGGCGGTAGCGCGAGCGGTAGCTCCGTGCGGCCTGCGCGAGCTCGGGCGCCGGCAGGCCGAGGGTGCGCCGGTAGATCTTCAGCGCCAGCGGCGGGGCTGCCCGCGGCGGCTGCAGGCGGAAGACGGTCGCGCCCGAGCCGAAGGCCATCAGCGACAGGGACGAGCACGGGAGCGGGAGGTGCTCCGGGGCGAGCAGGGCCCGCAGCAGGGCGCGCTCGAGGCCGGGCGCGACCCGCAGCGCCAGGCCGACCGCGCGGCCGAGGCGCTCGTAGCGGCGCGTCCGCGGTGCGAGGAGGCTCGTCACGCTGCTCCACGCGCCCCTGGGCGGAAGCCGCCCGGCGGTCAGGGCGGCATCGAGCGCGCGCAGGCGCAGGCCGCGGCGGCGCAGGCGCAGGCGCGTACGCTCGACCCCGCGCTCGGCGCGGCCCGGCGGGTCGAGGCGCTGGACCAGCGGCCGCACCGGCCCGGAGACGAGCGCCAGCTTGGCGCGGAAGACCGCCAGCGAGTCGCTCGCGTCCACCGCGATGCGCCGCAGGCGCAGCGGATCGCAGCGCGTCAGATCGTTGGCGCCGCGGCGCGTGGTGAAGGCGAGCCGGACTCCCTGCCTCCGCAGGCACTCGACCAGGCGATCGTCGTGGCGCCCGTCCGGGTAGGCGAACAGGGGCGCGAGGCCCGGGACCTCGCGCTCGAGGTCGTGCAGCGAGCCGAGCGCCTCCAGCACCGCCTCGATCGGCGCGATCCGGTCGAGGCGTGGATGGGTGCGCGAGTGGGCCCCGAGGCTCACGCCCTCCCGTGCGAGGCCGCGCAGCTCGTCCCAGCCGAGCACGTCGTGCCGGACGGGCGCGACGTGGAGCCCGGCGCACAGCTCGTCCGTGGCCGCCAGCGTGTCGCGGTGGGGGAGGTCCTTCAGCCAGGCCTTCACGCACGCGTGGGAACGTGCCCGGGCCGCGGAGGTGCTCAGGTCGAGCCGGCCGCCGGGCCAGGCCAGCGGCGCGCGGCGCGGCGTCTCGCGGAAGGCGGCGGCGATCCGCTCCCACCAGAAGGCCACGCGCGGCTGGTCGGGATAGCTGGTCGGGACGAACAGGGTCGCGCTGCAACCGGCCCGGCGCAGCAGCGGCCAGGCCACCGTGGCGAAGTCGCGATAGGCGTCGTCGAAGGTGACGAGGACGTTGCGCCCGGGCAGGTCCGCCTCGCCGTCGAGGGCCGCCAGCACCTCCGCGGGCGAGACCAGGGAGGCGTGCTCGAGGAGGTGCTGCAGGTGCTGCGCGAAGGGCTCCGGCGCGGGCACGCGGTGGTAGGTCAGGACGCGCAGGATGCGCGGCGCCGGGCGCTCCAGGGCCTCGAGCCAGCCGACCGCGCGCGCGACGGGCCGGGTCGCGGCCAGGCGATGGAGGCGGACGTGCATCAGGCGCGCCTCCCCACCTGGCGCAGCTTGCTCGCCAGCTTGCGCGCGATGCGCCAGAGCTCGGCCCGGCGCGGCCCGACGTCGTCCCTGTCGGTCAGATCCCAGGCCTGCGCCGGGTCGAGCAGACCCGCCAGCCCCGCCAGCGCGCGCGGCCGGGCCGGGAGCGGCGGTCCCGCCCGGCGCCGGGGCGCCAGCAGGACCTGCACGATCCAGGAGAGCATCAGCTCGAGGTCGTAGGTGCGCACGCCCACGCGATAGGGCGCGCGCTCGACGCGCGTGGCCTCCGGCGATTCGTAGAGCTCGGCCAGCGCGCCCGGGAAGTCGAGCCCGGCGTGGCAGGCGAGCGGTAGCGAGCCCCACACGCGCCCGTTGATCTCCACCAGCCACGGCTGCCGGCCGAGCTTGAACTCGATCATGATCAGCCCGCTCCAGCGCAGGGCCTCGATCAGGCGCGTGGCGTGGCCGAGGAGCTGCGGATCGAGGGCCATGCTCTCGCGCCAGGCGCTGGCGCCGCCGCTCGGCGGGATCTCCGCCAGGCGCCGGTGCTGGAAGGCGTGCAGCACGCGTCCCCCGTGGGCCAGGGCCTCGAGGCCGACGCCCGTGCCCGCCTCGTAGCGCTGCAGCAGCAGCGCGTGGCGCTCGAGCAGCGGAGGGAGGAGCCGCTCCAGCTCGGCCCGGTCGCGCGCGAAGCGCACGCGGCCGACGTCGAGGCGGTCCTCGGCCATCGAGTAGCGGCGCGAGACGGTGGGCTTGAGGACCAGCGGATAGCCGAGCTCGGCCGCGGCCGCGCGTGCCTCCTCCAGCCCGCCGACGCTGCGGGTCTCGGGCACGGGCACGCCCAGCGCGCGCCCCAGCGCCAGGGTGGCGGACTTGTCCATGACCGTCGCCAGGGCCTCGTCCTCGGCGATGGCGAGCTCCGCCAGGCCCGCGAAGCGCCGGCGGGCGTGCGCGAGGGGCTGGATGCAAGCGTCCGTGACGGGCACGAGCAGGTCGACGGGCTGCGCGCACAGGCGCGCGTGCAGGCTCGCCACGAAGGCGCTCGGCGAGCGGCCCGGAGCCGGATAGACGAAGCGCTCGGCCGCGTAGCGCGAACGGAACCCCGGGCTGCGCCGGTCGTCGTCGGCCGCGATCACGTGCCAGCCCTTGCGCCCCAGCGAGCGGATGAAGGCCAGGGCGCTGCTGCGCCGGGCGTCGGTCACGAGCACGCGTCGCGTCACCGCGCCGCTCCTTCCCCGCGCCACAGCCGGCGCAGGATGTCGAGCACCTCGGCGCGCACCTCCGCCGCCGGACGGGTGGCGTCGACCACGCGACAGTCGCGCAGCGCGGGCAGGAGCTCGAGGTACTCCTGCCGCCGGCGCGCGACCCACTCCAGCCGTCCCTCGGCCTTGCGCGCGAACAGCACCTCCGCCGGCGCGTCGAGCAGGATCGTGCAGTCCGGCTGGGGCAGCCGGCGCAGGAAGCGTCCGTGCAGGCGCTGCGCGCGCGTGCGGTCCGCGCCGACCACGTCGTGGGCCCAGTAGTCGGCCAGGAACAGGCGGTCGAGCACGACCAGGAAGCCGCGCCGCTCGAGGCGCCGCGCCAGGGCCGTGCGATGGGCCTCCTCGCACAGGCGGTTGGCCAGGGCGAGCCAGGTCCGGGCCGTGCGCGCGGCGCGCGCCAGCCCGCGCGCCGGCCGCGCCTGCCGGCGCGTCGGATCCGGCGGACCGCCCTCGGCCCGCGCGCGACCGAGGGCCCGCTCCAGGGCGCGGACGGCGCGCGTGGTCGGCAGGGCGTGCCCGTTCGCGCTCGAGTTCGCGCCCATGTAGAGCACCTGGATGGGCAGCTCCGTCGACGCCGCCAGGGCGCGCGCGAGGCTGGACTTGCCGGCGCCGTCGGCGCCGATCAGGGCCACCGAGACCATCAGGCGCAGACCTCCTCCAGCGCGTCGTGGAGCGCCGGCAGCGAGACCGGATAGGGGTGGCGCACCTCGTAGGCCGGCCGTCCGGCGAGGGCCGCGTGCAGCAGCGCCCGGCGCCGCTCGCCGGCCTGCTCGAAGAACGCGCTGCGCCGGCCGGGGAAGGCGAAGCGGTACTTGTGGTAGCAGGAGAGGAGGCGCAGGTCCTCCTCGGCCAGCGAGGCGCACATGCGCTCGGCCACCTCGACCGGATCGACCGGGCGCACGACGATCTCGGGGCGCGCGTGGCTGAGCACGAAAAGCAGGCGCTCCGGGCGGGGCGGGCGCCGGTCCGGAGCGCCGTCGGGCACCGGGAAGAGCCGCGCGGGCGGCACGTCCACGTAGCGCTGGCGCTGCAGCAGGGCCCGCGTCCGGGTGAGGAGCGGCGCGCTGCCCGCGCGCCCGGGCCCGGCCAGGCCCGAGAGCGCCCCCAGGAGCGCCAGGCGCGCACGCTCGCCCGGCCGCAGCCGCCCGCGCAGGACGGGCAGCGAGTCGAGGTGCCAGCTCCACAGGCGGATCGGCTCGGGCAGGCCGAACATGGCCGCGCCGTCCGGGGCCAGGATCAGCCACTCGTCGGCCACGTAGCGGGCGCCGCGCGCCAGGAAGGCCAGCAGCGTCTCGGTCTTGCCGCCCTTCGACCAGCCCGTGACCACGACCCCGGTCTCGCCGTGCTGGAAGGCCGCGGCGTGCAGCGGCAGGAAGCCACGCGCGAGCAGCGTGGCGTTCAGGAGCGGGATCAGGAGCGGGACGCCGGCCGCGCTGCGCTCGCAGCGGATCTCCAGGCGCTCGCCGAGCTGCTCGAAGGGGATCTCCGTGCGCTGGAGCGCCTTGGCGCGGCCGCGCAGGAGCAGGAAGCTCTCGCCGCTGAAGCCCGCGTCCGCCAGGCCGATGAAGCACAGCTCCGGCGTCGCCAGGTGCTCGACGAAGCGCACCGTGATGTCGGGCTCGCGCGCCAGCGGACGCTCCAGCGGGCCGAGCTGGCGCGCGACCGCGGCCGCCTCGCGCGGACCGGCGTCGAGCAGGCGCACGCCGAGCACGCCACCGACGTCGAAGTCCACCGTCGCGCTCATGCGGCGCCTCCCGCCGCGAGGGACGGCACCGCTCGTGGCCCGGGCACGCGCGCGGCCATCGCGGCGGCCGCGCCGCCGAGCGCGAGCAGCAGCCAGAAGTAGCGCATGTAGGCGAGGTGCAGGAACAGCCCCGTCGTCAGGTACGCCACCAGGGCCAGGAAGCAGGCGGTCAGGAGGTCGGCGAAGGGGTGTCCCGGCGCGCGCGCGAGGAGCGCGCGCCGCGCCCTCAGCAGCTGCGCGAGGGTCGCCGTCAGGGCGGCGAGGAACGCGGCCAGGCCGAGCGCGCCGGTCTCGGCCGCGATCTCCGGGAAGAGCGAGTGGGCGCGCCGACCGCCCTCGATGCGCCGCAGCGCGTCGCGGTTGCCGTACTCCTCCGAGTACTGCTTGAAGAGGCCCGGACCGACCCCGACCCAGGGGTGGTCGACGAACACGCGCAGGGCCGCCAGCACCTCGGTCGCGCGCCGGCGCACGGCCCCGTCGGCCGTGCGGCCCGCCTCGCGGTCGAGCACCTGCAGCGACTCGCCCAGGGTCGCCAGGCGCCGCCCGTACTGCGGCACGCACAGCGCCAGCAGCCCGAGGCCCGCCAGCATCAGGAGCGCGCGGCGCGGCGTGATCCAGCGCAGCGCGACCATGGCCAGGCCGAGGCAGACGAGGCCCACCGCCCCGCCGCGCGAGAAGGCCAGCAGGAAGCCCAGCGTGATCACCGCGGTCGCGCCCCCGGCGAGGGCCCTCGCGCCGGGCGTGCGCGCGCCGAGGAGCAGGGCCAGGCCCAGGGGCACCAGCACCAGCAGCACCTGGGCATAGCGGTTCGTCTCGCCGACCGTGCCCGCCAGGCGCGCCTGGCGCGCCGCGCCGGCTCCGTCCTCGTCGGTGGTCCGGAAGCCCGGTCCATCGACCTGCCCGAGCCCGCCGAAGTCCCGCTCGAACGTGCCGGTCGCCTGCTGGAGGATCGGCACCGCCGACATCAGCACCCCGGCCGCCACCAGGGCGCAGAGGACCGCGCGCAGCGTCTCCGGCGTGCGCACCACGTTGGTCACCAGGAAGTAGAGCGCCAGCCCCTCGAGCGCGAAGGTCGTCACCGCCTCGAAGGCGCGCGCCGGATCGCGCGCGCCGGCGGCCGAGACGATCTGCACGCCGAGGAACGGGAGCAGCAGCAGGAAGCCCGGGGTCAGGACGAGGAGCCGGCGGTGCACGAGGAGCTCGTGCGCCAGCGGCGGCAGCAGCAGGACCCCGAAGGACGCGGCTGCCGCCGCCGGCAGGCCGTGGTGACTCACGCCCACCGCCGGCAGGTTGGAGTACAGGAGGAAGAGCGCCGCGCAGGTCGCCAGGGCAGGGCGGCGCAGGCTGGCCCACGCGCAGGCCAGCAGGCCCGCCAGCGCGAGGGCGACGAGCGGGGCCCACGCCAGCAGCGCGAGGGCCGGCACCAGCAGGGCCCAGGCGGCGAGCGCGCGCGGGCGCGACGGGCTCCAGGTGCGCTCCATGGCTCAGGCTCCTCCCCTGCGACGGGCCGTGCGCAGCAGCTCGATCTCGCGCGCCAGGCGGCGGGCGCCGGCCTCCAGGTCGAAGCGGGCGCGGACCGTTGCGCGCGCGCGCCGTCCGAGGCGCGCGCGCAGCCGTGGCGAGCGGTGCAGGCGCGTCAGGGCCTCGGCCAGGGCGCGCGCGTCACCCGGGGGCGCGAGCAGGCCCGAGCGCTCGTGCTCGACCAGCTCGGGCACGCCGGAGATGCGGCTCGCGACCACGGGGAGGCCGCAGCTCATCGCCTCCATCAGCGCGACGGGGATGCCCTCGCGCCGCCCGGCGCGATCCTGGACGCTGGGCTGCACCAGCACGTGCGCGGCGCGCATGCGCGCCAGCACCGCGGCGCGCGGCAGCGGCCCGTGCAGCAGCACGTGCGCGCCCAGGCCGAGGCGCGCGATCCGCGCGCGGATCCGGGCCGCCACCGGACCGCCGCCGACCAGGTGGCAGCGCACGGGAACACCCGCCGCCACGAGCCTGGCGCAGGCCTCGAGCAGCACGTGGTGGCCCTTGACGGCGCGCAGGGCCGCGACGCACAGGATCTCGAAGCACGGGCTGTGCGCCTCGTGCGTGCGCACGTGGAGGCGCGGGTCGATCCCGCAGTGGATCACGCGCAGGTGGAGCGCGGCCCCCGGCCCCACGCGGCGCTGCACGAACTCGCGGTTGTACTCGGAGACGGTCACGGCGAAGTCGGCCTGAGCCAGCTTCCAGCCCAGGGCCGTCTGGTCCACGTGCAGGTCCGAGCCGTGCGCGGTGAAGCTGCAAGGGATGCCGGTCAGGCGCTTGACGACCACGGCCGCCAGTGCGGGATGGTTGGCGAAGTGCGCGTGCACGTGCTCGACGCCGGCCGCCTCCATCTCGCGCGCGAACAGGACGCACTTGGGGAAGAACAGCGCCGCGCCGCCCAGGAAGTTCGGGCTCGGCAGGGTGCGCGCCAGGACCTGGACGAGCGTCGACAGGTAGGCGCGCGGCGCGCGGCGCAGGTAGTGGAGCTGCGCCGCCAGCACGGCGCGCGACAGCCAGGGACGGTAGTGGGCCCGCGCGACGAGCTCGGCGGCCTCGGGGTGCACGACCGGCTCGCGCCCGCGCAGGAGCGGGAAGACCTCGATCGCGTGGCCGAGACGCTGCAGGGCCAGCATCTCCGCCAGGACGAAGGTCTCCGTGACCTTCGGGAAGCGCGTCACGAGGTAGGCGACGCGCGCCGGCGCCCGCAGCGCGGGGCTCAGTCGTGCTTGAGCGGGTCCCATCGGACCACCTGCCTCCCCAGCGCGAAGTCGATCAGTCCCAGCAGGGTCCCGAGGTTGCCCACGCAGAAGTAGCCGGCCAGGGCCGCGAGGCGTCCCAGCCCGGGCACCGGCCGCAGCACGGGTTGCAGGAGCGCCAGCCCGTAGCCGAGCGCCTGGACCGCCAGGAGGATCCGGGCCCAGCGCTGCTCGGGCGCCAGAACCAGGCTTGCCGCCAGCAGGGCCAGCAGGAACAGCGGCAGGAGCCGGCGCAGGACCTTGTTCACCAGCAGCTGCAGCGCGAACCACCCGTACCGTCGCGGATCGAGCAGGCGGCGCTTGCGCGCGATCCCGTGCAGGCTGCGCGCGACGATGCGCCGGCGGCGCGCGAGCTCGTGGCGCACGCTGCGCGACGGCGCGCGCACGTAGGCCCGCGCGCGCGGCTCGAACACGAAGCGCCAGCCCTGCTCGACCACCGAGAGGCACGTGAAGAGGTCGTCGGTCGCGCCCGGGTCGATCGGCCGGTACAGGGCGCGCCGGATCGCGTACAGCTTGCCGTCGTTCGAGGTCACGCTGCCGAGGCGCGACT
Source organism: Planctomycetota bacterium (assembly GCA_036376275.1). GTDB lineage: Bacteria > Planctomycetota > UBA1135 > UBA1135 > JABFRZ01. Next base: position 14,887 of record DASVAP010000294.1, on the reverse strand, counting down.
CCGCGCGCCGCAGCAGGCCGTCGACGGCGATGTACCCCCCCTGGGCCTCGTCCAGGCGGCCGCGGTGCTCCTGGAGCACGCGCCGCCCGCAGGCCCCGCCGACGCCCGGGTCGGACAGGCGCTCACCGAGGTGCTGGAGCGCATCGGGAGCCAGCAGGGCGTCGGCGTCGCTGAAGACCAGGATCTCGCCGTGGGAGCGGCGCACGCCCGCGTCGAGGGCCGCGGCCTTGCCCTGGTGCTCGCGCAGCTCGAGGACCCGCACCCGCTGGCCGCCCCAGGTGCGCAGCTCCTCGGCCGTGCGGTCGCGCGAGCCGTCCGAGACGAACACGAGCTCGAGCGCGCCGCTCCAGCGCAGCGCGAGCGAGTTCCGCACCTTGGCCGGCACCAGCGGCTCCGCGTTCCGCGCGGCCACCACCAGGCTCATGCTGCGCGGTCGCGTCCCGGCCGGGGTGGTCGTGGGCCGCCGCAACCCGCCCGCGAGCAACAGCCCCAGCGGATAGAGCCCGAAGAAGAGCGTGAGCCCGACCGCCGAGAGGGCGGACACGACCACCGCGGCCACCTGGTACGCGCGCATGTGTCGTCACGGATATCCGGAGCGCGGCGGGCCGTGTCATAAGCTGTCGTCATGCTCGCGCCATGCTCGCGCCCGTGCCGGGCGAACCCTTGACGACTTCTTAAGCTCGCCTCGGGCGCGATCTGCGAGCCTGGCTGGCACCGCGAGCGCAGCGCGCCCGCGCCTCGTCGCCCGGTGCCGGGACCGCGGCGGCGGACGTCCTCCCGGCCGCATGAAGCAGGAATCCCATCGCACGCCTGGCGCTCCCGCGCGGGAGTCCGGCGCCGCCGACCGGCGGCCGCACGGGGCGTGCGCGCAAGGAGGTCCGTAGACCGGGCCGGCCAGGGTCCGGCGACGCCGCATGCGTGCTCTGGTGGTGGAGGACAACCGCGTCCTGGCCGCGGCCATCCAGCGCGGCCTGCAGGAGCACGGCTATGCGGTCGACGCGTGCCACGGCGTGAACGAGGCCGAGGAGCGCCTGGCCGAGAACCACTACGACCTCCTGGTCCTGGACGTGATGCTTCCGGACGGCGACGGGGTCGTGCTGTGCCGCGCCCTGCGACGCCGCAAGCTCTCCACCTACGTGCTCATGCTGACGGCGCTCTCGGCCACGGCCGAGAAGATCAGCGGGCTGGAGGCCGGGGCCGACGACTACCTGACGAAGCCCTTCGAGTTCGAGGAGTTCCTGGCGCGCGTGCGCGCGCTGCTGCGGCGGGGCAAGCCCTCGGAGGCGGTCCGGCTCGAGCACCAGGGGCTCCAGCTCGACCTCCTGAAGCGCGAGGTGCGGCGCGAGGGCGTGAAGATCCCGCTGCGCGGCAAGGAGATGCTCCTGCTCGAGCTGCTGCTGCGCAACGCGGACCGCGTCGTCGACCGCACGACCATCGCCCGCACGCTGTGGGACGCGGAGCGCGAGCCCTCCAGCAACGTCATCGACAAGTACGTGTCCTCCCTGCGCCAGAAGATCGACCGGGACTTCGCGCGCCCGCTGCTGCACACGGTCGTGGGCACGGGCTACCGCCTCGGCAACGAGGAGCCCTGAGCGCGTGCGGCGCCGCCTCTCCGCCCTTCGCCTCCGCCCGGTTCACCTCTCCGCGCTGGCCGGCGGGCTCGCCTGGCTCGCCCTCGGGATCGCGCTCGTGCTCCCGCGGCGCGCGGCGGGTCTCGCCGAGCTGGACCTGCGGCTGGCCACGGCGGCCGGCCGCGCGGCGGCGCTCCTCGCGGAGGAGCAGCTCGACGCGGACCCGGCCCTGAGCCTGCGCCGCGCGCTGCCGGGGCTCGCCCCGGGCGAGGCCTGCGCGCTGCGCGCCGCGGACGGACGGCTCCTGGCTGCGCGCGGCGTCTCGCCCGGTGAGTCGTTCCCCGAGCCGGAGCAGGCGGCGGACGGCTCCACCGCCCAGGCGCTCGTCACGCTCTCGGCCCGCGCGGATGGCGGGCCGCGGAGGCGCGTGCTGACGCTGCCGTTCCGGGCCGGTGGGCGGCCGTACTTCCTGCAGGTGGCGCGCCCCGCGCCCGCCTGGTGGCGGCCCGTGCTGGGGCTGGCCGTGCCCCTCGGGCTGGCGGGCCTGATGCTGGCCCTGCCGGTCGGCGTGGTCGCCTGGCGCGGCGCGCGGCGCGCGCGCGCCCTGGCGGGCCTGGTCGAGGCGGCGCGGGCCCTCGGTCCCGAGGACCACGCACGACGCCTGCCGGTGCCGCGCGGGGCCGAGGCGCTGGCCGAGCTCGTGGAGGCGCTCAACGCGGCCCTGGGGCGCTTGCAGGAGGGCCACGCGGCGCAGGCGCAGTTCGCGGGCCACGTCGCGCACGAGCTCAAGACCCCGCTGGCGGCGCTGGTCGCGGACCTGCAGGTCACGCTGCTCGCCGGAGAAGGGCGGCGTGAGACGGACGCGTTCCTGCGGCGCGCGCAGGGCGAGCTGGCCCACATGAGCACGCTGGTCGAGCGCTTCCTGATCCTGGGCCGCTTCGACGGTCGCGAGCTGCGCCGGGAGCGCGTGAGCGTGGACGACGTGCTGCGCAGCGCCGTGCAGCGCTCGCGCGGTGCGGCGCAGCACCGCTCGGTGCGGGTGCGGCTGGCGCTGGAGGACTTCCACGACGAGCATCCGCCGCTCGTCCTCGGCGACGGCCAGCTGCTCGTCGTGCTGGTCGAGAACCTGCTCCAGAACGCGATCCTCCACTCGCCGCCCGGCACCGAGGTCGTCGTGGAGACCACCGTCGACTCCGAGGTCCACGTCCGCGTGCGCGACCACGGCCCGGGCGTCTCCGCGGAGCTGCGCGCGGCCCTGCGCTCGGGCCGCATGCGCGCGCTCGCGCGCACCGGCGGCGGCGCGGGCTTCGGCCTGGCGATCGTGAACAACATCGCGCGCGCGCACGGAGGACACGTCGAGCTCGAAGAGCCCGATGGAAGCGGCAGCGTCTTCGTCGTGCGCCTGCCCGCCGTCGCGCAGCGAGCGTCGTCGGACTGAGCGCGCGTCGCGCGGCGACGTGCGCGATCTCGCGAGCGCGCGCTTCCGGTTTCTTAATCTCGCGCTGACTCGCTCTTAAGGGACGTGACCTCGCGCAGGTCCATCTTGCATCGAGCGCGGCATCTCTCCGCGCGCAACCGCTGCAAAGGAAGGATCCATGCGCCCCTCTCGCTCTCGCTTCTCCGGTGTGCTCGTCTCGTTCTGTCTGTACGCCGCGTCCGCCGGCGGCGTGGCGCTGGCCCAGGGCGCGCCCGGGCCCTCCTACGCGGGCGTGCAGGGCTCGCCCAGCGCGGCCAAGGCGCAGAGCAAGCTGTGGTGGAACGACGGCTCCTGGTGGGGCTGCCTGTGGAGCGTGGCGGGTCGCTCGTGGACGATCCACCGGCTCGACGCGGCGACGGAGACCTGGATCGATACCGGCACGGCCGTCGGACCGCGCTCCGCGGATCGCGCCGACTGCCTGTGGGACGGCGCGAAGCTGTGCATCGCCACGAACCGCTACACGAACGGGGCCGGGCAGGCGGGGCACGCGCTCGAGCTGCATCGCTTCGGCTACGACCCCGACACCGGCGTCTACGCCCTCGACGCGGGCTTCCCGGTCGCGATCGGTGACGCGAGCACGGAGGTCCTGACGCTCGAGCGCGACTCGACCGGGCGGCTGTGGGCCGCCTGGACGGCACAGCGCCACGTGTGGGTCGCGCACACGCTCGGCGACGACCGGCGCTGGAGCCTGCCCGCGCTCCACCCGCGCATCCCGGGCGAGCTCAGCGGGGACGACGTCTGCGCCCTGGTGGCCGTCCCGGACGGGCGGCTCGCGCTGCTGTGGTCCGATCAGCCGGGGAGCGCGTTCCGCTGCAGCCTGCGGGGCGACGCGGACGCGCCCGCGGACTGGGGGCCGGCCGAGGTCGTGGTCGATGGCCCGGGCGCGGTCGACGACCAGCTCAGCGTGCGCGCGGCGCGCGACGGGCGCCTGTTCGCCGCGCTCAAGTCGGCCACCGACTTCGTCCTGCTGGCGGAGCGCGGGGTGCTCGGCGGCTGGAGCCTGACGATCGTGGCCCCGCCCGCGGCCGGCTGGAGCCGTCCGCTGCTGGTGCTGGACGACGAGCAGCGCGTCGTGCACCTCTTCGGGGTCAGCCCGGGTCCGCTCGGGGCCGTGTACCACAAGTCCGCGCCGATGGACGCGCCGGCCTTCGGCGCCGGCGTGGGCGCGCCGATCCTGGTGGATCCGGGCCAGCCCGCCTTCGCCGACCCGACCTCCACCAAGCAGGCGGTCGACGGCCGCACGGGGCTGGTCGTGCTCGCCAGCCACCGCCCGCGCCGCGAGTACGGCCACCACCACGACGCGCTGGGCGGGACCACTCCCGCGCCGCCGCTGGCGCGCTTCGCGGCCGACGAGCCGCGCGGCCCGGCTCCGCTGCGGGTGCGCTTCCTGGACGACTCGGGCGGGGACCCGACGCAGTGGTCGTGGAGCTTCGGCGACGGAGCGACCTCCGCGGCCCAGCACCCGGTGCACGAGTACGCGCAGCCAGGACGCTACACGGTGACGCTCGACGTCGCGAACGCCCTCGGTTCCGACCGGCACACGCGCACCGAGCTGATCACCGTCGACGCGCCGCGCACGACGCTCACGCTCGCGCCGCTGGCGGACGGCCACGTGCGCGAGTCGCGCCCGGACAGCGGCTACGGCGACCTGCCGACGATGCGCGTGCGCGACGAGGCGCTCGCGGACTACGAGGCCTACCTGGCCTTCGCGGTGCCGCCCGGGCGCGAGCTCGTCTCGTCGGCCTTTCTACGGCTCGCCTGCATCGACGGCAGTCCCGATGGCGGCGCCCTGTTCCTGACGCACCAGCGCTGGAACGAGTCGACCCTGACCTGGAACAGGAGGCCGGAGCTACCGGCCGACCCCGTGACCCAGCTCGGCAGCGTGGCCACGGGGGAGATCGTGAGCGTGGACCTCTCCGCCTGGCTGACGGAGCGCGGCACGGCGAGCCTTGGGCTGCGCAGCGCCAGCTCGAACAGCGCCTACTACTCCACGCGCCAGGGCGCGAGCCCGCCGCGCCTGGAGCTCGGGCTGCTGCCCTGGCCGGCGGTCCCGCCGCAGCCGCTCTTCGAGCAGCGCGAGTCGCGCGGGATCGCGCCGCTGACGGTGCAGTTCCACGACGCCTCGAGCGGTCCGGTGCAGGGCTGGAGCTGGGACTTCGGCGACGGCTCCGGCTCGAGCCTGCAGAACCCCTCGCACGTCTACGCCGCGCCCGGCACCTACACGGTCTCGCTGACCGTCACGGGTCCGAGCGGCGCCGCCACCGTGCAGCGCGTGGACGCGGTGGTCGTGCAGGCTCCGGGCCGCTCCGGCAGCGCGGGTGCGCCCGGCACGAGCCGGACGGTGCCGCTGCCGAGCGGGGCGGCGAGCGTGCCGCGCCCGTCCCCCAGCGACGACGGGCCGGTGCCCGCGGCGCCAGGGGACGGTGTCGAGGCGAGCACTCCCTCCCGCTGCTCGAGGTGGTCATGAGCCCGCTCCCTCCGGCAACGACGGTGCGCGCCCGCCAGGTCCTCGGCTCCGACGTGCGCGTCGCGCTCCCGGCGCGACGCGAGCGGGCCGAGCCCGGACGCCTCGCCCGCGCGCTCGAGCGCGGCGCGGCGCTGCTCCTGCTCGGCCTGGCCCTGCCGGTGCTCGCCCTCCTGGTGGCGTTCGTGTGGTGGGTCGATGGGCGTCCGCTGCTCTATCGCGGCGAGCGCCTCGGCCTGCGCAAGCGTCCCTTCATGCTCTACAAGGTGCGCACCCTGCAGCGCGCGGCGGCCCAGGTCACGGCCGAGCGCCTGCTGGAGGCGCGCGACGGCCTCGAGATCCGGGGCGGACGCTTCCTGCGCGACAGCCGGCTGGACGAGCTGCCCCAGCTCTGGAACATCGTGCGCGGCGAGATGCGCTTCGTCGGGCCCCGCCCCGAGCGCGAGCGGATCAGCCGCATCCACTGCCAGACCCTGCCCGGCTACGCGCGCCGCTTCGCCTTCCGGCCGGGGCTGTTCGGACCGTCCCAGCTGTTCACGCCGCACTCGACGCCCAAGCGCATCCGGGCCTGGCTGGACAACGCCTGGAGTCGCCGTCGGTCCTCCGGGCTCGACCCGCTCCGGCTCCTCGCCTGCACCGTGGCGGCCGCGCTGCACCGGTCGGTCCAGCTCGGTCGCCTGGAATGGAGCGCGCGGTGGCGAGCTGCGCTGGCGGGGGCGCGCAAGGAGCGCCGTCGGCTCCGGCGCGCACGGCCCGCGGGCGCCGTGGCCCTGGTCCTGCCCCAGTCGGAGCCGGGCCCCGCCGTCTCGGGGACGCTGCTCGACCTCTGCGAGGACGCCGTGCGCGTCCGCGTCCGGCGGGCCGTGGCCCCGGGTGCGCAGGTCCTGCTCGGCCTCGCCGTCGAGCTCCGTCCCCGGGCCGGCGCGCCCCGCCTCCGCCAGGCCCTGTGCACGGCCACGGTGCGTCGCGTTCGCGGCAACGGCGACGGGGTCGACCTGGTGCTCGCCTACGAGCCGTGCAGCGAGCGCGCCCGGTACGTCGTGCACCAGTACTTCCTGCGCGACGCGCTGGCGCCGCCGCGGGCGCAGGCGCGCCGTCGGAGCCTTCCGACCCTGCGGCTCCTGGCTGGCGTCCTGCCGGCCATGCTCCGGCTCCAGCGACGTCTCCGCGGGCGGTCCCCGGCGCGTGCGCCGGTTCCCGTCGCGATCCATGGGGAGGCGGCATGGAGCTGACCCCGGAATCGGCCCACTTCTGGCGCTCGCTGGCCGAGCACACCGGGCGCGCACGGGACGAGGGCCGCTGGACCAACCCGTCCCGTGCCGCGGACCCCGGAGGGCGGTGCGCGTCGCGCTGCTCGCTCCTCCTCGTGGAGGACAACCCGGGCGACGTCCTGCTGGTGCGCGAGGTCCTGGCCGGCCTGCCCCATGCCCTGCGCCTGACCATCGCCCAGGACGGGCACGAGGCGTGGGAGCTGCTCGCCGGGGACGCCCCCAGGCCCGACCTCATCCTCATGGACCTCCGCCTGCCCCTGGTGGACGGATGCGAGCTCCTGCGGAGGATCAAGACCGACCCGGCGCTGCTGCACATCCCGGTGCTGGTGCTGACGGGCTCGGAGGCGGCGCGCGACGTGCGCGGCGCCTATGCCCGGCGGGCCAACGGCTACCTGGTCAAGGCCAGCGACTTCGAGGACTTCGAGGCGAGGCTGCGGCGGGCGCTGGACTTCTGGGTCGAGCTGGCGAGCCTGCCCCGGAGCTGACCTTCTCGCTCCGGCGGTCGCCCGCCGGGCTAAACCCTCGCGAGCGCCGGGGTGCATCGCGTCCTGGCCCTGGCCGCCTCGGGCAACAGGGAATGCGGCAACGACTGCGCGTCGCGGCCCCGCCTGACCCCAGCGCGACGCGGGTCCCCGCCAGGCGGGGGATTCCTCCGGGCCCCCCGGACGGCGAGGGGTACGGCTCGTTGCGGAGCCATGTTCGCCCCGTGCGCCGGGGGGGCGGTCAGAGAACGAACGTCAGGCCGATCAGGGCCAGGAAGAAGGCCAGCGAGACGAGCTCCGGATCGGGCCACCGGTGGCGCGCCCCGGAGAGGGGCGTGCGCCGGAGCAGCGACCGGGCGCGGGCAAGGGCCGCCGTGAGCTCCCCGAGGCGTTGCAGCCGCAGGTGCAGACGGGTCGGGAGGAAGTGGGGGTGGAGCATGTTGGGCTCCGGATCCGGGGGAGGGGATGGGCGTCCTCCGCGCCGGGCGCGCAGCTCGAGACGGAGGTCGCCGGATCCAGTGGAGCGGATCCGGGACGCGCCGCTGTTAACCCCTCTTCAGCCTTTGCCCCCGGGCTGGGCGCGCGGTCCCTGAAGGGCCCTTAATGTGGGCGCGGGTGGGGGAGCCGAGAATCGCGCCCCGTCGGCCGACCGCGGTTGTCCGGGTCGCCCCTCCACCTCCTCCACGCGCCATGCTCTAGTGGTCCCGTCCCCGACAGCCCCCAACGGAAAGGCCCGGCTGGATCCGATGGAAGCCCGCGGCGATCCTCCCCTGGTCCGACGCAAGCTCCCGAGGGCCCCCCGCGGGCCCGCGCCCGTGGCCGAGATCCTGCGCGTCCTGCAGGCGGTGCGGGGTGGAGACTTCTCCGTGCGCCTGCCCGGGGACTGGACGGGGATCGAGGGCAAGATCGCCGACACGTTCAACGAGATCGTGGCCGCCAACGAGTGCATGGCGGGCGAGCTGCGGCGCGTCGGCCACGTGGTCGGGAAGGAGGGGCGCACGAGCGAGCGCGCCCGCTTCCTGCTGCGCGGCGGGAGCTGGGACGCGATGGAGGCCTCGGTCAACGCGCTGATCGGGGACCTCCTGTGGCCGATGGCCGAGGTCACGCGCGCGGTCTCCGCCGTGGCCCAGGGCGACCTGCAGCAGACGGTCGTGACCGACCGGCACGACCATCCACTGCAGGGCGAGTTCCTGCGCTCGGCCACGATCGTCAACACGATGATCCACCAGCTCGGCGTGTTCACCTCCGAGGTGACGCGCGTGGCGCGCGAGGTCGGCATCGACGGCAAGCTGGGCGGCCAGGCCCAGGTGCCCGGCGTCGGCGGCGTGTGGAACGACCTCACGCAGAGCGTCAACTCGATGGCCGCCAACCTGACCGCCCAGGTGCGCAACATCGCCGAGGTGACGATCGCCGTGGCCGACGGCGACCTCTCCAAGAAGATCACGGTCGACGTGCGCGGCGAGATCCTGCTCCTCAAGGAGGCCATCAACACGATGGTCGACCAGCTGCGCTCGTTCGCCTCGGAGGTGACGCGCGTGGCGCGCGAGGTCGGCACCGAGGGCAAGCTCGGCGGCCAGGCCATCGTGCCCGGCGTGGCCGGCACGTGGAAGGACCTGACGGACAACGTGAACCTCCTGGCGGCCAACCTGACCACGCAGGTGCGCAACATCGCCGAGGTCACCACGGCCGTGGCGCGCGGGGATCTCTCGCGCAAGATCACGGTCGACGTCAAGGGCGAGGTCCTGGAGCTCAAGGACACCATCAACACGATGGTGGACCAGCTCAACGCCTTCGCCTCGGAGGTGACGCGCGTGGCGCGCGAGGTCGGCACCGAGGGCAAGCTCGGCGGCCAGGCCATCGTGCCCGGCGTGGCCGGCACCTGGAAGGGCCTGACGGACAACGTGAACCTGATGGCCAGCAACCTGACCGACCAGATGCGCAACATCGCCGAGGTGGCGACGGCCATCGCGCGCGGCGACCTGTCGCGCAAGATCACGGTCGACGTGCGCGGCGAGATCCTGCGCCTCAAGGAGACCATCAACACGATGGTCGACCAGCTCAACGCCTTCGCCTCGGAGGTGACGCGCGTGGCGCGCGAGGTCGGCACCGAGGGCAAGCTCGGCGGCCAGGCCCAGGTCCCCGGCGTGGCCGGCACCTGGAAGGGGCTCACGGACAACGTGAACTCGATGGCCAGCAACCTGACCGACCAGGTGCGCAACATCGCCCAGGTGACCACAGCCGTGGCGCGCGGGGATCTCTCGCGCAAGATCACGGTCGACGTCAAGGGCGAGATCCTCGAGCTCAAGGACACCATCAACACGATGGTGGACCAGCTCAACGCCTTCGCGGCCGAGGTGACGCGCGTGGCGCGCGAGGTCGGCACCGAGGGCAAGCTCGGCGGCCAGGCGCAGGTGCCCGGCGTGGCCGGGACGTGGAAGGACCTGACGGACAACGTGAACCTGCTGGCGGCCAACCTGACCACGCAGGTGCGCAACATCGCCGAGGTGACCACGGCCGTGGCGCGCGGCGACCTGTCGCGCAAGATCACGGTCGACGCGCGCGGCGAGATCCTGCAGCTCAAGGAGACCATCAACACGATGGTGGAGCAGCTGCGCTCCTTCGCGGCCGAGGTGACGCGCGTGGCGCGCGAGGTCGGCACGGAGGGCAAGCTCGGCGGCCAGGCGCAGGTGCCCGGCGTGGCCGGCACGTGGAAGGACCTGACGGACAACGTGAACCTGCTGGCGGCCAACCTGACCACGCAGGTGCGCAACATCGCCGAGGTGACGACGGCCGTGGCGCGCGGGGATCTCTCGCGCAAGATCACGGTCGACGTGCAGGGCGAGATCCTCGAGCTGAAGAACACGATCAACACGATGGTGGACCAGCTCAACGGCTTCGCGGCCGAGGTCGCGCGCGTGGCGCGCGAGGTCGGCACCGAGGGGCGCCTGGGCGGTCAGGCGCAGGTACCGGGCGTGGCCGGCACCTGGAAGGACCTCACCGACAACGTGAACGTCATGGCCGCCAACCTGACCGAGCAGGTGCGGGGCGTGGTCAAGGTCGTCACGGCCGTGGCCGACGGGGTGCTCGAGCAGAAGCTGACGGTCAAGTCCAAGGGCGAGGTCGCGGCCCTGGCCGAGACGATCAACAACATGATCGACACGCTGGCCACCTTCGCCGACCAGGTGACCACGGTGGCGCGCGAGGTCGGCGTGGAGGGCCGGCTGGGCGGGCAGGCCAACGTCCCGGGCGCGTCGGGGACCTGGAAGGACCTGACCGCGAACGTCAACCGCCTGGCGGCCAACCTGACCACGCAAGTGCGCGCCATCGCCGAGGTGGCCACGGCCGTGACTCAGGGCGACATGACGCGCTCGATCCAGGTCGATGCGCGCGGGGAGGTGGCCGAGCTCAAGGACAACATCAACACGATGATCGGCAACCTGCGCCTGACCACCGAGCGCAACACGGAGCAGGACTGGCTCAAGACGAACCAGGCGCGCTTCACGGGGATGCTGCAGGGGCAGCGCGACCTGACCACGGTCGGCAACCTGATCCTGTCCGAGCTGGTGCCGCTGATCGGGGCCCAGCAAGGCCTGATCTACCGCATGAGCTCCGAGGCCACCCCGAGCCTGCGCCGGCTGGCCTCCTACGGCAACCCGGGCGTCAACGGCTACCCGGAGCGCATCGCGGTCGGCGACGGGCTGGTCGGGCAGTGCGCGGCCGACATGCGCCGCATCCTGATCACCAGCGTGCCGGCCGACGTCGTCCCGATCGACAGCACGCTGCTCGTGGCCCGGCCGCGCAGCCTGGTCGTGCTGCCGGTCGTGTTCGAGGGCCGGATCAAGGCCGTCATGTGCCTGGCGAGCCTGGAGAACTTCGCCCCCGTGCACCTGGCCTTCCTGGAGCAGCTCACCTCCAGCATCGGGATCGTGCTGAACAGCATCGAGGCCACGATGCAGACCGAGAGCCTGCTGGCGCAGTCGCAGAAGCTGGCGGTCGAGCTGCAGACGCGCCAGAACGAGCTGCAGCAGACCAACGAGCAGCTGGCCCAGAAGGCGCAGCAGCTGGCCGAGCAGAACGCCGAGGTCGAGCGCAAGAACCAGCAGATCGAGCAGGCGCGTCGCGAGCTGGAGGAGAAGGCCGCCGAGCTGGCCCTGACCTCCAAGTACAAGTCCGAGTTCCTCGCGAACATGTCCCACGAGCTGCGCACGCCGCTGAACAGCATCCTCGTGCTCGGTCAGCAGCTCGCCAACAACGCCGACGGCAACCTCTCGCCCAAGCAGGTCGAGTTCGCGCGCACGATCCACGGGGCGGGCAGCGACCTCCTGACCCTGATCACCGACATCCTCGACCTCTCCAAGATCGAGTCGGGCACGGTCACGGTGGAGGCCGAGGTCGTCGCCTTCGCGACGCTGGTCGAGACGGCCCGGCGCAACTTCCACCACGAGGCCGAGAGCCGCAGCCTGCGCTTCGAGGCGCGCATCGCCCCCGAGCTCGAGCACGCCCACATCGTGACGGACTCCAAGCGCGTGCTGCAGATCCTGAAGAACCTGCTCTCGAACGCCTTCAAGTTCACCGAGCAGGGCGGGGTCGAGCTGCGCATCTCGCTCGAGCGCGGGGGCTGGAGCGTCGGCCACCCGACCCTGGGTGCGGCCACCCAGGTGGTCGCCTTCCGCGTGGAGGACACCGGCATCGGCATCCCACCCGAGAAGCAGCGCCTCATCTTCGAGGCCTTCCAGCAGGCCGATGCCAGCACCAGCCGCAAGTACGGCGGCACGGGCCTGGGGCTGGCGATCAGCCGCGAGCTCGCCAGCCTGCTGGGCGGCGAGATCCATCTGGAGAGCACGCCGGGCGTCGGCAGCACCTTCACGCTCTACCTGCCGCTGCACTACCCGGGTCCCGTGGAGGGCCGGCGGCAACGGCCGAGCAGCGCCCCGCCGGTGGCCGTGGTGCGCCAGCTCGTCTCCGCGCCGGAGCGCATCGAGGACGACCGCGGCGAGGTGCGTGAGGGCGAGACGACCCTGCTCGTCGTCGACGCGGACGCGGGCTACGCGCGGCGCCTGCTCGAGACCGCGCGCAAGGTCGGCTTCCGGGTGGTGGTCGCCCAGCGCGGGGCCGAGGCGCTCGAGCTGGCGCGCCACCTGCGCCCGACGGCGATCGTGCTGGACCTCGTGCTGCCGGACATGCCGGGCTGGAGCGTGCTCAGCGAGCTCAAGCGCGACGCCGCGACGCGCCACGTCCCGGTGCAGGTCCTCTCGACCCACGACGACGGCTTCCAGCGCCGGCCGCGGGGCGCCTACGAGCTCCTGCCCAAGCCAGGCGAGCCCGCCGAGCTGCAGGCGGCGCTCGAGCGGCTGCGGGAGTACGCGTCTCCGCGCCGCAAGCGTCTGCTGATCGTCGAGGACGATCCCGCCGAGCAACTCGGCCTGACCGAGCTGCTGGGACACGAGGCCCTCGAGGTCACCGTCGCCGGCACGGGCCAGGCGGCGCTGGAGGCGCTGCGCGCCGGGGCCTTCGACTGCGTCGTGCTCGACCTGAGCCTGCCGGACATCGGTGGCCTCGAGATCCTCGAGCACATCCGCGACGATCCGGCGCTCCACGATCCGCCCGTGGTGGTCTTCACCGGCAAGGACCTCTCGCCCCAGGAGGACGAGCGCCTGCACCAGCTGGCGCGCGGCGTGGTGGTCAAGGACGTGCGCTCCCCCGAGCGGCTGCTGGACGAGACCGCGTTGCTCCTGCACCTCTCGGTCGAGCAGATCCCGCAGGAGAAGCGGCGCCTGATCCAGGAGCTGCGCGAGTCGGACGAGGACCTGGTCGGGAAGCTCGTGCTGATCGTGGACGACGACGTGCGCAACATCTTCGCCCTGAGCGGTGTCCTGGAGGAGCACGGCATGCGCACGATCTCGGCCAACACCGGCGCGCACGCCATCGCGCAGATCGAGTCCACCCCGAACGTGGCCATCGTCCTGATGGACATCATGATGCCCGAGATGGACGGCTATCAGACCATGCGCACCGTGCGGCAGAACCCGGCGCACCGGAACCTGCCCATCATCGCGCTGACGGCCAAGGCCATGAAGGGCGACCGCGAGAAGTGCCTGGAGGCGGGCGCGTCCGACTACCTGGCCAAGCCGGTGGACACGGAGCAGCTGCTGGCCGCCCTGCGCATGTGGATGCACCGCTGAAGAGCATTCCCGTGAAACCCGAGACCCGCGAGCCCGTCAACATCCTGCTGGTCGACGACCAGCCGTCGAAGCTGCTGGCCTACGAGGCCGCCCTGGCGTGCCTGGGCGAGAACCTGGTGACCGTCGGGTCGGCCCGCGCAGCCCTGGAGATGCTGCTCGAGCGCGAGATCGCCGTGGTGCTCGCGGACGTGTGCATGCCCGAGATCGACGGCTTCGACCTGCTGGCCATGATCCGCCGGCACCCGCGCTTCCGCGACACCGCCGTGATCCTCGTGTCCGGCATCCAGGTCGGCGACCCGGACCAGCTCAAGGGCTACGACTCGGGCGCCGTGGACTACCTGCCGGTGCCCTTCGCTCCGGAGGTCCTGCGCGCCAAGGTGCGCGTCTTCGTGGACCTGTTTCGCAAGACGCGCGAGCTCCAGGCGCTCAACCGGCGCCTGGAGCAGCTGGTGGAGGCGCGCACGGCCGAGCTGCGGCGGTCCAACCGGGACCTGGAACAGTTCGCCTACGCCGCCTCGCACGACCTGCAGGAGCCGCTGCGGATGATCTCCAGCTTCCTGCAGCTGCTCTCGCGCCGTTACAGCGGGCGGCTGGACGCACAGGCCGACGAGTTCATCGCCTTCGCGAGCGGCAGCGCGCAGCGCATGCACGCGATGATCAACGATCTGCTCAGCTACGCGCGCCTGGACCTCGCTGGAGCGCACTTCACGCCCGTGGCCTGCGACCGGGCCCTGCAGCAGGCGCTGGCGAACCTGCGCCTGGCGATCCGCGAGAATGGCGCGACCGTCACCCAGGGCTCGCTGCCGACCGTGATGGGCGACGAGTTCCAGGTGGCGCAGGTCTTCCAGAACCTGGTCGGCAACGCCATCAAGTTCCGGCGCAAGGAGGCGGACCCGGTGGTCCACGTGGACTGTGACCTGCGCGACGGCGAGTGGCTGCTCTCGGTGCGCGACAACGGCATCGGCCTCGATCCGACCTACGCCCAGCGCATCTTCGAGGTCTTCCAGCGCCTGCACGGCCGCGAGGAGTACGCGGGCACGGGCATCGGGCTCTCGCTGTGCAAGAAGATCGTCGAGCGGCACGGCGGCACGATCTGGTGCGAGTCCAGCCCGGGCTCGGGCAGCACGTTCTACTTCACCCTCCCGATCGCGCCCGCGAGCCGGACGTCGCGCCTCGGGAGCGAGCCCCTTCCCCTCCAGGCCCAGCCATCGCCCATGCCATGAGCACCCCATCCCAGGTCCGCACGATGACCGCCGATCCTCTAGGGTCACAGGCCTCCGGGGCTCGGCGCACGAAGGTGCTGCTCGTGGACGACGACCCGGCCTTCCGCCGTCTGGGGGCCCTGGCGCTGGAGGAGGCCGGGATCGAGCACGTCACCACGGGCACCGCCACGGGCGCGCTGGCCGCCCTGAAGGGCGCGGCCGACGAGCCCTTCGACCT
>DASVAP010000292.1:0-39222 GCA_036376275.1 Planctomycetota bacterium | reverse complement strand
CCGACGCGGACGGCCTGATCGGCCCGGTCGAGGGCGTGAGCTTCGCCCCGGACCAGTCGATCTACACGCTGGCGCGCGACGGCACGATCCAGCGCATCACCACCACGCCGTTCACGGTCACGACCGTCTTCAGCGACCCCGGTGGCGACATCCTGGTCGCCAAGGACCTGGCCCTCGACGTCGACGGGTCGTTCTACGTCGCCTGCCGCGACGCGACCGACGTGGGCCGCATCGTGAAGGTCGCGCTGGGCAGCGTGACCGAGCTCTTGCCGACCGAGGAGACGCGCGGGCTGGCCGCACGCCCGCTGGGAGGTCTCTACTTCAGCCAGTGGCGCTCCGGCGGCTTCGAGGGCACGGTCGACCTCCTGCGCTTCACGGGGCCGACGGTCGAGGCCCTGCCGGGCTTCGCGACGCTCAACTTCTCCAACGACGAGGTGCGCGGCGACGGCGAGATCGTGGTCGACGCGCTCGGCAACCTCTACACGATCTGCGAGGACGAGTGGTCGCTCGTGCGTTACCACGCCGACCTGGCGGGGATCGAGCGCATCGGCTCGGGCTACCTCGGGCGCCCGGCGGGCCTGGCGATCGGACCCTCGACGGCCGCCTCCGGCAGCTCGACCGGCTGGAGCCTCTTCGTCTCCGAGTCCCTCGACCTGTGGGAGCACCCGAGCTTCCCGCCGCCCGCCTCGCCCTGGGTCGACGCGACGCTCGGCCTCGAGGTCGCGCGCACGCTGGCGGGCGCGCCGCACCCGCGCCACGGCAAGCCGAGCGCCCTGGCGCCCGCTCCGGTCGGGCTCCTCGTCGGCACGCAGGAGGGCTGGCTGCTCACCCTCGACGCGCGCACCGGCGCGGTCGAGCCCGTGGCCGGCCCCGCGGAGGAGCCGGGCGCCGCCCTCCTCGCGCTGGCCTCGTCGCCGGACGGCCGTCGCACGCTCGCGCTCGACGAGCGCGGCGCGCTGCTGGAGCTCCGGGGGGGACGCCTCGTCCGCCGGGCCATCGATCCCGAGCAAGCCGCGGCGCTGGTGCAGCGCTACCGCTCCGCGCCGCAGGACACGGCGCGCCTCGTGGACGCCTGGACCGGGGGCGAGTCGTGGTTCGCGCTCGACGGCTGGGCCGTCTGGCGCGTGCCCCCGCGCTGAGCGCGCTCGTCGGCCGGGCCAGCGCCGCGGGCGATGGAGGTCCGGCGAGGCCGCACGACGCGGAGCTCTTGCCGCGCGCTCGCGGGCCCCTGGCGCTCGCCCGGGGAGGTCCGCGAGGAGCCGGGCCCCCAGCGTGGCGGGCCGGGGGGGCGGACCGGTAGCCTGCGGGGCGATGTCGCCGCTCGTGCGCCTGCGCAAGCTCCTCGGCCACCTGCGCCGGCAGTTCGGGCTGGACACGTACGACGTGTTCGTGCGCCCGGTGCCGGCCGACGCGGACTTCGCGCCGCCGGCGGGCTACGCGTTCCGCTTCGGGACGGCGGCCGACGTGGAGCGCTGCGATCCGCTCCACACCGAGCTGGACGAGCGCGAGCGACGCGAGGGCGTGGTGCGCCTGGGCCTCGGGCACCGCGTGGTGCTCGGCCTCCACCAGGAGACGATCGTGTTCACGATGTGGGTCAACCCGCGCTGCCTGAACGTGCCGGGGCTCCTGAAGCGCGCGCTCTCGCCGCGGCAGTGGTTCATCTACAAGGCCTACACCAGCCCCGAGCACCGCGGGCGCAAGCTGTACGAGGGCGGGATGCGCTTCGTCCTGGCCGAGATGCGCCGCGGCGACCTGACCGAGCTGGTCGGCTACGCCCACGTGAACAAGGCCGTCTCGCGCAAGGGCCTGGCGGCGCTGGCCTTCGGCTCGGCCGGGACGGTGCGCCAGCTGCGCCTGCTGGGCTGGCGCGCGACGCGCCTCTCGCCCGCCCTGCGGCGGCGTTTTCCGCGCGAAGTGACGCGCTCCGGCGCCGTGGCTGCCGAAACAGGACGGCTGCGCTCCGCATGAGCCCGTCCCGACCCGCCCTGGCCGCCTGGCTGCGCTGCGGCAGCGCCTTCGCGCTGCTGGCGCTGGTGCTGGGGGGGATCCACGCCGTGCGCACGATCGGCGGGCGCACCTGGGTGCTCGAGTTCCAGGCCGGGCTGCCCTCGCCCTGGTCGGAGAAGCTGGCCGCGATCGTGCAGGCGACGGCCATCGAGGGCTTCGGCTTCCTGGCCCTCGGGCTCGCGCTGGGCGGGATCGCGCTGGGGCTGATGCGGTTCCTGCCGCACCTGCGCGGCGACGAGGAGGGCGGCGGCTTCGGCGCGGGCCTGGTGCTGGCCCTGGGCGGCTTCTTCGGCTTCGTCGAGCTGGCCTGGATCGCCGAGGACGCGCTGGACTTCCTGACGCGGCCAGCGGTGATCGCGCTGGACCTGGCGGGCGTGCTCGGAGTGCTCGTCGGGCTGGTCGTCTACGACCAGCTCGTGCGCCGCTGCCCGTGGACGCCGCGCGCCGCGCTCCCGAGCGCGCTCGGCAGCCTGCTCGCCGCCGCGCTCGCAACCTCCATCGCGCTGCGCATCCTGATGAGCGGCGAGGAGGGCTGGCGCAACCCGACCCTGATGGCGACGGCCGGCGTCGTGTACCTCCTGGCGGTGCCCGCCGGGGGTCTGGTGGCGCGCCTCCTCGCCCGTCCGAGCACCTGGCTCGTCGCGCGCGTGCGCCAGGGGCCGCTCGTGCCGCGCGCGGTGGCCTGGGCCGGCTGGGCCGCGCTGGCCGGCGCGGGCCTGTGGACGGCCTTCCACTGGGAGCTCTCGCCGCTCGGCAAGACCCCGAGCTACGCCACGCTGCCGGCGCGGCCCGGTCCGGGCGGGCCGAACGTGGTCTTCGTGACGGTGGACACGCTGCGCGCCGACCACCTCTCGTGCTACGGCTACCCGCGTCCCACCTCGCCCTTCCTCGACTCGCTGGCGGCCGAGGGCACACGCGTGGCCGACGCGATCTCGGCCGCCTCGTGGACCAAGCCGGCGACCGGCACGATCCTGACCGGCCTGCACCCCTCGCGGCACGGCGCGCTCTACCACGGGAGCCTGCTGCACCTGCCGGAGGGCAAGCAGACGCTGGCCGAGGGCTTCCAGGAGCGCGGCTACGTCACCGGCGGCTTCGTCGCCAACCCGAACCTGAAGCGCGTCTTCGCCTTCGACCGCGGCTTCGACACCTACTTCGACTCGCCGGTCGAGGACACGGTCACGCTGGCCTGCATCCGCGGCTCGGCCTTCGGCGCGATCCTGATGACGCTGCTGCGCCACCAGTTCAACTGGAACTACGAGAACGACATCCGCGCCATGAACCGCGAGGTGCTGGCCTGGGTCGAGAAGAACCACCGCCAGCCGTTCTTCCTGTACGCGCACTACATCGACCCGCACATCCCCTACGACCCGCCGGCGGTCTACCGCGAGCAGTTCGCGCAGGACCACGGGATGGCGCTCTTCAACGACCGCAAGCGCCGCGTGGGCATCGACCTCTACGACGGCGAGATCCGCTACACCGACGACGGGCTGAAGGAGCTGGTCACGCGCCTGCAGCAGCTCGGCGCCTGGGAGAACACGCTCTTCGTCCTGACCTCCGACCACGGCGAGGAATTCTTCGAGCACGGCTACATCGGCCACGGCTTCTCGCTCTACCAGGAGGTCGTGCACGTGCCGCTGATCCTGCGCGGTCCCGGGGTCCCGGCGGGGCTCGTGCACGAGGAGCCGGTGCAGATCGTCGACCTGGCGGCGACCGTGCTGGCTCTGGCGGGGCGCGAGCGCGTCGACTTCGGCGACGGCGCCTCGTTCCACCGGCGGCTCGGCGTGCGCCGCGGCCAGGACGCGCTCGGCGACCCGCTCTTCATGGAGAGCGAGTTCGGCCAGGACGACACGAACCACCGCGCCTTCGTCTTCACCGGCGCGCGCCTGGGGCCCTGGAAGCTGGTCCTGACCGAGGAGAACCAGTTCTTCCCGCCCGACCGGCATGGACGCGAGGCGCTCTACCACCTCGGAGAGGACCCGGGCGAGAAGAAGAACCTGTTCCACGAGAGCGAGTACCAGCCGCTGATCCAGGGCCTGCTCGAGCGCCTGCGGGCCCATGCCCAGTTCCTGGCCTCGCAGGGCTTCCGTGACGTGCCGCCGGCCGCGCTGACGCCCGAGATCGAGGCCGGCCTGCGCGCGCTGGGCTACATCGGCGCGGAGTAGCCTGGAGGCCCCGATGCGGCCGCTGCTCGCGCTCACGATCGACGTCGAGGAGGACATGCCCGGCTGGCGCATCGCCGCGCCGCTCGCGGCGCGCAACGTCACGGCGCTGCCACGCCTGGCGGAGCTGTGCGCGCGCCTGGGCGTCCAGCCGACGTACCTGTGCACGCACCCGGTCGTGACCCTGCCGGAGCCGGCCGCGATCCTGCGCGCGCTCGCGGCAGAGGGCGGCTGCGAGCTGGGCACGCACCTGCACCCCTGGACCACGCCACCCTACGGCGAGGTCCCGGGACGCGCGGGCGACGAGCGCCTGCACGCCTACTACCTCTCGGAGCTGCCGGCCGAGCGCTTCCGCGCCAAGCTGGAGGTGCTGCACACCGCGGTCGGCGCGCTGGCGGGCACCGAGCCGCGCTCCTTCCGCGCCGGACGCTTCGGCCTCGGGCCCGCGGCGCTGCGCGAGCTCGTCGCGCTCGGCTACACGGTCGACACCTCGGTCACGCCGCTGGCCGAGCACACCGCCGACGGCGGCCCTGACTTCCGCGCCGCGCCCGAGCGCCCCTACCGCCCCTCCGGCGACGACGTGTGCGCCCACGGCGAGCTCCCCATCGTCGAGATCCCGGTCTCGATCGGGCTCACGCGGCGCCTGCCGCGCGCCCTGCGGCGCGCCTACGTGCACCTGCCGCGCGCCCTGCGCCTGCGCGGGCTGCTCTCGCGCGACCACCTGGGCTGGGTCGACTTCGCCTGGCTCTATCCGGTGCGCTTCGGCCTCTCCGAGATGCAGGCCGTCGCGCGCAACCTGGTGGCCGAGCGCACGCCGATCCTGAACGTGTTCCTGCACTCGAGCGAGCTCTACCCCGGCGTCTCGGGCCGTGTGGACACCGCCGCGGACGTCGAGGGCGTCTTCGCGCGCCTGGAGGGCCTGCTCGCCTTCTGCCGCACCGAGCTCGGCGCCGAGCCCGTCACCCTGAGCGTGGCCGCGCGCGCGCTCGAGCCCGACCTCGAGCCGGCCCGCCCGTGAGCCTCGCGACGCGACCCTGGCAGGGGCTCGAGGCCTTCGAGCTGCTCGCGGGCGAGTGGGAGCGCCTGGCGCGCGCCGCGGGGCTCGATCCGCTGTGCAACGCGCCCACCTGGCTGGCGGCGCACGCGCGTGCCTATGCCGGCGCCGGCGACGTGCTCGGCTGGAGCTTCGAGGAGGCCGGCCAGGTGCTCGCGCTCGTCGCGCTGGTGCGCGAGCCCGCGCGCGGGCCGCTGGCCCTGCGGCGGGCGCTCTTCCTCGGCGACGGCAGCTTCGACTCGGACTACCTCGCCCCGCCAGTGCTACCCGGACGCGAGCGCGAGGTCGCGGGCCGGCTGCTGGACGCCGCGCGCGCCGTGCGCGGGCTCGAGGCGCTGGTCCTGGCGGGCCTGCCGGACGAGTCGCCCTTCCTGGCAGCGATGCGGGCCGAGCTCGAGACGCGCGGCTTCGCGCACCGCGAGCAGGCGGTCCCGTGCCTGGCGACGCCGCTGGCGGAGACCTTCGACGCGACGCTGGCCAGCCTCAAGCCGCGCATGCGCTCCAAGGTGCGCAGCGCCGTGCGCGCCGCCGCCGAGCGCGGCGCGCGCCTCGAGTGGTGCACCGAGGCCGCCGCGCTCCCCGCCTGGCTGGCGGAGCTCTACCGCCTGCACGAGCTGCGCTGGCAGGCCGCCGGCCGGCCCGGCGCCTTCGCCGACGCGCGCCGGCGCGCCTTCTACGCCGAGTGGTCGGCCGGGGCGCTGGCGCGCGGCGAGCTCGCCTTCGCGCGCCTGGTCGAGGCCGACGGCAGCGTCAGCGCGACGCAGATCGGCGCCGCGCTCGGGACGCGCTACTACCAGGTCCAGGAGGGCTTCGACCCCGCGCGCGAGGAGGCGCGCGCCGGCACGGCCCTGCGCGGCCTGGCCCTCGCGGCCCTGATCGAGCGCGGCGTGCGCCGCTACGACTTCATGGCCGGCGACTCGCAGCACAAGCGCGACTGGGGCGGCGCGCCGCGCCCCTGCACCACGCTCGCGCTCCCGTTGCCGCGCTGGCGGGCGCGGCTGGCGTACCGGCTGCGGGCACAGGCGGAGCGCTGGCGCCGTCCAGACGTAGCCTCCTGAGGCGCGGAGGCGGTCGCTCAGTCCGACTCGGATGCCTCGAGCCGGCCACGGGCGAGCCGGATCTCGCCCTCGATGACCGTCGTCTTCTCGTACTCGCGTGCCCAGTCGACGTTCGCGGGATCGATGCGCCGGAGTTCTTCGAGCACGTCCCGAGCCTCCAGGCAGAGCGATTCCGAGTCGTCGAGCTCCCCGACTACAAGGCGAGCGCCCGCGAGGGTGATCAGTGCGGTTCCGAGGTGCCGCCTCCACTCCGCGTTCGTGGGGTCGTGCGCGACCAGCTCGCGCGCCACGGCGACGGCCTCTTCGCGGTGCGCGATCGCATCCTCGACCTCCCCCATGCTCCCGAGCAGGTCGGCCAGGTGGTGGTAGCAGGTCGAGCGCAGGTACTCGCGCGGCAGGTTCCCGGGTTCGGCGGCCCGCAGCGCCTCGCGGGTGTCCAGCTCCTCCTCGCGGACCGCGATCGCGAGCGAGGGCTCGTGCAGGCCCTCCAGGCTCTCGGCCAGCCACGAGAGCGCATTGGCGAACTCGTTCAGGTCCTGGGTCGTGGGCTCGCTCCCGAGCAGCTCGCGCCAGAGCTCGACCGCCTGCTCGAAGGAGCTCCTGGCCTCGGCCCACTTCCCGCGCTTCGAGGCCAGGGCCCCCATGTTCGCGAGACCGTAGGCCAGCTCGATCCGGTACTCACGGCGCTCGGGGTCGAGCTCGAGCAGCCGCCGCGCGCTCGCCAGGTACGCCTCGAAGTGGGGCCTCGCGCCCTCGTCGTCCCCGAGATCGAAGGGCACCTGGCCTACGTAGAACTGGAGCTGCGCCAGCTCGAAGACCCGGCGCGGGTCGGCCGGAGCGCGGCGCACGAGCTCCTCGGCGAAGTGCAGCGCGGGCAAGAAGAACTCCAGGGCGGCGCTCCGGTCACCCTGCTGGGCATACACGTCGCCGAGCTGGTAGTAGGCCTGGCAGCGGCGCGTGAGCTCCTCCTCGGTCCACTGGCGCGCCGGGACGGCGTCGAAGTAGGCCAGCGCGCGCCGGCCGAGGTCGGCCAGGATGTCCAGGCGTCCGAGGGGCGTGAGCTCCTGGCGCAGCGGGCCGACCAGGTAGTCGATGAGCTGCTCGGCCTGCCGCTCGCGGCGGCGCAGGTCGACGGTGTACTTCACCCAGGCCAGGCCGCCCGCGATCAGCACCGCCGCCGCGAGCATCCGCCGCAGGACACGACCGCGCCGCCCCTGGAGCCACGCCAGGCGGTCCCGCACCTCGTTGGCGCGCGGGCGAGCCTCCGGCTCGAGGCGCGTGAGGGCCTGCACGAGGGCGCCGATCTCCCCTGCGAGGTGCGGAGACAGGTCCACTTCCCCGCGCATGACCCGCTGGTGGAGCTGCAGGAGGCCGAGCCCCGCGGGATGCCCGGGCTCGCCGGTGAAGAGCTCCTGCAGGATCAGCCCCAGCGCGAAGAGATCCGTTGCCGCCGTGACCGGCTCGCCGCGCGCCTGCTCGGGGCTCATGTACTGGAGCGTGCCGACGACGGTTCCGGGGCTGGTGCTCGGGGACCAGCCCGAGGCGTCCTCGTTGCCCTCCTGCTCGGGCCCGGCGGGATCGCTGCGTCGATCCGGGTCCGCTACGGCCTCGCCTTCCGCGCGCCCGCTGTGCCGCGAGAGACCGAAGTCGAGCACCTTCAGGGTGCCCTCGGGCGTCACCATCAGGTTGCCGGGCTTGAGGTCGCGATGGACCACGCCGGCCGCGTGGGCGGCGGCGAGGACGTCGGCGAGCTGGCGGCCGAGCTCCAGCGCCTGCGCCCGGGGCACGCGTCCGGCCTGCAGGACCTGGTGCAGCGTGCGCCCGGCGATCAGCTCGAGGACGAGGTAGTCGCCGCTCTCCGTGCGCAGGTAGTCGAAGATGCGGCAGACCCCGGGATGGTCGAGGGCCGAGAGCGTGCGTGCCTCGCGCAGGAAGCGCTCGCGCGCGAGGTCGTCCAGGCTGCGGGATGCCCGGATGACCTTGAGGGCCACGCGCCGCTCGAGGGTCTCGTCGAAGGCGGCATGGACCTCGCCCATGCCGCCCTCCCCGAGCTTCTCGAGGATGCGATAGTGGCGAACGCGCTCGCCGATCATCCCACCGGCGATCTACTGCCGCGCGCGAGTCGTGCGCTTGGCCTTCCGCCCGGCCTTGCGAACGGTCCTGCGAGGCAACGGCGTGAGCATGAGATTGGGGCTCTTCGACTTGTTGATCACCTGAGGGTCGAGGACCTTCGTCTGGTTGCTCGACAGGTCCACGATCGTGATCGAGTACTTGTACTGGACGTCCCTGCCGGACGTGTTCGTGTCGTTGTCGATGACGGAGATCTGGCCTTCGGTGACGACCTGGGGCGTGATGCAGCCGTCCGCCGGGGTGACCGAGAAGCCCGTGAACTTGAAGTTCGTGCCGCTGCGGTTCCAGAGGATCGCGTTGTTCAGGCCGTAGGGGATGGTCACGTCCGCACCGTTGTTGTCGCCGCCGGTGACGGTGAAGCCCTTGGAGCTGGAGTAGGCGACGCTGAGAGTGGGCATGGAGTCCTTTCGTTCGCTGGGAGTTTCCTCGACTGGCTCCCGCACGGGGGGGACTCGCGCGGCACGACGCGAGTGTAGGGCGCTGTCCCGCATCTGACCACCCTTCCCGGAGCCTCGGCCGAGAAAACGCTTCCGCCGCGCGAGACCCTGCGAGGCACGAACCTGCTCCCCTCAAGACCGCTTCCGGCCCCGGCCGAAGGGCTCGCCGTCCGCAGAGCTCGGACCGGCCGCGCGGCCGATCCGCGACGCTCACGAACCCGTCCGCACCAGGGATCCCGCCATCGTGCACCACCGTCACCTCTGCACCGCTCTGCTCGCCGCCGGCCTCCTCGCCAGCGGCTGCTCCTTCAAGGCCCTCGGCCTCCACCAGAAGGACGGGCTCGAGGACGTGGACGAGCTGCTGGCGCACGTCGAGCGGGTGCAGGTCGAGTCGGCCGTCACCAAGGAGCGCACGCACGCGGCGGTCGAGAACCTGCGCAAGCTGGTGGCGCCCGAGTTCAAGGGCGACCCGATCTCGGCCCACGGCGAGCTGGAGGTCGCCGTCGAGCGCGTCGAGGACCAGGCCACGGCCCTGCGCCGGAGCGTGCGGCCGCTGAAGCAGAAGGGCGAGAAGGTCTTCACGGCCTGGGCCCGGAACCTCGAGTCCTTCGGCAACGTGGCCATGCGCCAGCGCAGCCAGGAGCGCCTGGAGGAGACGCGCCGGCGCTACGACGCGATCCTCTCCACCGCCGGGCTGGCCCAGCTCGCGCTGGACGCCTTCCACCGCGACCTGGCCGACCAGGCCCTGTTCCTCGAGCACGACTTCAACTCCAGCTCGGTGGCGCTGGTGGCCCAGGAGCTCGACGGGCTCCGGAACCGCGGCAAGGAGCTGGCCAAGCGCCTCGACACCTGCATCGCCGCCTGCCGCGCCTACGTCGAGTTCTCGGCGCCGGGCGCGCAGCTCGCCGGGCCCGGGCAGCCGGACGCGACCCAGGCCGCCCCCGCTCCGGCGCCCACGACCGCCCCCGCCCCGAAGAAGAAGCCGACGACGCAGGCCCAGCCGCCGGCGACGACCACCCGCGGCGGCTGAGCCCGCGCCCGCCCGGGGCGGGCGCGCGGGCGGACGCGCGGGAACGGGGAGGCCTCCATGAGCTGGCTCCTGCTCTTCGGGCTGGTGCTGGCCCTGTGCGTCGCCTTCCTGGCCGCGGTGGCGCGCCGCGCCGAGCTGACGCGCATGCAGCGCGGCCTGGCGCGGCGCGAGCTGGAGACGCGCGCCGGGGCGGCGGACCTCCTGCGCCATCCCGTCGTCGACCTCTCGCGCTGCCTCGGCTGCGGCACCTGCGTCGCCTCGTGCCCGGAGCAGGGCGTGCTCGAGCTCGTCCACGGCCAGGCGCTGGTCGTCAACGGCTCGCGCTGCGTCGGCCACCGCGCCTGCGAGCGCGAGTGCCCGGTCGGCGCGATCACGGTCACGGTGGCGAACCTGGACCGGCGCCAGGACGTGCCGGTGGTGAGCGAGACGCTCGAGTCCGTCTCCGCGCCCGGCCTCTTCCTGGCCGGGGAGGTCACGGCCCACGCGCTGATCAAGAGCGCGATCGACCAGGGCACGGCCGTGGCAGGCGAGGTCGCGCACCGGCTCGATGCGGCGACGCTCGATGCGCCCGCGCTGGCGCCGGGCGAGCACGCGCTGCTCGTGGTCGGCGCCGGACCCGCTGGGCTTGCCGTGGCCCTCGAGGCGAAACGCCTGGGCCTCCCCTGCACGGTGCTCGACCAGGCCGGCGAGGTCGGCGGGACCGTGGCGCGCTACCCGCGCCGCAAGCTGGTCCTCACGCAGCCGGTCGAGCTGCCGCTCGTCGGCCTGCTCGGCGGCGGTCGCACGACCTTCACCAAGGAGGAGCTGGTCGAGCTGTGGCGCGACATCGCCGCGCGCGAGGAGCTGGCGCTCCACACCGGCATCACCTACCTCGGCTGCGAGCGCCGGCCCGAGGGCGGATTCCGCGTGCACACCAGCGCCGGCGAGCTCCACGCGCGCTTCCTGTGCCTCGCCATCGGCCGCCGCGGCAGCCCGCGCAGGCTCGGCGTGCCGGGCGAGGACGCGCCCAAGGTCGCCTACGCGCTGCTCGACGCCCACTCCTACCAGGGCCGGCGCTGCCTGGTCGTCGGCGGCGGCGACAGCGCGGCCGAGACGGCCCTGGCCCTGGCCGAGCAGCCCGGCAACGAGGTCCTGCTCTCCTACCGCCGCGAGGGCTTCTTCCGGATGCGCGAGCGCAACCTGGCGCGCCTGGAGGAGGCGAGCCGCGCGGGGCGGCTGCGCACGCTGCTGGAGAGCGAGGTGCGCGCGATCACGCCGAGCGCGGTCGAGCTCGAGGTGCCGGCGCCCGGCGGACGGCGCAGCGTGCGCGTCGCCAACGACGAGGTCTTCGTGATGGCCGGCGGCACGGCCCCGCTCGAGACGCTGTCGCGCTCCGAGGTGAGCTGCGACCCGAGCCTGCGGCCGGCGCCGCGACCGGTGCTGGAGCAGGGCACCGGGCTGGTCCCGGCGCTCGGCAGCGGGCTGCTCCTGGCGCTGGTCGCCCTCGGCTGGGCGCTGTGGCACGCCGACTACTACCTGCTGCCGCTCGAGGCCCGGCCCGTGGACGCGAAGCACCCGTGGCTGCGGCCCGGCTCGGGCCTCGGGCTCGGCTTCGGCCTGGCGGCGACGGGGCTCGTGCTCGCGAACCTGCTCTACCTCGCGCGCCGCGCGGGCTGGGCAGGCCTGCGCTTCGGCTCGCTGAAGGGCTGGATGACGACCCACGTGGCGACCGGGATCCTCGCGCTGCTGCTGGCGACGCTGCACGGCGCCATGGACCCGCGCGACACGGCCGGCGGGCACGCGCTGCTCGCGCTGGCGTGCCTCTTCGTCACGGGCGCGATCGGGCGCTACCTCTACGCCTGGGTGCCGCGCGCGGCCAACGGGCGCGAGCTGGAGCTGGCCGAGGTCAAGCGCGAGCTGGAGCGCCTGGCCGGCGAGTGGGATTCGAGCCAGCAGGCCTTCGCGGCGCAGGCCCGGAGCGCGCTCGACCAGGCCCTCGAGGAGGTGCAGTGGAAGAGCTCCTTCCTCGGCCGCGTCGGCGCGCTCCTCCTCGGCCAGCGCGCGCGGCGCAGGCTCGTGCGCCGCCTGCGCGCAGAGGGCCGCGCCCAGGGCCTCGCGCCGGAGTGCCTCGAGCCGCTGCTGGCCCTGGCGCGCCAGGCCTACGGCAAGGGCCTGGCCGCGGCCCACCTCGAGGACCTGCGCGCGCTGCTCTCCTCCTGGCGCTACCTGCACCGCTGGATCGCGGCGCTGATGGTGCTCTTGCTCGTGCTGCACGTCGTCTACGCGCTCGCCTACGGCTCGTTCCTCTCCGGAGGCCGTCCGTGAGGTCGCGCACCCAGTTCCTGATCGCCTTCTGCTCGGCCCTGATCGTCACCCTGATGGCGGTCAGCCACCTGGGGCGCACCGCGCCGGGCGCGCTCTCGGCCGTGCACGGGCGCGTGGCCGGGCTGGCCGGGCCCAACGACTGCTCGGAGTGCCACGGCGGGCTCTTCGGCTCGCTGAAGGAGGCTTGCCTCGAGTGCCACGCGCCGGTCGCGGCCCAGCTCGCCGGGGGACACGGCCTGCACGGCACGCTCGGCGCGCGCGCCGAGCAGTGCGGCCTGTGCCACGCCGAGCACCACGGCGCCACCGCGCCGATCGTGCACGCGCAGAGCTTCGCCCTGGCGGGCGCGGGCACGCGCGACGGGTTCGACCACGCCCTGGTCGGCTTCGTGCTCGACGGCGCGCACCTGGGCCTCGACTGCAAGACCTGCCACGCGCACGCCGACGCGCCGGTGCTGCCGGCCGGGGCGCAGCGCTTCCTCGGGCTCGAGCGCGACTGCGCGAGCTGCCACGAGGACGCTCACCAGGGCGCGATGCAGATCGAGTGCGCGAGCTGCCACGGGCAGACGACCTGGGACGGCCTCGCCTCGCTCGGACACGAGCGCTTCCTGCCGCTGCTCGGCGGGCACGGCGGGCTCGCGTGCGCCACCTGCCACGCGGCCGACGGCCCGCACGCGCTCGACCTGCTGGGCCGCGGCGCGGCGCGCGACGGGCCGCGCGACTGCGCCACCTGCCACGAGTCCCCGCACACGCCGGGCTTCGCCACCGGCACGGCCGAGCTGGCGGCGCTCCCGCCGGGCCAGGCCTGTGCGAGCTGTCACGCCGCCGAGCACGAGTCCTTCCGCGACGAGGGCCTGGCGGGGCTCTCGGCCGAGCTGCACGCCGTCTCCGGCTTCCCGCTCGACGCCCCGCACGACACGGTCGCCTGCGGCGCCTGCCACGACCCGCAGCACGCGGGCTTCCAGCACCGCTTCCCGGGCCGCGCGCCGGAGCAGTGCAGCGCCTGCCACGCGGACGTGCACCAGGGCGAGTTCGAGCAGGGCCCCTTCGCCGGCCAGGAGTGCACGGCCTGCCACGACCCGCTGGCCTTCGAGCCGCACGCCTTCGACGCCGTCGAGCA
This sequence comes from Planctomycetota bacterium, assembly GCA_036376275.1. Lineage (GTDB taxonomy): Bacteria > Planctomycetota > UBA1135 > UBA1135 > JABFRZ01. The sequence goes on along the minus strand of DASVAP010000292.1, from coordinate 25,926 downwards.
CGCACGCGCCGCCCTGCCGCTCGAGGGCGCGCACCTCGAGCTCGACTGCGAGGCCTGTCACGCGCTGCCGGAGGTCGCGGAGTCCGGCCCGCGCACCTTCCGCGGCGCGCCCAGCGCCTGCGACGCCTGTCACGCCGACGCGCACGCGGGCTTCTTCGCGCCGTTCCTGGCGGACCTCGCGCCTCCGGCCCACGGCGAGTGCGCCCACTGCCACGACGCGGCCAGCTTCGCCGGCGCGGGCGAGGGCTTCGACCACGCGGGCTTCACCGGCTTCCCGGTGCTCGGCGCGCACGCCGAGGGCGAGTGCACGCTGTGTCACGTGCCGCGCGAGGAGCCGGACGAGGCGCAGCGCTCCTTCGGGCGCGTCGAGGAGCGCTTCGGCGCCTTCGAAGGTTGCGTGACCTGTCACGCCGACCCGCACGGCGGGCGCTTCGAGCCGGCCTTCGGCCTACCCGCGGAGGTCGAGGGCCACGCCGACTGCGCGCGCTGCCACGTGGAGAGCTCCTGGCGCGCCCTGCCGCGCGGCTTCGACCACGGGTTCTGGACCGGCTTCACGCTCTCCGGCGCGCACGCCGCGGCGCGCTGCGCCGACTGCCACGAGCCCTACGAGGGCCCGAGCGCGCTCGGACGCACGGCGGCCGAGGCGGCCGGCGCCGCCTGCGCCGCTTGCCACGACGACCCGCACGGCGGCCAGTTCGCCGACGCGTTCGGGCGCACGGCCTGCGCGCGCTGCCACGCCTCCGAGCCGCGCGACTTCCTCGCCTTCGACCACGAGAGCGACGCGCGCTTCGCGCTGGGCGAGGCCCACCGCGCGCTCGCCTGCGACGCCTGCCACCCGACGACCACGCGCAACGGCCTGGCCGTCGTGCACTTCCGGCCGCTCGGAACGGAATGCCGGGACTGCCACGGCGAGCACGCAGGAGTCGAGCTGCGCCGGGCGCCGAGGAAGAGGTGAGCGTGCGCACCGTCCTGCTGCTCTCGTGCCTCGTCGCGAGCCTCGTGCTGGGCCGACCCGTCCTCGCGGCGACCAGGCAGACGCCCGCGAGCTCCCAGGGCACCGTCACGCTCGAGGTGCGCGTGGGCGTGGCCGAGCGCGGCTGGGCGCTGATCGACCGGGGCGCGGCGGACCGCCTCGCGCTGGGCGACGTGGTGACCTTCTTCCCGCGCGAGGGCGGCCCGCAGCGCGGCACCGTGGTCGAGCTGGAGGAGCGCGCGGCGCGCGTCGAGCTGCAGGATCCGGCCTTCGTGCCGGCGGCCGGCACGCGCGGGCGCGTCGAGCTGCCGCGCGAGCGCCGGGCCGCCGCGACCGGACGACGGCGGCGTGCGGCACCGGAGCCCGCGCCGCCCCCGCCGGTGCAACCGGAGGCGCCAGCGCCCGTCTTCCGCAACCCGGACGACGAGTGGCAGGAGGGCGAGCCGCTGCTCGCCCGCGTGCGCCCCGTGCGCCCGAGCGAGCGCCCCGCGCGCGCGACCGGCACCAGCTACCTCGCGCTCGACCACACCCGGGCCAGCGAGGGCGACCGCCACGACACCTTCGCGCGCCTCGGGGGCGCGCTGGTGGTCGAGAACCCCTTCGGGCGCGGCGACCGGCTCCAGGCCGACGCGGAGTGGAACTACCGCAACGTCGACGTGCCCGACGACGACGACCTGGAGGACGTCGAGCTGCGCCTCGAGCGCCTCTCCTACACCGTCGGCGGCACGCGCTTCGACCAGGACAGCCTGCAAATCGGCCGCTTCCTGCAGGAGGGCCTGGTGGAGCTGGGCGTGCTGGACGGGGCCGAGTGGATCGTGCGCCGCCGCAACGGACACCGCTTCGGCGCGAGCGTGGGCTACATGCCCGAGCCGGACGCCGAGTTCCAGACCGGCTCCGACTTCCAGCTCGCGGCCTTCTACGAGCTCGTCGCCGACGAGAGCCAGCGCCTGTCCTTCACGACCGGCTACCAGAAGACCTTCCACAACGGCGCGGCCGACCGCGACCTCGTGGTCGCGCGCGTGCAGCGCCTGCCGCGCCAGGGCTGGACCTTCTTCGGCACGGCCTGGATCGACCTCTACACGAGCGGCGACGACGCCAAGGACGAGTCCGTGGGCGTGACGCAGGCGGACCTCTCCTTGGGGCGACGCTTCGCGGGCGGCAGCTCGCTCGACCTCGTCTACCGGCACCTCGAGTTCCCCGAGCTCGAGCGCAACGAGTTCACGCCGGTGGACGACGCGCAGCTCGCCGACGACCACAGCGAGCGCCTGGCGCTTACGCACCGCTGGCAGCTCACGCCCGACACGCGCCTGCGCACGAGCCTGGGCGCCTGGGTCGACGAGGACGAGTCCGGCAGCGACGGCGAGCTGGGCCTGGGCGTGCGCGAGCTGTGGGACGCGCGCGACTTCCTCGAGGTGGCGGCGTTCGGCTCGAACGCGCGCTTCTCGGACACGCTGGGCGCGCGCCTCTCCTTCGGACGCCTCACCGGGCGCGGGCGCTGGGCGGTCGACTACGAGCTCTCCCAGAACCGCCTCGACGGCTTCGACGCCGACAACGACGACCTGCCCCAGCACCGCCTGCGCTTCTCGCGCGACCACGCCTGGAGCTCCTGGAACCTCTCCTGGCGCATCGAGGGCCTGGTCTACGACGATGAGCACGCCCTGCAGCTCGGCCTGTACCTCCAGCGGAGCCACTACTGATGCGCGCGACCCCCACCCGCGTCCTGGCGAGCCTGTTCCTCCTCTCCTTCGCGCTCGGCGCCTGCCTCGCGACCGGTCCGGAGGCCGTGCAGCAGCACCTGTGGTGGTCCGGGCTCGGCCCCGTGCTGCCGCACGAGACCTTCCCGGCCGACTGCGCGCTGTGCCACGAGGGCTCCGGCTGGCAGGGCGTGCGCGCCGACTTCGCATTCGACCACGAGGCGGAGACGGGCGTGCCGCTCACGGGTGCCCACGCGCGCGCCGCGTGCCTGCTGTGCCACAACGACCGCGGCCCGGTGGCGAGCTTCGCGGCGCAGGGCTGCGCCGGCTGCCACGAGGACGTGCACCGCGCCCAGCTCGGCCCGGACTGCACCCGCTGCCACACCGAGCTCACCTGGCAGCCCTTCGGGCAGGTCGAGCTGCACTACCAGACGCGCTTCCCGCTGCTCGGCGTGCACGCGGTCACCGCCTGCTACCGCTGCCACCCGGGCGCCGAGGTCGGCGTGTTCGTGCCGACCGACACGGAGTGCGTGACGTGTCACCGCAGCGACCTCCTGCGCACCGTGAACCACCTGCAAACCGGCCGGGCCGACAAGTGCGACCGCTGCCACCTGCCGCGCACCTGGGAAGAGTTCGAGCTGGACAGCTGAGCGACCCAGGCGACAAGAGCGGTAGGGCTTTCTGCCAGCCCAACACGGGGTCGCACGCCGGCCCGGAAGGACCTGCGCGCAAGGAACGCATGGTGTACGGAGCGCTCGTCAAGACCGCGCGGCCCGGGCACCGAAGAGGCCCGGCGGGTGGAAACCGCGGGGCGCCGCCCCGCGATCACTCGAGAGGGGGAACGATGCTGCGCTGGCCCAAGATCTCGTCGACGATGCTCGTGCTGGGCCTGGGCCTCGCGGGCTGTGGCAGCGGTGACACGGGCTCGCTGACCCAGCCGCTCACCTCCTCCTGCATGCTGTGCCACAACGGCGCGGCCATCGAGGACTACTCCGGGCCGGGCCTGGAGAACCCGCACCCGTTCCCGGGCGCCGACAAGATCGCCTGCACGACCTGCCACGGCGGCAACCCGAACGGCGCCGACAAGCTGGCGAGCCACGTGCCGCCCCCGCCGGAGATCGGCGACCGCGACTTCCAGGACGTCAACGCGCGCGCCTGGTTCAACCGCCTGACGCTGGCCGGCATCGACAAGTTCCCCGACTACTTCGCCGCGGGGCGCAACTGGTCGGCCCTCGACTACCTGCAGTTCGTCAACCCCGGCGACCTGCGCGTGACCAGCCTGGGCCGGAGCTGCGGCCAGTGCCACGCGAACCACGCCCAGGACGTGCAGGCCAGCCTGCTCGCCACCTCGGCCGGCATCCTCTCGGGCGCGCTGTACCAGATCGGCGCCGAGAGCGCGACGCCGGAGGCCGCGGGCCTGCACCAGGACACGGCGGTCGACTACGGCGTGCGCGCGGTCAGCGACCCGAGCCCGATCCTGACCGAGGTCGGGAGCGTGGCGCGCGTGCTCGAGTACCCGGTCTACAGCCGCTTCGGCGTGGCCGGCGGGGTGTGGAACAACCTGGCCCAGTTCTCGGCCGCGGCCGTGAACGACGACCAGCTCGTCGACGGGCGCGTCGTGACGGGGTCGCCCTTGATGCAGCTCTACAACGAGCAGATCTCGTTCACCTGCGGCGACTGCCACCTGGGCAGCGCGGGCGCCAACAACCGCGCGGGCGACTTCCGCTCCTCGGGCTGCACGGCCTGCCACATGCCCTATTCCCTGGGCGGGCGCTCGGGCTCGAACGACCCGAACGTGAGCAAGCTCGAGCCGCTCGATCCGGACGACATCGACGACCCGGAGCGCTCGCACGTGCGCTCGCACCGCATCCACGGCGTCGCGCGCACGCTCTCGAACGGGACGAGCGTCCCCCCCATCGACGACCTGACCTGCGCCGGCTGCCACCAGGGCTCGAACAGGACGGTGATGCAGTACTGGGGCATCCGCCTCGACCAGAACGCGGACGTGGTCAACAACCGCCAGTACCCGGCCAACCCGGTGGCGCGCCAGGGCACGCACGCCGACACGCGCCTGTTCGATCCGGCCGTCGGCAACGACACCTTCAACGGCCGCAACGGCAACCAGTACCTCGCCTTCGAGGACTACGACGGCGACGGGCGCGACGACACGCCGCCCGACATCCACCACGAGAAGGGCCTGGGCTGCATCGACTGCCACGGCAGCTTCGACCTGCACGGCGGCGATGCCGCCGCGCCCGGCACCGACATCTCGAGCCGCATGGAGCAGCAGGTTGCGATCCGCTGCGAGAGCTGCCACGGCACGGTCGACGCCTACGCGCCGACCGTCGCGGGTACGGCCTACGACGGTACGGCCCAGCAGCTCGCCGTCGACGCGGCCGGCAAGCCGCTGCGCCACGTCGTGCGCCAGTCCCCGGGGGTCTTCTACCTGCGCAGCAAGCTCACCGGGAACCTGCACTACGTGCCGCAGACGCGCGACGCCGTCGTCAACAGCGGCAAGACGCATCCCATCAGCGGCGCCGTGCTCTACAGCGCCAAGGCGAGCTACGCCATGGGTCGCGTCGACGCCGACCCGTCGAACGGCATCGGCCCGGTGCAGACCGGCGGCAACACGCCGGGCTTCAGCCACGGCGACAGGATGGACTGCGCCTCCTGCCACTCGGCCTGGACGAACACCTGCATGGGCTGCCACCTGTCGGGCGAGTACGACACGGGCAACAACTTCAGCAACCAGACCGGCGAGCGCATCGTCTACAAGCAGCGCACGGCCGACTTCACCTACCAGTCGCCGCTCTTCTTCCAGCTCGGCGTGACCGCGCGCGGCAAGATCTCGACCTTCAGCGCGAACACCAAGGTCATGTTCCAGTGGGAGGACCAGAACAACCAGCTCTCGCGCTTCTTCCAGTTCAGCGACCGCCACGCGGCCGGCAACAATCCGGCGGCCGCCGCCTACCCGTCGCTCTCGCACAACGCCTTCATGGCGCACTCGATCCGCGGCAAGGTCAGCGCGACGCGCGAGGGGCCGCGCTACTGCGTGGCCTGCCACCTGACGGACGAGGGTCTCGCGACCTTCGGGACCCAGTACGACGCCTTCCGCAACGCCCTGGCGAGCGGGAGCTTCGGGGCGCTCGACTACAACCTCCTGCGTCAGCACTTCGGGCGCAACCCGGGCAACCAGCTCGGCTCGCCCTTCTTCGCCCACATGGCGGCGGGCCTCGGCACGGGTCTCTTCCTGTTCGACGCGAACGGGGCCCCGGTCAACCCGCTCGACACCTTCGCGGGCCGCAAGGGGGCCGGCGGGGTCGCGCCGTCCACGATCTTCGATCCGCTGCGCGTGACCCTGAACCTCGACCGCATCGTCGAGCCCTCGGGCGTCGCCAACGGCTCGAACAACCACACCTGGGCCGGGAACGGGGCCGCGGGGGCGGCCCTGCGGGACGGGGCCCTCGACCCGAACCTGGCCGGCCCCCTCGGGGCCACCCTGATCCGCCGCCTGGCGGACCCGCTCAACGGGATCGTGCTGGACTCCTGGCTGGACGCGAACGGCGCCCCACAGGGAGATGCTGACTCCTACGTTGGCCCGTGATTCGCGCCGTGCAGGGGGGCCCCTCTGCGCCCCCTGCTGAGCCCCTCCCCATCGTCCAGCTCCTGGACCAGAGTCTCGCCGTCTGGACAGGGAATCCCATGACTACGCCCGGGGACCCATTCCAAGCGTGGTACACCATTAGATCATTGGGCTCCTGCGCGGTTCGGCCGAGCTGCGCCCCAACAAAGGAGCTTGCAATGCCCACCCGAAGCCTTTTCCGGCTCGCAGCCGCCCTTTCCCTCGCCGTCCTGGGCCAGGCCCAGGTGACGGTCTTCCGGGGCCCCTCCGGCGGTGTCGGGAACGTCTGGACGCGGCCCGCGGGGCAGGCCGCCACGCGCCCCCCGCAGCTCCAGGGGATCCAGCTCCTCCCGGTCGACGTCGCCAGCCGGGCGGCCTTCACGCAGTTCCAGCCCGGGGAGACGCGCCTCGAGACGGACGTGCCGGGCGCCTCGCGCCTGGTCCTGCCCCAGGGGCAGGGCTCGCTCTACCGCTACCGCCGCAGCCACGCCGGCGGGACGGACTTCGGGTACTTCGTCGTGCGCGCCAGCGGGGTCGCCCAGCCCCTGGCGACGTTCCCCGGCGCGGGGCCCAGCGGCAACGGTGATCCGATCCCGAACCCAGTCGCGGTCGCGCGCGACGGTGGCGCCCTGCTGGTGGCCACCACCTTGGCGGCCGGCGGCGACCTGTTCGAGATCGAGCTCGCCACGGGCAGCGTGCGCGCGCTGAGCGCGGGCCTTCCGCCGCTCGACGTCCTGCCGCGCGGAGTGGCGCTCCTCTCCGACTGGGGCGCGGCGGTGACCACGCGCGGCGTGTTCCGCTTCGTGCGCGGTGGAGGGCAGGCGCTGATCGTGCCGCTGCACCCGCGTGCCCGACCCGGCGCGCTGGGCGGCAACCCGGCTGCACCGGTCGGCGTCACGCTGACCCACTTCGGCAACGGCCTCGTCGGCAGTGCGGACGGGAGCACCATGGCGGTCATCGCCGGGACCTCGCCGAGCCTGATGCACGTGTTCACGTTCCGCCTCGGTGGGCCGGCGATCTGCGTCAACGACGTGCCGGCCGCGATCACCGACCCGGGCTTCGGTACCGAGGCGGGGCCGACGCTGGCGCTGTCGCCCGAGGGCGGGCGCGCCGCCTGGAAGACGATCGATCCGGTCTCGGGCGAGATCTTCTCGCGCCTGGTGCCCTCCCAGCCGACACCGCCGGAGGTCCAGCTCACGGCCGACGCGCACTTCACGGACACGCTCAACGACACGGGCGTGATCGCGTTCTTCGACCGCGACTCGGTGATGATGATCGTGGGCGAGCCCAACGGCGCGGGCGGAATCGAGAAGGGCGACCTCTACCGCGTGACCTTCCCGCTGGGGGGCGGCCAGCCGGCCTTCTCCAACCTGAGCAACACCTCGGGCGACGCCGTGGCACCCTTCGACTTCAAGGGCGAGCTCGAGACCTCGGACGGCATCTTCCAGATCCCCGGCCAGACCGGCTCGGTGTACTTCGTCGACGGCTCGAGCGGTCAGGGCGAGGTCTACCGGCTGAACGGCGCGACGGGCCAGGTCGCGCTCGTGCGCAGCGGCGTCGCCCAGCTCGACTTCATCGAGCGCGCCGGCTCGAGCTTCGTCCTCGGGATCCTGCACGACGCGCCGGCCCAGCGGGAGCTCCTGCGCATCCCCTTCGACCATGCCCAGCCCACCTCGACCCTGGGGCTGTTCACCTCGACGACGCTGTTCCCCACCCACGCGGGGAACCCGGCCGGGATCTTCGCCGGCACGTTCACGACCGGCGGCGCCCGGCGCATCTTCCAGATCGACCTGGGGAGCGGCACCGGGCACACCCTGCCCGACGTCCTGCCCTTCGGCCCGGTGCTCGGGTTCGACGGCAACGGTGCCGTGCTGACCTCGTTCTCGCTCGCCGGGGCGAGCTTCGCGTTCTCCTGGGTTCCGGGCGGAGGCGAGCTCTACCCGGCGATGCCGCTGGGCAGCATCGTCCTGCCGGGCAACTGAGCGGCCGCAGAAATGCCGCGGCCGAAGGCCGCGGCGTTCTGCAGCCGCTCTGGATCGTCCCTGGCGCGCGATCCTCGCGCGCCCCTCTGCTCAGGCTCTGCCCTGAGCCTCAGGGCGTGCCCAAGATCGAGAAGTAGTCGCGCCGGGCCGCGAGCTGCGCCTCGCTCGGGGCGTCGAGCTCGACCAGCTCCTTCCCCTCGCGCCGGTAGCCCAGGACGTCCAGGAACTCGGCCGGATCGGGGATCTCCGGGCCGTCGATGTAGCGCCCGTAGAACGCGACCGCCTGCGGTCCCGAGACCTTCGCCAGGATGTCGTCGAGCTCCTCCTCGCCGAAGCCGCGCCCCTTGCTGGCGTACTCGTCCATCAGGTGGTGGACGAGGTCGAAGATCCCGCGCTCGCCGGAGGTCTCGCGACGCATCGTCATGTCCAGTGCGAAGATCGTGGGCGGTCCGAGCACGTACATGCGCGCCGCGAAGAGCATCAGGTCCTGCATGCCGGCCCAGCTCGCCGCCGCCCGGCTCACGTCGGTCCAGGACCGCTCGGGCAGCGCCCCGGGCGGGATCTGGAGCTCGAGGTAGCTCTCCAGCAGCTCCTCCTCGCTCTCGAAGCCCGCGTGCAGGAGGAGATGCCGGCAGAAGTACTCCGTGATGCCCTCGTTGACCCAGATCGTGCCGGTCTCGAGCTCCTGCGTCAGGTCCGGCACGCGGATCTCCTGCACGTGGATGCGCTCGGCGGTCCACAGGTGGAAGAACTCGTGCGCGGTGATGCCCCAGAAGCCCTCCTCGTCCTCGGTCACGGTCATGCCCTCGTTGACCAGGATCAGGGTCGACTCGGTGTGCTCGAGCCCCGAGCCGCCGGCCTCGGGCACGAAGCCGTACAGGAAGTGGTAGCGCTCGTAGGGCAGCCCGCGCATCAGCTTCGCGCCCGCCTGGACGATGCGCTGGCAGCCGGCGACGATGCGCTCCAGCTCCGCGCCGCCCTTGCCGTGCACGCTGACGGCGTGGGGCTTGCCCTCGACCTCGAAGGTGCGCGTCTCCAGCGTCGGCGAGAAGAGGAACGGGGAGTCCTCGAAGCGCAGGTAGGAAGGCGCGAGGTAGTGTCCCTCGCCGTCCTGCGCGAGCACCGTGGCCGCCTTCCAGCCCTCCGGCAGCGCCACGGAGAGCCGCACCGGCTCGGCCGCGCGCGCCGGCACGAAGCCGAACAGCGAGACCGGGTTGACGTAGGCGTAGTCCTTCGCGATGCGGTTCGACTCGACGTCGATCACGTTGTGGCTGAAAATCGCGCTCGAGATCGGCTCGGCGCGGTAGGCGATGACGATCTCCCTGGCCCCGGCCGCGCCCTTCACGACGATGCGCGAGGTCCCGTCGCGCTCGAGCGCGAGGCTCGCGCCGCCCTCGTCGCGCGCCTCGATCGCCCTCACGAAACGGCCGTACTCGGCCACGTGGTAGGCGCCCGGGGTCCAGAGCGGGAAGTGGAAGACGATCTCGTCCTCGCCGCGACCGGGCAGGCGCGCCTCGACGCGCCACTCGCTGCCGCCGGGCTCGAAGGCGAGCGTGTAGTCGGTCTGGGCGGAGGCGGAGACGGCGAGGAGGAGGAGGAGCGTGGGGGTGCGCATCGGCGGCGCCACGATAGAGGACGGGGACGAGGAGAGCGGTGAGGGCTGGGTAAGCGTGGGAGCTCGCCCCGTTCCGCCGTCGCCCCGGACCGGCACGCTCGTCGCCGCCGCCTACCTCGTCAGGTCCAGGTCGAACCTCGTCACCCGCCCCGGTTCCACCGTGCAGCTCCACTCGATCTCCACGGGGGTCGAGTCGCTCATGGTCGTCACCGTGCTCGGGTCGAGCTCGCTCTCGCAGCGCTGCACCTGCCAGCGGCCCGGCACCAGGTGATCGAAGCGGAAGCGCCCCTCGGGCCCGGCGCGCAGCGTGCGCGGATGGCCGTCGCCGCGGCTGATGCCGACGACCACGCCCTCGGCATCGGCTCCGTCCGGGAGCAGCACACGGCCCTCGATCGAGCCGCCGCCGGTGAGCTCGATGCGCAGCTCGCCGGCCGCGTCCGGCTGGAGCGGCCCGAGGTCGGCGGCGGTCCAGCCGGCGCTCGTGGCACGCACCCAGACCGGTCCGGGCTGCTTGCAGGTCAGCGTGAAGCGCCCGTCGGCGTCGCTCGTCGCCTGGTCGGCGGCCTCGGGCCGGTACAGGCAGTAGAACCCGTCGCGCCAGTAGCTGTCCGCGACCACGGCGCGGTGCAGCGTGACGCGCGCGCCGGCGACGGGCTTCCCGTCCGCGACGACGCGCCCGGCCAGGCGCGGGGCGCGCGTCAGCACGACCTCGAGGCGCGCGCCGACGGACTCGGGCCGCAAGCTCTCGAAGGTGGCGGGCTGGTAGCCGTCGGCCTCCACGACGAGCTGGAACGGGATCGAGGGCAGGACCAGGGCATAGAGCCCCGGCTCGCGCACCTGGGGCCGTCCATCGCTCGAGGTCATGGCCCCGCCGACCTCCATGCTCGTCTTGAAGCGGCAACCCTCGAGCGGCCGGCCCTCCTCGTCGCGCACCAGGGCCTCGAAGGTGCGCACCTCGCCCAGGCGCAGCTCGAGCTCGCGCGTGCCGGGCGTCACGTCCCAGGCGTAGGCGTCGGCGTAGCGCCCTTCCCGGTCCGAGGCCACGAAGCTGTAGCGCGTCTCGCGCCGCAGCACGAGGTCGAAGCGCCCGTCGTCGCCGACGTTGCTCGTGGTCGAGCCGCTCTCGTGCTCGTGCAGGTAGGTCGACATCAGGCGCGCGCCGCCCAGGGGCTCGCCGGAGGGATCGAGCACGATCCCGGTGATGCGGTCGGTCGCCAGCAGGGCCGGCAGGCGCAGCTCGAGCGCGAAGAGGTCCTCGCCCGCGCGCACCTCGAAGGGCTCGGTCCAGCCGTGGCGCATGCTCGGGGCGTGGGCCCACAGGCGGTGCCTGCCGGCCGGCACGCCCGTGAGCTCGAAGGTGCCGTCCGGCCCGCTCGCGACCGTGCGCTCGCGCTCGAAGCCCTCGGAGCCGTGGCGCCGCAGGTACCCCTCGTCGAGCGGCGGACCATCGCCGGATCCCTCCGGCAGCTCGACCGCCGCCAGCCCCACCGTCGCGCCCTCGAGCGCGAGCCCCTGCTCGTCCAGCACGCGCCCCTCGAGCCGCGACCCGGGCACCAGCACGACGTCGCCGAGGTCGGTCGTGCGCCCGAGCGTCGCCGTCGCGCGCAGAAGCCGCGTGGCGCAGCCCTCGCGCTGCGCGAGCAGGGCGACGCCCCACTCGCCGCCGTCGCCGTAGGGCTTGACCGCGAGCTCGACGCGCCCGTCCGGGCCGCTGGTGCGCCGCTCGGCCTCCCCGCCGCGCGGGAACACCTCCACCCCGCTCCAGGGCGCGCCCTGGGCATCGACGAAGCGCATCGCCAGCGTCCCCTGCGTAGGACGCGCGTCCGCGGCCGGCGCGGGCTCTGCGGGGACCGGAGCCGGGACGCTCGCGGACGGGGAGGTCGCGCGCGCCTCGCGCGGTGCGGGCGCGGAGTCCGGCACCGCCCCGAGGGGCGCGGCGGCGACCGGCTCCTCCAGCGTCGCGGCCTGGGCGAGATCGGAGTCCGGGCGCGCGCCGCGCTCGCCGCCGTCACGAGTGAGGAGGACGAAGCCGACCGCGGCCACTCCGACCACGGCGGCGAGGACGAGCTTGGTGGCTCCCAGCATGGCGAGGACTCCGGTTCCGGTGGGGATGGACGCGAGCGGGCCCGGCTCCGGCACGGTGGCCGGATCGGGCGCGACGGGCTGGGCGGGAAGGACGGCCAGCGGCGCGAGCAGGGCGCACCAGGCGTCGCGGCCGCCGTGGCGCGCATCGAGGCGCGTGCGCAGCTCCTCGAGGCCGCGCGCGAGGCGCCAGCGGACGGTGCCCTCGGGCACGCCCAGCGCGCGCGCGATGTCGGCGCTGGTGCGGCCCTGGAGGTAGCGCTCGACGACGACCGTGCGGAACGGCTCGGGCACGGCCTCGACCGCGGACAGCACGGAGCGCTGCAGCTCGAGGCGCTCGGCCGTGGCCGCCGGCCCCGGCACGGGCTCGCCCGTCGGCGCCAGGCGCTCGTGCGCCGCCCGCCGGCCCTCGCCGCGGCGGCGCTTCCAGGCGAAGTTGCGCACGACCCGCCCGAGCCAGGGCTCGAGCGGGCGGTCGGCGAGCGGAGGATGCTCCAGGGCCGCCACGCAAGCCTCCTGGACCACGTCGTCGGCCGCCCCGGGGTCCGCCAGGAGGCCGCGCGCCAGGGCGCGCATCCAGCCGACCCGGGCCAGCCAGTCCTCGGGGCGAGGGTGCGGAATCGAGCTCACGAAGTCCTTCCACCCCGCCCGACCCGGGAGCGTTGGCGGGAAGGCACCGGAATCCGGGCCCTACTTCCCGGCCGGAGTCTCGGACAGCTTCTCCATGCGCCGCCGCAGGCTGCGCACGTTCGCGCCGGCGGCCTCGGCCTCGTCCAGCCACCGCGCGAAGATCGGCAGGGGCTGCGGCACGAGGTCGAGCCCGTGGCGCACGAGGCCCTCGCGAGCCTCCGGCGTGTCGAGCGTGTCGAGGAGCGTTGCCGACACGTCGACCGCCTCGGCCGTGCGCTGGGCCAGGAGCAGGGCCGCGTGCAGGCGCGCCAGGTCGCTGACGAGCTGGGCGTCCTGGTAGCGCTGCAGGCTCTCGCGGTGCTCCTCGGCGATGCCGTCGCCCGGCCGGGCCCGCTCGTAGCCGCGCACGATCTCGGCCGCCTTCACGCGCGCGTCGGGGAACAGGCGCACGGCGTCCAGGGAACGATCGGCCTCGATCAGCACGTCGAAGACCTCGGAGACGATCAGCCCCGCCAGATGGTCCGCGCGACCCGCGAGCAGGCGCCCCTCGGCGTCGCGGCGCTGCTCGTACCAGGCGACGACGCGCTCGTCCTGCCCGAAGTACTTGCAGAAGGCGGTCCACTCCTGCCAGTCCTGGAAGCTCGGGACCTCGGCCGCGTCCACGCGCGCCTGCAGGCCGGCGAAGATCTCGTCGAAGGCCTTGCGCGCCGGCTCGTGCTGGCGCGCGAGGTCGGCCATCTCGCTCAGCATGAAGGAGAGCCGCACGCCGCTGAAGGGGGCGTACTCGCGCGACGCCGGCCAGAGCCACAGGTAGTGCACCAGGGCCTCGTCGAGGAGGCGCGCGTGCTGGAGCTCCCGGGCGAGGTCGCGACGCGCGCGGACGTCCTCGCTCGCGCGCAGCTCCTTCGAGCGCTGGAGCAGCGCGTCGCTGGCGCGCTTGCCCGCGCGCACGTCCCGGCCCCAAGCCAGGAAGGCGGCCGCGTCCTTGTAGCCGACGATGCGGTCGAACTCGGCCCCGTCGCGCAGCGCGACGACCGTCGGCATGGCCTCGACCTGGAAGCGGCGCGCCAGCTCGCCCTGCTCATCCACGTCCACCTGGATCGCCAGCGCGTTCTCCCTCAGCCAGGCGCGCACGTCCTCCGCGGCCCAGGTGTCCTTCTCCATCTTCTTGCAGGGCCCGCACCAGGTGGCCATGAAGTCGACCAGCAGGACCTTCTTCTCCGTGCGGGCCTGCGCGAGGGCCGCCTCGTAGGCGAGATCGGCGAAGGGCTCCTCGAACGACGGCGCGAGGGACGGGAACGCGGAAACGACGAGCGCGAGCACCGGGCTGAACATCCTGGACCTCCTGCGGGACCGCCTGCCTGGGGGACGCCCCTACTCTAGCGCGAGTGCCGAGTTCAGCCGGCCGTCGCCCGCCGCCGCATCGGGACGCACAGGAAGGTCGCGACCACGACCAGCCCGAAGGCGACGTAGCAGAGCGTGAAGACCCACTGCGGAGCCTCGTAGAAGAGCAGGTCGCGCGCGAGGCGGCCCATGAAGGAGATCTCCTCCGGGTGCTGGCCCGCGCGCCGGCGCAGCGCGTGCTCCCAGGTCGTCAGCGGGCACACGTACCCGATCAGGGCCTCGACCGGGACGATCAGCGTGCACACGAGGTGCGGCACGCGGAAGGCCGGCCGGCGCACCCAGCCCCAGCGCAGCGCGACCCCGAGCCAGATCAGCACGAGCCCGACGATCACGAACAGCACGTAGCCCAGGTGCAGGACCACGATCAGGTCGGCGAGGGCGGCCGAGGACATCGCTGGGCGATGCTACGTCGCCCGCCGGAGGGTCGTGAGCCTCCTCCAGGCCACGGAGCGCGGCGGATCCAGACGAATCGCCCCGAGCCCCTGCCCGGGGCGGCCCGAGCCGGTACCCTGGGTGTCGTTTCCCGGAGGTGCCCATGGATCTTGTGTCTCGGGTGACCAGGCTTGCCGTCCGTCTCGTCTGCGCCGCCTTCCTGGCGCCGCTCGCCTGCGGCCTCGCCGCGGCCCAGTCCCTGAAGCTCAGCGGTGACCTGGCGCACGAGGTCCGCACCGGAGCGGTGACGGACTTCCGCTTCGACCTGGACGGCTCGCACATCGTCTACCGCGCGGACCGGGCGGCGGCGGGCGTGTTCGAGCTCTTCGGCGTCCCCAGCGACGGCAGCGGACCCTCCGTGCGCCTGAACTCGCCCCTGCCGCCGGGCAGTCGCGTGGCGGGCTTCACGGTCGACAGCCGCGACTTCGCGATCGGGGACGGCGAGCGCGTGCTCTACGTCGCGGACCAGACGGTCCAGGGGATCTTCGAGCTGTACGCCGTGCCGTCGGACGGCAGCGCGAGCCCGGTGCGCCTCTCGCCGGCCCTCGAGCAGGTCTACCGCGCCTGGCTCGTGCCCGGCGGCGGCGAGGTCGTGTACGTGGACGCCGCGGCCCTGCGGCGCGTGCCCATCGACGCCAGCGCCGCGCCCAGCGTGGTCTGCGCGAACCCGACCGGCTTCGTTCCGTTCGCCTGGCAGGTCCACTTCAGCCCCGACGGCTCGACGCTGGTGTTCCACGCGCCCCTCGACGTCGCGGCCGAGCGCCTCTATGCCGTGCCGCTGGACGGCAGCGCTCCGCCCGTCCAGCTGCACGAGTCCGAGCACGGGGACTTCGAGGTCCCCTACTTCGATCACGTGCGCTTCGCCTCGGATGGCGTGCACCTCCTGTACGACCACATCGTGCCCTTCGAGTCGTACTTCCTCGGCGATCTCTTCAGCACCCCGCTGGACGGGAGCCAGGCGCCGGCGCAGATCGACACCGGCATCTTCGACGCCTACTCGGGCGGCTTCGGGCTCGACGAGGGCTCGCCGCTCGATCGCGTGGCCTGGCTGGAGTCCGGAATCGTGTACTCGGCCGCCTACGACGGCACGCAGCGCGTTGCGCTGACGCCTGGCGGGTGGACATCGAGCTTCGATCGCGTCGTCGTGGACCAGACGACCGTCCTCTTCGGGGCGAACACGGGGACCGGGACGGCGCTGCTGCGGGCCCCGCTCGACGGGAGCGCCAGCGGAGTGCCCCTGTTCTCCCCCGCCCTGACGCACTTCGGCTTCGTGCGCCAGATCGAGATCGTCGCCGGGACGACGGTCGTGTTCCTGGGGGACCTCGGCTTCCGCGGCCTGTACACGGTCCCCCTCGCGGGCGGGACGCCGGTGCTGCTCAACCCGCCAGTCCTCACCGACCGCGGAGCGCGGAGCTTCCAGGTCCACCCGAACGGGCAGGAGCTCGTCTTCCTCGGCAGCCCCGGCCCCGCCAACGGCGGCCTGGTCGAGCTCTTCGCGGTGCCGATGGACGGCAGCCAGCCGCCGCGCAAGCTGAACGGCCCCATCGTCGGCAACGGCGACGTGGCCTCCTTCGAGATCGCGCCGGACGGCCTGAGCGTGGCCTACCGCGCCAACCCGACGGCGATGCAGCACGGGGTCTTCCGGGCCCCCCTCGACGGCCTCGGCCCCGTCCTGCGGCTCAACGAGCCGACGCCGACCACGGTCGTCGGGGGCGACGTGCTCGCCCACGTGCCCACGCCGGACGGGACGCGCGTCCTGTACCTGGCGGACGGCGCGCTCGACGAGCGCTTCGAGCTGTACGCCACCGACACCTTCGCGCGCGGGCGCCCGCGCTCGCTGAGCGCAGCCCTGCCGGGCAACGCGCTGACCGGCTTCGCGGCCACGGACGAGCGCGCCGTGTTCCAGGTGCAGGACGGCACGCTGCTCTCCCTCTGCAGCGCGTCGCTCGCACCCGGCTCGGCGCCGATCGTCCTGGCCACGCCCGGCTTCGCCCTGCCGCTGCCGCTGGCCCTGAGCCCGGACGGCGCGCGCGTCGTCTACCGCGAGCGCACCGGTGGACCCAGCGAGCACGTGCTGCGCAGCGCACTCCTCGACGGATCCGCGCCGCCGGTCACGCTGCACCCACCGCTCCCCGCGGGCCGCACGGTGGCCGACTTCGCGCTGAGCCCGGACGGCGCGCGCGTCGTGTTCCGCTCCGATCGGACGCGCATCGGCGAGTACGAGCTGTTCAGCGTCCCGCTGGACGGCAGCGCCGCGCCGGTGCGCCTCCACGGACCGCTCGCCGCGGGCCGCTGGGTGTGGGCCTACGAGATCTCGGCCGACAGCGCGCACGTCGTCCTGCGCGCCAACCTGCTGTCCACGAGTCGCATGGAGGCCTACTCCGTGCCGATCGCGGGCGGTGCCCCGCCGCGGCGCCTGAACGACGGGTCCCTGCCCAATGGCGGCCTGACGGACTTCGTGATCTCCGCCGACGGGCGCACGGTCGCCTACCGTGCCTCGACGGTGCTACCCAGCAACTCCTTGCGGCAGAGCCTCTTCCACGCGCCGATCGACGGCCACCGCTGGACGCGCCGTCCCGGCGCCGCGCCGCGCGGGGAGGTCGTGCGCCTGACCGAGCTCACGGACGGCAGCGTGGAGTCCGACTTCCGCTTCGGTCCCGGCGGGGCCGAGCTCTTCTACCGCTCCAATCCCGGTGGGAGCACGCGCCGCGACCTCTTCCGCGTGCCGGCCGACGGAGGCGCCCCCCCCGTGCAGCTCTCGGAGGCGCTGGCCACGAACCGCACGGTCAGCGCCTTCGAGCTGGCCCCCGGCGGGACGCACGCCGTGTACCTCGCCGACGCGCTCGCGAACGACGTCTTCGAGCTCTTCAGCGTGCCCCTGACCGGTGGTCCGGTGGTCGCGCTGGACCCGCTGCCGGCCTTCGCCGACGTGAGCTCGTTCCGGATCGACCCGCGCGCGGCGCGCGTCGTCTACCTGGCCGACCGCAACCTGGACGGGCAGGTCGAGCTCTTCGCCGTCCCGCTCGACGGCAGCCGGCCGCCCCAGCGTCTGAGCGGCTTGCTCCCGGCCGGAGGCGACGTGGAGAGCGACCTCGCGCTGCTCCCGCTGGGCCGCGTGCTGTACCGCGCCGACCAGGGCACGAACGACGTGCTGGAGCTGTTCGCGTCGCTCACGCACACGGTCCTGCCGAGGTAGGCGCGGAGCGGGCAGTCTCCCGCCAAGGTCGGCGCGGGAACACCCGGACGAGCCGCGCCCGTCCGCGCGGACGGCAGCCGCAACCCAGGGGGTGTGTGCTCGATCCCGCGGGGATCTCGCCGGGCCATCGGCCTCCACAGGGTTGCCGCTGGCTTCCGGCTTCGCGGGCGAGCCACGACCGTCCGCAGGATCACTGCGGAGCGCGAAGGCTCGGGGTGGTCGCTCAGTGCGCCTCGAAGTGCCCCGTGACCTCGAAGGCGAGCTTCGTTCCGGGAGCGACCTTGGCTGCCGCCTCCTGGACCCGCCGGCGCGTCTCGGCCCGGTCGGCGACCAGGTAGACCGTCAGACGCCCGCCCGGGAGTCCCAGTCCGCTCACTCCCTCGATCTCGAGAAGGACGGGCGAGAGCTTGCGCTTCACCGCGACCGGATCGGGTTCGATCGCCATGCCGAGATCATAGCTCGTCCCGAACCCGACCGGATCAATCGCCTGGCACGTCCCCCGCTCCGCGAGGCATCACAGCAGCGAGATCTTGAGGGCCGCCAGGACATCCGTGATGTGGTTGGCGATCGTGTGCGAGGCCGAGCCAGCGAAGAGCAAGCCGGTGGCCCGGCGGGTCGTCCGGTCCACGATGAGCGAGCCGGAGTCGCCCGAATCGGAGAACGGTTTCGGGCCATCGCTGACAATGACGATCTGGTCGACGAAGCGCGCGGTGCCGAAGTCGTAGGCCACGTTGACGTCCGCCGAGACATCCACGATCTTGCCGCGGGTGTAGCCGGTCGTTCGCCCGTGCTTGTGGACCTTCCGACCCACCGCGGCCGGCAGCGGGACCGTGCTGCCGAGAGCACCGACCCGGGGCAGGATCGACCTCACGGCGAGCTTCTGGGAGTCCAGCCTGGCCACGGCCGCGTCGACGCGGTTCGTCGCCGGAGACGGCCGAAGCCGGACGAAGCGCGTGAGGGTTGCGATCCGGTCCTTGGCGGGGTTCCCGTTGTCGAGCAGGCCCGGCTGGAAGATCGGGCTCCCCAGCTTCAGCCGGTTCTCGTCCGCGATCACATGGTTGTTGCTGAGGATGAAGCGCCCTTCGCTGGCGTCGGTCACGAGCGTGCCGAAGGTTCCCGCCATGACGAAGCCCGCCTTCGCGCCGGTGAAGCGGAAGCCGACCGAGCAACCGCCTCGGGCGGGACGGTGGCGTTGCTGGGCGATGGGCACCAGGGCGTAGAAACGCCCGGTCTCGATCACGTCGGTCGCCACGCCCCGGATCCGTTCTGGGATCATGAACTCCCTGGGCACCGAGCCCGGAGCCACCTTGCGCTCGACGTAGAAGTGGATGCTCTGCTGGCTCGTGAGCTTGCCCTTCCTGAGCTTCGGGCCGATCCCGATCCCGACCACGTTGTGCTCGGGCTTGGTGGAGGCCGCCAGAGCGGTGAGTCCGGAGAAGCCCTTGCCGCTCCCGAGGAACCGGTCGATGGCCGCCTTCTTCGCGTCGATCTGCTTGCTGGTGAGTGTAGGCATGGAGTGCTCGCGCTCGCCGGATGTCGTGGGTGACGGAGCTCGATCCCTCTTCCGAGCCCCGCGAGTGAAGAACGTCGTGGGCGCTCCGGGACCGCCATCCGCGGCGGATCCTCGCCGACCGGATCCTCCAGCGCCCCGCCGAGGGGCCTACCGCAGCTCCACTCGCGCCTCGGGCAGGAACTGCCAGTCGCAGCGCTCGAGCGCGGCCTCGAAGGCGACGCGGGCGCTGCGCTCCGGCTTGCCGCGGGAGGCTTCCTTGCCGTTCCAGGTCACGACGAGCTCCTGCTCGAGGTCGACCAGCTCCGGCGTGAGCCACAGCGAGAGGGCCTCGACGCCGCGGCTCTCGAGCGTGATGCGCTGGCCCTCGATGCGCGCCTCGACGTGGCCACCCGGCGGGCTGGACGCGCGCCCGTCGGTCTCGCGGGCGAGGCGCTCGACGCGCAGCCAGTGGGCCCAGGGATTGGCCAGCGTGCCGAGGGACTTCAGCACGTGCTTCGGGGCGCGCTCGCGCGGCTGCGCGACGACCCACTCGAGGCCCTCGCCCAGGTACCCCCACGTACCGACGTCGTGCGCCGCCTCGGCCAGCTCGAGGTACTTCACCGGCAGGCCCAGCTCCTGCATGCGCTTCGTCGTCGCGCGCACCGGCTCGACCTTGCAGATCGGATCGTTCGCGCCGTGGATCACGAAGGTCGGCAGGTTCAGCAGGTTGCCGAGGGCCGGATCGATCTCCCACGTGACCGCCCCCATCGGCACGATGCCCGCCAGCCGGTCCGCCAGCTCGCGCCCGAGGTACCAGGACCAGAAGCCGGTCTGCGAGAGCCCGGCGACGACGACGCGCGCCGGATCGACCGCGAAGCGCGTCAGGACGTCGCGCCGGAAGGCGGCGAAGATCGCCGCGACCTCGTCCTCAGGCCTCGCGCCGAGCCTGCCGTCGGCCCCGACCTGCTCGACGATCTCGGTGCGCGCCACGATCCAGTCCGCGAGGCCGGCCGCGTCGGCCTGACCGCGGAAGAAGGGCAGGAAATCGGCCTTGCCGCGGTCGTCCTTGTCCTTGCCGGTGCCGTGCCCGGGGTCGATCAGGAGCCCGTGGCGCTGCTCCCCGTCGTACTTGCGCGGCAGGTCGAGGGCGTAGCGGAAGACGCGTCCGTCGTGCTCGAAGGCGAAGCCGACCGTGACCTGGTCGATCTGCGTGTACGCCTCCTTCTTCTTGCCGACCTTGCGCGGCTTTGGCTCGCCGCGCGGGAGCTCCGGTCCCTCGGCGGCGAGCGCGAGCAGGGCCGCGCGCCCGTGCTTCGCCTCGAGCGTCTCGACCAGCGCGAGGCACGGCTTCCAGTCGCGCGGATCGCTCGAGGCCAGGGCCTCCGTGAAGGCCGCGCGCAGCTTGCGCGCATCGGCGCCGGGGAGCGGCGTCTCCTGGCGAGCGCCGCGCTCGCCGCCGAGGAGCAGGGACGCGAGGAGGAGGGCGAGGGTGAGCATGGGGACCTGACCGGGACGCCCACTCTTCTCCCTGGCGTGCCGGAGCGCTGCACGTTTCCGGCTCTTTCCTCTCCCCCCGGGACCGCCAGGCTCCGGCCTGGCCTTCCCTCTGCCCCCTTCTTGCTCCGTCTCCGCGCCCTCCGCGTCTTCCCTCCGCGTCTCCGCGCTCTTCTTCTCTTCGGACCGGAATCGGAGGAGCGCGGAGACGCGGAGCGAAGACGCGGAGGGCGCGGAGAGGAAGAGGGGAGGAGCCCGGCCGGAGCCTGGCGGCCCCGGGGGGATCAGCGCTTCACGCCGGCCCGCGCTTCCTCGGTCGCGCGGATCTCCACCAGCAGCGCGGTCAGGGCGTGCGGCGGCAGCGGGGCCGCGCGCGCGCGCTCGTACTGCTCCAGCGCCAGGGCGTAGCTCTTCTCGGCCGCCAGCTCGCGCGCGCGCGTCACGTGCAGGATCGTGCCCTCGCCGACCTCGCCCTCGAGCGGCACGAGCTCGAGCACCTCGAGCCAGGGCTCGCCCTGGAAGACCTCGCGCACCCGCGCGCGCACCTCGAGACGCTGGTGGGCGCGCGCACGGCGTGCCAGCGGCTCGAAGCCGCCGCCACGGCGCACGAACAGCCGCCCGACGGGCGCCTCGAAGACGCGCGCGTTCCAGGTGAAGAGCTCGTCCGGCCAGCCCTCCAGCGCCAGCCAGCGCGTCGGCTCGAAGCGCGAGAGGAACGGCTCCCACTCCTCCGCCAGCCCGCGCACCTGCAGCACGAAGCGCACCTCCTGCCCGAGGAAGCGCGCCGGCTGCGCGCGCAGCTCCTCCAGGCGCAGGGCCGGGATCGTCGCCGTCCCGGCGGGCCAGGCGGGCGTCCCGTCGGCCTCGGCGCGCTGCGCCGCGGCCAGCAGGAAGGCGATCAGGACCGTCTGCACGTCCCGCCTATCGGCGCGGGAAGGGCTTTCCTGGAGGGCGGAGCCGGAGCAAGAGTCAGAGGGCCGCGCGCGGATCGCGCTCCGGGGACGAGCCCGAGCGCTCGCCGCCCAGCAGCACCTCGCGCAGCGCCAGGGTGCGCGGGTCGAGGACCAGGAGGTCGGCGCGCGCCCCGGGGACGAGCCGGCCGAGCTCGGCCTCGAGGCCCAGGGCCCGCGCCGGGCTCTCGCTGGCCATGGTCAGGGCCTCGGGCAGGCCCAGCACGTTCGCGCGCACCAGGCGCCGCACGGCCTCGAGCTGGCAGGCCTCGGCCCCCGTCAGGCGCGCGGGCGCCCCGGGGTCGTCCTCGACCAGCCAGATCGCGCCGTCCCTGATCCGGCAGCGACGCCCGTGGGACTCGAACTCGGCCTCGGGGGTCCCGGCACCCTTCAGGGCGTCGCTGACGAGCGCCAGGCCGAGCGTCCCGCGCGCGCGGTGGGCGATGCGGAAGGCCTCGGGCCCGACGTGCACGAGGTCGCCGATGATCTCGGCCACCAGCGCGTCGTGGGCCAGGGCGAAGCTCGCCAGGGTCGCCTCGCGGTGGTGGATCGCGCCCATCGCGTTGAAGAGGTGCGTCGCGCCGCGCGCCCCGCGCTCGGCGGCGCGCGCGGCCTCGGCCGCCGTGGCGGCGCTGTGGCCCAGCGAGACGCGCACGCCGAGCTTCACGAGCTCGGTGACGAGCTCCGGCGAGCCGGGGAGCTCCGGCGCGACCGTCACCTGGCGGATCCCGCGTCCGTCGGCGCTCGCGGAGCCGAGCAGGGCCTTCAGCGCCGCCGGCGAGGGCGCGTGCAGCCGGTCCGGCGGCAGGCCGCCGGCCTTCTTCGGGTTCACGAAGGGCCCCTCGAGGTGCAGGCCGAGCACGCGCGCGCCGCCCTCGGCCTCGCCCCGGCGGCGCCAGATCGATTCGGCGAGGATCCCGAGGCGCGCGGGCGCGTCGGGGAAGAGCGTCGGCAGGTAGGCGGTCGTCCCCACCGCCGCCAGGGCGCGCGAGAGGCCCGCCAGGTCCTCCTCCGGCCCGCGCCCGGCGTAGCCGTGCACGTGCAGGTCGATCAGGCCCGGGGCCACCACCGGAACGTCCTCGGCCAGGCCCGCCAGGCGCTCGACGGTGACGATGCGGCCGTGCTCGAAGACGACGCGCCCGGGGACGAGCGCGCCCGCGAGCAGCAGCCGGCCCTCGCGCGCGCTCACTGCTCGGCGCCCCCGGCGGCCGGCGGCTCCGGCTCCTCGCGCTGCACGTACCACAGCGAGTTCGAGCCGTAGACGCGCTCGCGCACGACCAGGCCCTTGCCGAGCTCGCTGGCCTGCACCGCGCGCTGGGGCGCATGGAAGACCAGCACGCCCTCCGGCGCGAGGCGCGTCACCAGCAACCGGAGCGCCTGGAAGAGCGCCTGGCGCGAGCGCAGCTCGTCGAGCAGCGGGTAGGGCGAGTCGAGGAACACGACGTCCGGAGCGCGCTCGCCCCAGGTGCCGGGGTGCAGGGCGTCGCCGCGCACGAGCTCCGTCACCGC
Organism: Planctomycetota bacterium; assembly: GCA_036376275.1. Lineage (GTDB taxonomy): Bacteria > Planctomycetota > UBA1135 > UBA1135 > JABFRZ01. The sequence goes on along the minus strand of DASVAP010000292.1, from coordinate 2,851 downwards.
CTCGAGCCCCAGCTCGGCCACGTTGTCCGCCAGGCAGGCCTGGGCCTGGGGCGCGCGCTCGACGAAGCGCACGCGCCGCGCACCGCGCGAGAGCGCCTCGATGCCGAGCGCCCCGCTGCCGGCGAACAGGTCCAGCACGAATGCGCCTTCCATCCAGGGCTGGAGCGTGGAGAACAGCGCCTCGCGCACCCGGTCGAGCATGGGGCGCGTGCCCTCTCCCTCCGGGGCCTTCAGCCGCCGGCCGCCGAGCTCGCCCGCGATCACGCGCACCGCGCCAGTGTGGCGCACGGGCCCCCCGGGCTCCAGCCTGCCCCCCGAGCGCCGGCCCCGGCTCCCGCGCACCCCCGCCTTGCCCGGCCCCGCGCCCATCCCCACCATGCCGCGCTTGGAGCCCCTCACCGCCGCGAGCGAGCCCGAGCCCCCCACCGGCGCGCTGGACCTGCTGCGGCAAGGGACGCTGGGCGCCTACCTCGCCTCGCGCTTCTGCGCCGTGGCCGGCTCGCAGGTGGTCACGGTGGCGGTCGGCTGGCAGGTCTACGAGCGCACGGGGAGCGCGCTCGCGCTCGGCTTCACGGGGCTGGCGCAGTTCGCGACCGTCGCGCTCTTCGCCCCGATCTCGGGCGACGTCGCCGACCGGCACGACCGGCGCAAGGTCCTGGCCGGCTGCCACCTCGTGTACCTCGTCGGCACCCTTCTCCTGGGGTGGGTCGCCGCGCGGCCGGAGCTCGGCATCGGGCCGATCTATGCCGTGCTGGCGCTGCTCGGCGCCGCGCGCGCCTTCTGGGGGCCGGCCGGGCAGGCGCTCCTGCCGGCGCTGGTCGCGCCGCGCGACTTCCAGCGCGCCGTGGCCTGGAGCTCGGCCAACTTCCAGGTCGCGATGATCGGCGGGCCGGCCCTGGGGGGGTACCTGATCGACCTCGGCGGCCCGCGCGCGGCCTACCTGAGCGCGGGCGGGCTGGTGCTCGTCTCGCTGCTGCTCGTGCTGCGCCTGCGCCTGCGCTCGGAGGAGCGCGCCACGACCGGCGGCCTCGGACGGCTGCTGGCCGGCCTCACCTACGTGCGCCGGCAGCCGCTGATCCTGGGCGCGATCTCGCTCGACCTCTTCGCCGTGCTGCTGGGCGGCGCCACGGCCCTGATGCCGATCTTCGCCCGGGACATCCTGGGGGTCGGCGCCGACGGCCTCGGCCTGCTGCGCGCCGCCCCCGGCGTCGGCGCGGGCCTGGTCGGCCTCCTGCTCGCCTTCCGCCCGATCCAGCGCCACGCCGGCCGGCGCATGTTCGCCTGCGTGGCGCTCTTCGGCCTGGCCACGATCGTCTTCGGCCTCTCGCGCCACTTCGCGCTCTCGCTGCTCGCCCTGGTCGTGCTCGGCGCCGCCGACATGGTCAGCGTCGTCATCCGCCACACGATCGTCCAGCTCCGCACCCCGCCCCCGATGCGCGGCCGCGTCGCCGCCGTCAACCTGGTCTTCATCGGCGCCTCGAACGAGCTCGGCGAGCTGGAGTCCGGCCTGACCGCCGCCTGGTTCGGCACCGTCCCGGCGGTCGTGCTCGGCGGCTGCGCCGCGATCGTGGTCACGGTCGCGTGGGCGCTGCTGTTCCCGGAGCTACGCCGGATCGAGCGGCCGGACGACCTCGGCTCCGCGACGTGAACTGCAAGGCGTTGTCGAGCAGTTGCCTAGCGTCGTGAACTGCCCGACCACACGAGAGAGGTCGAGTCCAGCTGGTATCCGGTACATTCGCGTCGGTCCAAACGCTCCGACGTGGACCCCGTCAGGCCGACGATCGCTTCGGTAGCGTCAGTGGCTTGCGCGGCGGACGCTGGACGATTTGCGCACCCGACTCGCGTTCGCGGCGCTGCATGTCCTCCGTGATTCTCCTGAGATCGAAGTCGAAAGACTCGGCGTGAGCCTGCCGCCGCCGTCGGATCTCCTCGACGATCTCGTCATCGGGGACGTTCGTCATTCATCAGCTCCTCGGGCGTGCAGATCACGGGCGGCTCGTAGCCTGCTTCTCTGCACACACGCTCGATGGCCTGTCGCATGGCTGCATTCGCGATGTGCTTGCAGTTCCACGTGAGCAGGAAGTCTACTCCATGGACCGTCGCGACGGCGATGTGGAGGGCATCCTCCCCCGCTTGCCGGGGGACGGCCCCGCTCGCAACGAGCCTGGCCGCAAGCGTGCCGGCGGCGTCGGTGACCTGGAGCCGGGGGATTCCCTCGAGAAAGGCGCCTCGCTCACGCGCCGCTTCGACATCGCCCCCGGCTGCCTCCACCACCACGAGCTGCGAGATAAACAGCTCGTAGGCTTGCGCACGAACGGCGAACCACTCCCGCGTGACCTGCTGGTGTCCAGCCACGACCAGATCCCGGCTGGGTCGGGATGTGGCGTAGCCGATCAGGCTGGTTTCCAGGTACACGGCGGCCTTCGACATTCCCTGCCTCGGTCGGCCTAGCGCCGATCGCAAGGCGTGTCAGGGTAGCCAGGCTGGCGGGGCGCGGCCATCGACCGGCACCGGACCCAACCCGTGCTGCCGGAGCCCGTGGTCCTCTTCGACGTGGGCCCCGGGCGACACCAGGAGCTTCCGCACTGCCCTTCTTGCCCCGCTCGACTTCCCCCACCCCCAAGATTCGCAACCCTCCTTCCCGGGCGTATCCTCGGGCGAAATGCCCCGCCTGCACGTCAACGTGGACCACGTGGCGACCGTGCGGCAGGCGCGGCGGGGGGTGCGGCCGGACCCGGTCGAGTGGGCGCTGCTGGCCGAGCGGGCCGGGGCGCAGGGGATCACCTGTCACCTGCGGGCGGACCGGCGGCACATCCTGGACGCGGACCTGCCGCGGCTGCGCCAGGCGGTG
>DASVAP010000016.1:0-41750 GCA_036376275.1 Planctomycetota bacterium | reverse complement strand
GCGGCGGGCCGGCCTCCGGCAGGGCTCCGAGGCGCGCGAACAGGGAGCTTCGCTCGCGCGAGAACTCGCCCGCGTCCAGGCGGCCGTCCTGGTTCGCGTCGATGCGCCGGTACTCGCCGCGGTCCAGGGCCAGGGTGCTCTCGGCCTCGCGCAAGGAGAGCCAGCCGTTCGCGTCCAGGTCGCACAGCCGGAAGTGCTCGGCGAGCAGGCGTTCCTCGGCCTCGGCCTGGCGCGCCTGGCGGTCCGCCAGGGCCGTGATCGCGGCTGCCTCGGCCATCGGATCCAGCGGCGGGGGCTGGGCCGGCTTGGTCGGGGGCTTGGGGGTGGGCTTGGCCGGCGCCTTGGGGGTCTCGTCGAAGCCCGGCAGGAACTCCTTCACCTCGGGGGCCGCCGGAGCCTCGCCCGCTCCGCGCTCCGGGTTCGAGGGTCGTCCACCGCCGCGTCCGCCCCGGCCGCCGCGGCCGCCACGCTGCGCATTCGCGTCCAGGCTCAGGCAGGCGAGCGCGAGCAGGGCTGTCCCGGCGCCCAGCAGGCGCCGCCGGGCTTGCCGGGCGCGCTCAGCCGGCATTGCGCTTCCCCCGCGCCGCGCGGCGCCGCGGGCTGCTCTCCAGCGTCAGCGCGGGCTCGAACGCGGCGGGCTCGGAGAGCGCGATGTCGAAGGCCTCGCGCACGTCGTCGATCAGCGCGATGCGCACGCGGCGGCGGATCTCGGGGTCGAGGCGCAGGCAGTCCTCGGCGTTGCGGCGCGGCAGGATCACCTCCGGAACGCCCGCGCGGATCGCCGCCAGCAGCTTCTCGCGGATGCCGCCCACGCCCAGCACCTGGCCGAGCAGCGACATCTCGCCGGTCATGGCCACGTCGTGGCGCGCCGGGGTGCGCGTGAGCAGCGACACGATCGCCACCGCGATCGCCACGCCGGCCGAGGGGCCGTCCTTCGGCGTGGCGGCCGCTGGCAGGTGCAAGTGCAGGTCGATGTTGTCGAGCACGTCGGCCTCGAGCCCGAGGTGGGAGCAGAAGGTCCGCACGTAGGATACCGCCGTCTGCACGGATTCGCGCAGGACCTCCCCCAGCGAGCCCGTCAGGGTCAGCCGGCCGACCCCGGGCATGGAGATGACCTCGATCGGGAGCAGCGAGCCCCCGGCCGAGGTCCAGGCCAGGCCGGTCGTGACGCCGATGGCCGGACGCCGCACGCGCAGGTCCTCCTCGACCGTGCGCGGGCCGAGGTGCAATGTCAGGTCGGCCTTGCGCACGCGCAGCGGCTCTCCGCCGCGCACGGCCTCGACCGCGGCCTTGCGAGCCAGTGCGATCAGGTGCCGCTGGAGCTGGCGCACGCCGGCTTCCTCGGTGTAGCCGCGGATCAGGGCGCGCAGCGCGCCCGGCGTGACCGCGAGCTGGCGTGCCGTGAGGCCGGCGTACTCGCGCGCCCGGCGCAGGAGGTGCTTCTTCGCGATCTCGAACTTCTCCGGCTCGCTGTAACCGGCGAACTCGATCGTCTCCATGCGGTCCAGCAGCGCCTCCGGGATCGGGGCGGCGTCCGTGGCCGTGGCCAGGAACAGGCAGTGCGAGAGGTCGAAGGGGACGCCCAGGTACTGGTCGAGGAACTCGCCGTTCTGCTCGGGATCGAGCAGCGACAGGAGCGCCCCGGCCGCGTGGCCCTCGCCGCCGAAGGAGAGCTTGTCGATCTCGTCCAGCAGGATGACCGGGTCGGCCTTGCCGAGGCGGTGCAGGCCGGCCAGGATCGCGCCCGGCGCGCCGCTCGAGCGCTCGTGCGGCAGGCCGACGAGCTCGCGCTCGTGCGTGATCGTGCCGACCGGGATCGAGAGCAGCGGTCGCCCCAGGGCGCTGGCCACGGCGCGGCCCATGCTCGACTTGCCCGTGCCGGGCGGGCCGAGGAAGCACAGCACCGTCCCGCGCGCGCCACCGCCGAGCTGGCGCACCGCCAGGAACTCGGCGATGCGGCGCTTGACGTCGGCCAGCCCGGTGTGGCTCTCGGAGAGACGCTCGGCCACGCGCTCGAACTCGATGCCCTCGCCCGGGGGCGCGGGCGGTTCCCAGGGCAGGTCGAGCATCCACTCGAGGTAGGCCCGCCGCCGGGCGGCGCCGGGCGAGGAGCTGGCCGCGCGCCGCAGGTGCTCCAGCTCGCGCTGCGCGGACTGGCGCGCCTCGGCGGAGAGCGGGACCGAGGCGATGCGCTCCTCCAGGCGCGCCACCTCGAGCTCCTGGGCCGAGGGCTCGCCCAGCTCGACCTTGAGCTCGGCCAGCTTGGCGCGCAGGAAGCGCCGCCGCAGGCGCTCGGCCACGCGTCCGTCGAGGGCGCTCGCGGCGCGCGCGCGCACCAGCGCACCCTCCAGGTGGCGCACGAGCTGCCGGGCGCGCGCCAGCGGCGAGGGCTCGCACAGCAGCCAGGCGCGCTCGCGCTGCGCCAGCGGCAGGAGCGCCGCCAGGAGGTCCGTGATGCGCTCGTCGTCCTCGCCGTAGAGCGCGATCATGCCCGCCAGCTCGCCCGACGTGGCCTCGTCGGACTCCGCCAGGGCCGTCAGCAGGCTGGCGAGTCGCGCGCGCTCGTGCGTGCGCTGGGCCGCATCGTCGCAGGGCGGCTCGACGCGCGCGCAGGCCGACCAGTAGCAGCCCTCGCCCGGCTCGACCGGGCCCAGGGCGACGCGCCGGAGGCCCTGCAGCGAGAGCCGCAGGCCGCCGCCCGCCAGGGCCGTGCGCGACAGCACGCGCGCCAGCGTCCCGACCGGGTGGTAGCGCTCTCCGGGCGGGCTCCCCGCGCCCGGCGGCGCGCGTAGCGGCACCGCCACGACCTGACCGTCGAGCGCGTTCATGCGCGCCAGCGCGCGCAGGTCCTCGGGCGCGAAGGCGTCCAGCGAGGCCACGTCGTGGGGGAACAGGACCAGGCTGGCGAGCCCCAGGAGCGGCCGCCGCAGGGACGCCTCCGGCGTGGCGGGCGGGGAGGGATCGGGGCTCGAGGTGGACACGGGGCAGGCTTTATCGGCCCACGCCCCGACGCCGTCCGGAGGGAAAGGATTACTCCAGCGCGAGCGCGAGCACGCGCTCGGCCACGCGCTCGACCTCGCCCGGGGTGAGGAACGGGTGGATCGGCAGGCACAGCACCTCGCGCGCGAGCGCCTCGGCGTGCGGGAAGTCGCCCGGACCGTAGCCCCAGGGGCGCGCGGCCTCCTGCAGGTGCACGGGCGACGGGTAGTGCACGGCGGCGAAGATCTGCTGCTCCGCCAGGCCCGCCAGGACCTGGTCGCGCGTGCGTCCGCCGCGGATCCGCACGGTGTACTGGTGGAAGGCGTGGGTCGCGCCCGGGGCCCTGGCCAGGGGCACGACCGTGCGGCTGCCGGCGAAGGCCGCGTCGTAGCGCGCGGCCAGCTCGCGCCGGCGCGCGTTCCAGCGCTCGAGGTGGGGCAGCTTCACGTTCAGGATCGCCGCCTGCAGGGATTGCAGGCGCGAGTTCGTGCCGATGCGGGCGTGCACGTACTTCTGCGGCGAGCCGTGGTCGCGCAGGTGCCGCAGCGCCAGGGCCACGTCGTCCTTCTGCGTCAGCACCATCCCGCCCTCGCCCGCGGCGCCCAGGTTCTTCGTGACGTAGAACGAGAACGTGCCCGCGTCGCCCAGCGTCCCGCAGGCCTCGCCGTCGCGGCGCGCGCCGTGGGCCTGGGCCCCGTCCTCCAGCAGGCGCAGCCCGCGCCGGTCGGCCAGGCTCCGGAAGGCGCGCACGTCGGCGAGCTGCCCGTAGAGGTGCACCGGCAGCAGGCAGGTCGTGCGCCCGTCGAGCGCGCGCTCGGCCGCGGCCGGGTCGAGCAGGGCCGTGTCGGGATCGACGTCCGCCAGCACGGGCCGGGCGCCGACCAGGGCGATCGAGGCGGCCGAGGCGAAGAAGGTGAAGGGCGTCGTGACCACGTGGTCGCCGGGCTCGACCCCCAGCGCCAGGAGCCCCAGCCACAGCGCGTCCGTGCCGGTCGCGAGGCCGATGCCGTGCTTTACGCCGTGCAGGCGCGCGAAGTCCTGCTCGAGCTTCTCGACCTCCGGCCCGAGCACGTACTTGCCGGAGGCGAGCGTGCGTAGCACGGCATCGTCGAGGGCGGGGCCGAGCTCGGCCCGCTCGGCGACGAGGTCGATGGGGGTGATGGGGCGCGTCGCGGTGGCGGTCATGGTGCGGGGGGACGGATCAGGCGCTGTGGAAGTGCTCGACTTCCTCGGCGGGGGGCTCGGGCGCCGTGAGGATCTTGCGGTAGCACCACAGCGTCAGGCCCCACACGAAGGCGAGGGAACAGAGCATGAAGATCCAGCCGGCGGCAGTCATCGCGTCGCTCCTTTCTGCGCGGCGGCCCCGTCGCGGGGCTCCTCGCGTCCGTCGAGGTCGAGGCCGGCGGCGCGCCAGCGCTTCTCGCCGATCCAGGTGCACAGGACCAGCAGGGCCGTCACGGCCAGGACCAGGCCCAGGGCGCCCTGCTTGAGCGGCTCGTCGAGCACGGCCTGCACCCAGTCGCCCAGGTTCTGCTTGCAGAAGGCCGCGAACACGATCAGGAGGTACAGCGGGGCCACGAAGCGCATCACGAAGCGGTAGAAGGCCGGGATGCGGATGCGCGCGCCCTCGTGGGCCTCCTTCAGGCCGCGGTCGAGCCCGAAGACCCAGCTGAAGCAGATGATCTCGACCATGGCCAGGACGAAGATCAGGAAGGTCCCGACCCAGTCGTCGATCGTGCCCCAGAAGATGCCTCCGCGGCTGAAGTACATCACCAGGAAGGAGCCGAAGACGCAGATCGAGACCATCAGCGTCGTGGCGCGCTGGCGCGACCAGCCCAGGGACTCCTGCAGGAAGGCCAGCGACGGCTGGTACATCGAGATCGAGCTCGTGATCGCCGCCAGGAACAGCATGAAGAACCACACCGCGCCGATCACGTTGCCGAAGGAGCCCATGTGCGCGAACACCACCGGCAGGGTGTTGAAGCCCAGGCCGAAGGTCCCGCCGGCCACGGCCGCGGTCATGCCCGAGAGGCCCAGGAACACGAAGGCCGCCGTGAGCGTGATCAGGCCGCCGAAGCCGACCTCGAACAGCTCGTTGGTGGCCGAGGCGGTCAGGCCGGAGAGCACCACATCGTCCTTGCGACGCATGTAGGAGGCGTAGTTGATGATCACGCCGAAGCCGACCGAGAGGCTGAAGAAGATCTGCCCGGCCGCGGCCAGCCAGGTCTGGGGGTTCTTCAGGGCCTCGAACTCGGGGTTCCACATGTAGCCGAGGCCGTTGAGCACGTTCTGGTCGGGCGCAGCCGGGTCGGGCGTGCCCAGGGTCAGCACGCGCACGAGCACGACCGCCGCGCACACCGCCATGGCCGGCATCGCGAAGGAGCAGAACTTCTCGATGCCCTTCGAGATCCCGCGGAAGACCAGCCAGATGTTCACCGAGAAGGTGATCACCCAGAAGACGAGCGTCTGGTACGACTCGCCCGTCAGCACGCCGTTCGCCAGGCGGCCCGTGTAGGTGTCGTAGTAGGCCGAAGCGACGGCCGTCTGCTCGGCGATCGGCGCGGCCATGTCGATCCCGAGGCCGCCGCTCAGGTACTCCCAGCAGTACATCAGGCACCAGGCCTCGATGTAGGTGTAGTAGAACGACACGGCCAGCGGGATCAGGACCCCGATCACGCCCAGGTAGCGCGCGATGCGCCCGCCCCCGATCACGCCCAGGATCGAGGGCGCCGAGTGGAAGCCCTTGCGGCCGCCGTAGCGGCCCATGGTCCACTCGGCCCAGCCGATCGGGATCCCCAGGAACAGCAGCGCGCAGAAGTACGGGATCATGAAGGCCCCGCCGCCGTTGGCCGCCGCCTGGCCGGGGAAGCGCAGGAAGTTCCCCAGGCCCACGGCCGATCCGGAGACCGCCAGGATCACTCCCAGGCGGGTTCCCCACTGCTGCTTGTCTTGGGACATGCCCTCTCCCGTTCAGGGTCAGGAGGTACTCAGGGTCCGACGCACGCGAACGGGGGACGAGGGTACGGACTCGCGGGAGGGGCGGCAACGCCGGCGCGCACCCCCGGGGTGTCGGAAAGGCCGTGCCGCCCGCCGCGGGCGCGTCAGAGTTCCGTGCGTCGCACCGGCAGACCACCCGCCACGCGCCCGGTGAGCAGGAACGTGCCCTCCAGTCGCCAGCCCGGGCGTGGCGCCGGCAGGCCCTGGGCCGCGAGCTGCCAGCGCGAGAGGAACAGGTCGAGCGGCCGCCCGGGCGCGGCCGCCTCGACCAGCTCGATGCGCTCGCGCGTGATCGGATTCTCGAGGTGGTGGATCGCCTGCACGACGAGCGAGAGCTCCATGCAGCCGCCCGGCGCGTCCGTGCCCGCGAGCGGACGCAGGATCGTGCCCTCGCCACGTCCCGCCAGGCCCCCGGGCTCCGGCCCGACGTGGCCGACGTCGAGCGCGAAGCCCGCCAGGCTCACGGCCAGCACGTGACCCCGCGGGAGGCGGCGCGGCAGCTTGCGCGCGTCCCACAGGCAGGCCGCCAGGCGGAACTCGTCCTCGGAGCGTGTGCCCTCGGGATCGCCCGGGAGCGGCGGGTTCGCGCGGCCGGTGAGGAGCACGTCGAAGGGCGAGTCCGGCAGGGGCTCGAGGTGCTCGAGCGCGACGCGCAGGCGGCGCGTGGACTCGAAGCAGGGCCACAGCGAGTCGTGCGTGGCGTCCTCCTCGCGGTCCAGGCGCACCTCGAGTCGCCCCGGGAAGGGCATGCGCAGATGCTCGCCGCGCGGCCCGCGCAGGGCCACGGGCTCGCCCTCGCGCCGGATGCGCGCGGCCAGCGCGGCGAGGTCCGTGCTGGGTGGGAAGCCGAGGCACTCGAGCAGGAAGTCCATGGAGGCGTGGGGAGCATACGGCGCGGATGTGGGGCAGCGGGGTGGCGGGCAGCGGAAGAGCGGCGCCGGGCGTCCCCGGAATCCGTGCAGCGCCTCACCGGCCCTGCCCGCCCGGTGAAGCGGTGCCGTCACGCCGACGGCGGAACCCGCGGCCGATCTTCGATCGGCTAGCATCCGCGCCCCATGCGAGCGCGGAAGCTCCTCGGCCCGGCCCTCGTGCTGGCGTCCCTCGCGCTGGCCTGCGTGGCCAGCCGCGGGACGCGCCCGGCCCAGCCCTTCCCCGAGCTGCGTGCGCATGCGCCGCGCCCGTGCCCGTACGACGTGCTCGCGTACCGGATCGAGCTCGAGCTCCTGCCGGAGGAGCGCGCGCTGCGCGGCGAGTGCCGCGTCAGCCTGGAGGCCCTGCCGGAGCGCGCGGCCCTGCGCTGGGTCGAGCTCGACCTGGCCGGCCTCGAGGTGCAGGACGTGCGCGACGCGACCGGGCGCGCGCTGACCTTCGAGCGGCCGCCGGGCGGGCTGCGCGTGCGCCTCCCGGAACCGCTCGCGGGCGGCCAGCGGACCGAGCTCCACATCCGCTACGCGGGCCGGCCCGAGCGCGGCCTGTGGTTCTCGGGCGAGCGCCCCGACGGCAGCGGGCCGACGATGGTCTTCTCGCACGGGCAGTCGCAGGAGAACCGCGGCTGGTTTCCGTGCTTCGACGAGCCGGGCGAGCGCGCCACGAGCGAGCTCCTGCTCGACCTCCCAGCTGGCTGGCGCTCGCTCGCCTCGGGCGTGCTCGTGACCAGCGAGCTGGCCGGCGGACGCAAGCGCGAGCACTGGCGCATGGACTTCCCGCACCCGACCTACCTGCTGGGACTCGTCGCCGGCGAGATGGTGGTCGCGGAGGGCCGGGCCGGCGACGTGCCGCTCTACTTCGCCGCCGAGCCGCACCTGGCCGAGTGGCTGGGCCCGACCTTCGACGAGACCGACGAGATCCTGGCCTTCCTCGCCGAGCTCACGGACCTGCCCTACCCGTACGCCAAGTACAGCCAGGCGGCGGCCGACAACTTCCCCTGGGGCGGGATGGAGAACATCTCCGCCACCACGATGACGCCGCTGCTCCTGTCGGACGCGCGCGGGCACCGCGACGTCTCGCCGGTGCACCTCGTGGCGCACGAGGCGGCACACCAGTGGTTCGGCAACCTGTTCACCTGCGCCGACTGGTCGCACCTGTGGCTGAACGAGGGCTTCGCCACCTACCTGACGCTGCTGTACCTGGAGGCCTCGCGCGGCGTGGACGAGTTCCGCGCCGAGTTGCAGGAGGTGCAGCGGGCCTACCTGGCCGTGGACGTCGGCGCGGCGCGGCGCCCGATCGTGTGGAACGTGTGGAAGGAGCCGGACGACGTGTTCGACGCGCGCCCGTACCAGGGCGCGGCCGTGCGCCTGCACCTCCTGCGCTTCGTGCTGGGCGAGGCCGACTTCCGCGCCGGGATCCGGGCCTACGTTGCCGCGAGCCGCGGGCGCTCGGTCGTGACCGAGGACCTGCGCCGGGCGCTCGAGCAGAGCTCCGGACGCGACCTCGCGTCCTTCTTCGAGCAGTGGTTCCTGCGCCCGGGCTTCCCCGAGTTCGCCCTGGCCTGGGAGTGGGACGAGCGCGCCGAGGTCGTGCGCCTGGCGGTCGAGCAGATCCAGGAGCCGGTGGGGGGCACGCCCGAGGTCTTCGCCGTGCCGGTCGAGGTCGAGCTGTGCGATGGCGCGGGCGCGCGTCGCGTCCGGCTGGAGCTGGACGAGCGCAGCGAGCGCTTCGAGCTGGCCGCGCCCGAGCGTCCGCTCTACGTGCGTTTCGACGCTCACGGCTGGATCCCCAAGGTCGTGCGCGAGGACAAGCCCTTCGAGGAGTGGCTGGCCCTGGCGCGCCTGTGCGCCGATGTGAACGCGCGCCGCGAGGCCGTCCTGGCCCTGGGGCGCTTCGCCGGCGCCGTGCGGGCGCCCGGGGCCGCCGAGGCGGCCGGCGAGCTGCTCGCGCGCCTGGCCTCGGACGGCTCCGCCTGGGTGCGGGCCGACGCGGCCACCGCGCTGGCCGGCGTGCGCGCGGACGGGGCGCGCGAGGCCTTGTGCCGTGCGGCCCTGGGAGACGAGGCCGTGCGCGTGCGCGCGGCCGCGCTGCGGGCCCTGTGCTTCCTCGGACCCGACGCGGGGCTCTCGAGCCTGGCCGAGGAGGCCTTCTACGCCGGCCCGAGCTACCAGGTGATGTCCGCTGCGGCGAGCCTGCTGGCCCACGCCGATCCGCCGCGCGCCTTCGAGTTCTACGCCGCTGCCCTGGAACAGCAGTCCCCGCACGATGTGCTGGCCACGCTCCTGCTCGGCGGCTTCGCCGAGCTGCCCGATCCGCGCGTGCCGGTCGAGCTGCGGCGCATCGCCGCCGATCGCAGCTACGCGCCCACGGCGCGCGCCGTGGCCGCCCTCGGCCTCGGGCGACAGGCGCGCGAGCGCGCCGAGAGCTCGCGCTTGCTCGCCAAGCTGCTCGAGGAGCCGTCCTTCCACCTGCGCCGTGCTGCGGTGGATGCGCTCGTGAACATCGGCGACCACGCCGCGCGCCGGGCCCTGGCCGCCTACTACCCGCGGGCGCGCACCGCGCCCGAGCGGCGCGCGATCGAGAGCCTCGGCCCCGAGGGAGGACGCTGACGATGTGGATCCGCACGATCGACCCGGAGCAGGCGAGCGGCACGCTCAGGCGCATCTACGACGCAGCCGTGCGTCGCGCTGGGCGGGTCTTCCAGATCGTGCGCGCGATGAGCCTGGCGCCGGACACGCTGGAGGCCTCGCTCGCCCTCTACCAGCGCGTGATGCTCGCGCCCGGCGCGCTGGCGCGGCGCCAGCGCGAGATGCTGGCGGTCGTCGTCAGTCGCGCCAACGACTGCCACTACTGACTGCACGCGCACCTGGCGGACCTCCGGGACGAGGTCCACGACCTGAGCGCGGCCGAGCGCGAGGCCTGGCTGGCACGCCTGGCTCGCGACTGGCGCGAGGCGGAGCTCCCGGAGGTCGACCGTGCCCTGTGCGCCTACGCCGAGAAGCTCACCCTGACCCCCGCGCACATGAGCGCCGAGGACGCGCAGGCCCTGCGCCGAGCCGGGCTGACGGACGAGGCCGTGCACGAGGCCATCCAGGTCACGGCCTACTTCAACTACATCAACCGCGTGGCGGACGCGGTCCACGTCGACCTCGAGCGCGAGATGCCGGCCTATCCTCCGTCTGCCGGCCGGGAGAACCCGCCGTGTGCCTGAGCGCGCGCGGCGGTGCTCAGAACTTCAGATCGCGCAGCTCGTCGACGCGAAAGTCGATCGAGACCTCGTCGTCGACGTTGATGATCCGACCCGTGCCCTTGAATTGATTGAAGACGAGCGCGCCGCGCATGACGCGGCCGTCCTTGAAATGGACGGTGCAGACCTCCGCCGTGCGCGCCGAGAGCAGCATGTCGTAGAGCCTCTCGGGGTCGACGCGGTTCTTCTTGGTGCTGGTCGTCATGGGCTCAGGTGGTGGTGACGTGGTGGCGGACGTCTTCTACGGAGAGGAGGCGGTCGAGGTGAGGGATCAGCAGGCTGCTCCAGGTCTCGAGGCTCTCTCCGCGCGCGGATCCGCGCTGGATCTCGCGCAGCTCTCCCGGGGTGGCCATGTGTCCTTCTAGCACGTCTTCCTCGCGAATGCGGGGCGCACGGGGCAGATTCGCCGTGAACACGAGCCCGAGGTGCACGGCACCGACGGGATTCGAGTCGTCGTTCAGGTAACCGCTCAAGGTGAGCCCGTACTCACCCCGAACTTCGAGCTCTTCCTCGATCTCGCGTCGCGCGGCGCGCGACAAGAGCTCGCTCCCCGTCCCTTCCGCGCCGTCGATCGGGTTGATGTGTCCGCCGACGCCGATCGAGAGCTTTCCGTGCAGGCGCGCCTCGCCGCCCTTGGCGCGACGCTTCATCAGCAGCACGCGCTCCTCGGCCGCGACCACGCAGTAGGGGATGAGCTGCTTCCAGGCCGGGGTGCGCTCGGCGCGGGCGCGCTCGACGAAGAAGCCCTCGGCGCGCACCCGGTCCAGGAACCGCTCGGCCTCCGCAGGGCCAGCGAAGGGCTGGAACCCCTGGGGGGTGCAGGTGGGGAACGCCACCTCCCTGGGGGTGACGAAGACGAACTCCATGGAATCGGGGGGGGCGGCCGGGCTGGCCGGCCGGAAATCGAAGCGGAAGATTCTCTCCGGGATCGGCACCCTGTCAAGGCCTTGTTGTCATTCGGGCAGGGGGGCACAAGGGATTGTGGTTGGCAGCTCCGCAGGCAGGCGCTCGACCCGCCTGGAGCCGTTTGGGGGTGCCGATCGGTGCAGGAAGTGCGTGAGAGGCCCTGTAAGCCGGGTTCTGTCCTCGCCTCGCGGCGAGGGGCGGCCATTTCTCTGGGATCGGGCTCGCGCCCGACCTCGAACGACCTACCCGGGAGCGCTCGGCGGGGTCTTCGCCCGCTCCCCTATTTGGTCTTTCTCCGGGTGGGGTTTGCCCTGCCAGCCCTGTCACCAGGACCGCGGTGCGCTCTTACCGCACCGTTTCACCCTTGCCGGTACGGGCACGAGGCCCGCACAGGCGGTCTGTTCTCTGTGGCACTTTCCCTGGCCTCGCGACCGGTTGCCGCTAGCAACCACCCTGACCCGAGGAGCCCGGACTTTCCTCCCCGGCCCGGGGGCCGGAGCGGCCGCCCGGGCCTCTCACGCGCGGACACCATAGCACAGGAGCCCCTCCCGGCCCTCAGTGGGTGCTCAGCCAGTCCTCCAGGAGGACCAGGGCGCTCCAGGCGTCCCGCTCGGCGCGGATCTCCCGGCCGGAGCGTCCGAGGGCCCGCAGGCGGGCCTCGGCCTCCTTGGTCGTCAGGCGCTCGTCCAGGACCTCGACCGCCAGCGCCGGGAAGCGCTCGCGCAGGCGCGCGACGAAGGCCTGCGCGCGCTCGGCGGCGGGGCCGGGGCGGCCCTGCGGGTCGAGCGGCAGGCCCACGACGACGGTCGCGACGTCGCGCTCGGCCAGGAGCCGCGCGACGTGCTCGAGCACGAGCTCCTCGCGGCCCTCGTGGCGCAGGACCTGGCCGGGCTCGCGTGCGAGGCGCAGCGCGTCGGTGCTGGCGAAGCCGCACTTCCGCGTCCCGTAGTCGATCGCCAGGACGCCGCCCATGCGGTCAGAGGAAGCGCGGTGCCTCGCGCGCCAGGCGCTCGACGATCTTCTTGACGTCCTGGGCGCGCTCGCGCGGGCAGACCAGGGTCGCGTTGCCGGCGCGCACGACCACGAGATCACGCACGCCGACCAGGGCCACGACCTCGTCGCCCTCGGCGTAGGCGAGGCAGTCCTGCGCGTCCTCGGCCACGAGCCGCGCGCCGCCGGTGAGCACGGGCACGTTCCCGCTCGCGTCGCGCGCGTGGATCTCGGGCAGGGCGGCCCACGAGCCGACGTCGTTCCAGGCGTAGTCGATCGGCAGCATGCGCACGTTGGCGGCCTTCTCCAGCACGGCCACGTCGATGGCCACGCTCGGGAGATCCGGATAGACGCTCGCCAGGGCCGCTCCCGCGCGCACGCGCGCCAGGCCGCGCGGGATCTCGGGCACGTGGCGCTCGAGGGCCGCGCGGATCGCGGCCGTGGACCACACGAACATGCCGGAGTTCCACAGGTGTCGGCCGCCGGCCAGGAAGGCCTCGGCTCGCGCGCGCTCCGGCTTCTCGACGAAGCGCTGCACGGCGTGCACGGGGATCCCGGCGCGCGTGCCGAGCACCGCGCCCGCCTCGATGTAGCCGTAGCCCGTGGCCGGGTGGTCCGGGCGCACGCCGAAGATCACCAGCGTCCCGGCCGCCGCCGCCTCCTCGGCCGCAGCGGCGAGCGTGCGCTGGAAGGCCTCCAGCGGCCGGATGACGTGATCGGAGGGCAGCACGACCTGCACCGCCCCCGGCGCGCGCCGCTCGATCTCATCGGCCGCCAGGGCCACGCAGGGCGCGGTGTTGCGCGCGGCCGGCTCGGCCAGCACGTTCCCGGGCGGCAGGTCGGGCAGCGCGGCGCGCACGAGCGCGGCCTGGCTCTCGGCCGTGACCACCAGGACGCGCTCCCACGGCACGAGCCCGGCGAGCCGCGCGCAGGTCTCGGCGATCATCGGCCGGCCGCCCGTGATCGGCAGGAACTGCTTCGGGCGCGCCTGGCGGCTGGCCGGCCAGAAGCGCGTGCCCGAACCGCCCGCCATGACGACCGCGAAGAGCGTGGGAGGCATGGCACGATAGTCTTCCGACCCGTGCCGGGCGGGGCAACCGTCGAGCGCGGGCCGATGCCCGACGGCTCCGTGGGGACGGGTCAGCGCTGGCGCACGCTGCCGAGGCCCGTGTCGAGCGCGTTCGTCTCGAAGCTCGATTCGAGCACCTCGACGTCACCGAGGCCCGAGCTCGCCTCGAGCCGGCCGCCGCGCGAGCGGCGCACCTCGACGTCGCCCAGGCCCGAGGCGAGCGTCGCGGCGCGGGCGTCGACCTCCTCCAGCTCGACGTCGCCCATGCCGGTGTCCACCGAGAGGCGCTCGCAGCGCAGTCCGCGCACGGAGATGTCGCCCATCCCGCTGGCCAGCTCGGCCGATTCGGGCGCGCCCGCGCCCTCGACCTCGACGTCGCCCATGCCCGTCGAGAGCGCGAGCCGCCCCTCGACCGCCACGCCGGCGAGCTCGACGTCGCCCAGGCCGGTGGTGAGCCGCAGGCCGCGCGCCGGCCCGCTCGTGCGCAGCAGCACGTCGCCGATGGCGCAGACCTCTCCGTCGCGTGCGCGCGCCACCAGGCGTCCGCCGTCGACGTGGGCGTGGGCCGCGCCCGGCTCGCGCTCGTGGATGCGCACGCGCAGGGTCGTGGGCCCCTCGCCGTGCTCGACGCGCAGGTCGCCGCGGTGGGCCTCGATCGTGAGCCCCTCCACGGGCCAGCTCGCCAGCGTCAGCACCTCCTCGTGGTGGTGTTCGAGCTCGACTCCGTCGACGACGACGTGATCGTGCAGGGAGACGTGACAGGCGGACAGGACCAGGGACGCGAGGGCGAGGGTGGGGCGCGACATGGCAGGGGTCTGGGACGGGGGGCGGCTACGAGCCCCGGCGCACAGTATTGCTCCCGCGCGAAGGCTGCCGCGTAGAATCCGGCCGATGGCCAGGCGCGCGAAGCCCCTCGTCCTCGTGAGCGGCTTCGGGCCCTTCGAGCAGGTCGAGCGCAACCCGAGCGGCGAGATCGCGCGGGCCCTGGCGGCCCGCCCGCCGGCCGGCCTGCGCGTGGTGGCGCGGGTCCTGCCGGCCAGCTTCGCGCGCGGTCCGCGGGGCTGGGACGCGCTCCTGGCCCGCTCCGGGACGCCGGTCCTGTGCCTGGCCCTGGGGGTCGCCAAGCGGCCCGGGTTCCGCCTCGAGCGCTGGGCCAGCCCGCGCCTGAAGCTCGTCCCGCGCCCGGACGTGGACGGGCACAGCGCGCACGCCCACTCGCGCCGCGGGGCGCGCCTCGCGACGAGCCTCCCGCTCGCGCCCGTTCGCGCCGCCCTGCGGCGGCGCGGGGTCGAGCGCGTGCGCGTCTCGAGCAGCGCCGGGGGCTACGTGTGCGAGCGGGTCTACCACCACCTCCTGCAGCGCGCCGCCGAGCGCGGCCTGCCGGCCCTCTTCGTGCACGTGCCGCCGCTGCGCTTCACCCCGCTGGCGCGCCAGGTCCAGGTCGTGCGCTGGATCCTTGCCGAGCTGCTGCGGGAGGGCGCGTCGGCGGCCGGACCGCGCACACGGCGCGTCACTCCGCCAGGACGAGGCGTGGGTAGCCCTCGAGCCCGGACGGCGGGGCGGCGGCGAAGGCGCGCGCGCGCGCGCTGAAGTCCGCGAGGTCCAGGCCCATGTAGGGCGAGCCGGCCTCGCGCGCGACCTGATCCAGCTTCTCCAGCGCGAGCGTGGAGAGCCGCTCGACGCCGCGCGGCTGGCCCATCGCGATCTTCAACCAGGCTGCGGCGCACTGGATCAGCCCCTGCAGGTAGCGCGCCTGGTTCGGATCGACCTTCGAGGCGTGCCAGAGCCCCTCCCAGGCCTCGTGAGCTTCCCACAGGTAGCCGTGGTTGTAGAGGTCCACGCCCCACAGGTACGGCGCGCACTCGCGCCAGCGCGCCGGTGTGACGCGCCGGCAGGGTTCCTCGGCCGCTCCGAAGGAGTGTCCTTCCGGATCGCGCGTCGGGTGCGGGTCGCGGCCGGGGAGGAAGGCGTAGCGCGGGAAGGCGCGCTCCGCGACGTACCTCACTGGCGCGTCTCGAGCACCTGCTCCATCGAGCCCGACATCTCGAGCGAGGCATCCATGTCCTGGCTCTCGCCCATGGCCTTGATCCCGACCGCGAGATCGAGGCCCAGGCTCACGTCGCCCCCGATCTGGAAGGCGTGCACGAGCCCCGTCGCCGGGTTCCACAGCAACGTGCCCGAGCCCTCGAAATCCAAGCTCAGGTCGGCCGAGTCGAAGGAGAACTGCACCTGGTCACCCGCGCCGCTCTCCTCGAGCGACTGCTGGGCTATCTCGCTCAGGACCTGGGTCAGGTCGAGCGCGGCCGCCACCTCCAGCTCGATCGCGATCTCGGCCACGCGCACGTCGCCCTCTTCGCGCATGCCCTTGTAGGTGCAGGTGCAGGCGCCCTCGAGCTGGTCCTTGTACTTCTCGGTGAAGCCGCTGAAGAGCTCGGCGAAGCGCTCCATGGCCTCGCGGTCCATCTCGGCGTCCTCGGGCATCATGCGCAGGTCGCCGCCGGGCATCAGGATCAGGCCGAGCTCGGACAGCTCGACGGTCCAGGTGTCGTCCACCGCGACCTCCTTGTCCGGCAGGAGGAAGCGCAGGTCCATGTCCTCCTCCAGGCCCTCGAGCAGCTCCTCGTCGCCCTCGCCGTCAGGGAAGGAGCGCTCGTAGGTCTCCTCCTCGGGATCCCACTTGAACAGCACGGCCTTGCCCTCGAGCTCGCTCGCGCTCTCGACCTGCGGCATCTCGGACGGCGGCGCAGGCGAGATGTCGAAGTTCACCGAGGCCGTCAGGGCATCGAAGCTGCGCAGGAGCTCGGTCGGGCGTCCGCCGGCCGCGGCCTTGTAGGTGTCGGTCACCTCGACCTTGCCCTCCTGCTCGATCGAGATCGCGAGCTCGCCGATCATCTCGCCCACGTCCTGGCCGCTGACGAGCAGGCTCAGGTCGTCGAGCTCCAGGTTGCTGGTCGTGGTGAAGGTCTTGGTCAGCGTGGCCCCGGCCTGGGGCTGGAAGACGAGCGCGTCGCCGCTCCCCAGCGAGAAGGCGAGGCTCGTCCCGAGGGCGGGCAGGAAGGTGCGGCGCAGGCTCATGGGCGGAGGGGGCGGGGGAGGCCGGCCGCTAGCGGCTGGTGGTCAGGACGAAGGTCTGCGTGCCGGCGAAGGTCTGGGACGTCTCCATCGAGCTCGTGTTGGAGCCCATCTTCATGGTCATGGCCGTGTCCACGATCTGGCGCATCTGTCCGGACAGGCTGAGACCGTGCACCAGACCCGTTCCGAGGTCCCACAGGAGCTCGCCCTCGGCGTCGAACTCGTACTCGCCGTCGAGCGAGGTGAAGTCGACCTCCATGCCCTCGGGCAGGTTGGACTGCATCTGCTCGCCGAGCTCCTCGAGCAGGCTCGACATGTCGCGCGCGCTGCGGGCCTCGAGGTCGAGCTTGATCACCGCGACCTTGGCCCCGTCCTCCCCGTCGCGCACGCCGGCGAAGGTGGCCTGGAACTTCCCGTCCAGCTCGCCGATCAGGTCGTTCTGGGAGAACTGGTTCGAGCCGCCGAACTGGCCCGCCGGGCCGTCCGGACGGAGCTTCAGGTCTCCGCCCGGCGCGAGCAGGCTGCGCACCGCCTCCGCGTCGATGCTCCAGGACTCGCCCTCGGCCATCTCCTCGGTGGGCAGGAAGCCGGAGAGGTCCAGGTCCTCCCGCAGGTCCTCCAGCAACTCCTCGTCCGCGCCCTCCTCGGCGAAAGCGGCGACGTAGGCCTCCTCGTCCCCGTCCCACGTGAAGACCACGGACTTGCCCTCCAGCTCGCTGGCCATCTCGAGCTCCTCCTCGATCGGGCCGGCGACGGGGTGCGATCCGGAGATGCGCGTGGTCCCGCCCAGCTCGTCGAAGGAGCGCTTGAGGCGCGTCACACGGCCGTCGGCGACCTGCTCGTAGTGGTCGGTGACGGTGATCGACTGACCGACGCGCATGACGATCTCGAGCTGCCCGAACATCTCGCTCCGGTCGACCCCGTCCACCTTCATGGTCGAGTCCTCGAGGTCCAGCTCGCCCTGCATCTCGAGCGTCTTGGAGAGCTGCGTCCCGGACTCCGGACGGAAGCGGGGGTGCTCCGCGTGCCACTCGCCGGCGAGGCCGAAGGGGGCGAGCAGCACGAAGGGCACGAGAACGCGCGGGATCGTCTTCATGGGCGGTGCGAGAGGGCCGGGCGTGACCGCACGCGGGGCACACGGAGGGCGTGCGCAGTCGTCCGGCGGAACACGACTATCCCGCGGATTATAGGAACCTGGACAATCGCCGACGAGCCGGCAGGATGCCGACCTCAGGCGAGCGCGAGCCCCTCTCACCCCCCTGGAAACCCATGAAAGTGACGATCGAGTACTGCGTGCAGTGAAACTACGAGCCCCAGGCGGCCGGTCTGGCCGCCGAGCTCACCCACGCGTTCCCCGCGGCCGAGGTCCACCTGGTGCGCTCCAAGGGGGGGGCCTTCGAGGTCACCGTCGACGGTCGGAAGGTCTTCAGCAAGCTCGCGGAGGAGCGCTTCCCCGCCTACCGCGAGGTGCCCGGCCTGATTCCGTGAGCGGCACTTCACCGGCCGGGCGCGGGACGAAAGCGTTTCCGGTGCCTCAGGTCGCGGCCGGCGCGGGGTCGAAGGAGGGAGCCCCATGTCCCCGAGCGCCCCGGATCCGGCCCCGGTTCCGCCCAAGCACGACATCTTCGTGGGGCGCCAGCCGATCTACGGGCGGCGCCTCGAGCTCTACGCCTACGAGCTCCTCTACCGCGGCGCCGACGTCGACTACGCCGACTTCACCGAGGGCGACCGGGCCACCTCGCAGGTGCTGCTCAACACCTTCACGGAGTTCGGCCTGGAGCGCATCGTCGGCGGGCACCTGGCCTTCATCAACCTGACGCGCGGCTTCATCGTGGGCGAGTATCCACTGCCCGTGCCGCGCACGCAGGTCGTGCTCGAGGTGCTGGAGGACGTCGAGGCCGACGAGCAGGTCCTGGCGGGCCTGAAGGACCTGCGCCGGCGCGGCTTCAAGATCGCGCTCGACGATTTCGTCTACCGGCCGGACCTCGAACCGCTGCTGGCCCTGGCGGACATCGTCAAGGTCGACATCCTCGGCCTGGAGGAGGGCCAGGTCCGCGCGCGCTACCGCCAGCTCCACCCGCTCGGGATCAAGCTGCTGGCGGAGAAGATCGAGACGCGCGAGCAGTTCGAGCTGTGCCGCGACATCGGCTTCGACTACTTCCAGGGCTACTTCCTGGCCAAGCCCAACGTCGTCTCGGGCGCCAGCATCCCGGCCAGCCAGCTCAACCTGCTGCGCCTGATGGCGGAGTTCCAGAGCCCCGAGCACGATCTCGAGCGCATCGCCGAGATCGTCAGCCAGGACGTGGCCCTCTCCTACAAGCTCCTGCGCCACATCAACGCCGCGATCTACGGCATGCCGCGGCGCATCGAGTCGGTCAAGGAGACCGTCACCTACCTCGGTCTCTCGACCGTCAAGAACCTGGCCTGCCTGTTCCTGCTCTCGAACGGCGGCGAGCACCCGCACGAGCTCCTGGTCACGGCCATGATGCGCGCCAAGATGTGCGAGAACCTGGCGCGGGCCGCCAAGCTCCCGCAGCCCTCGGGCTTCTTCACGGCCGGGCTCTTCTCGACCCTCGATGCGCTGCTCGGCATGCCGATGGAGCGCGTCGTCTCCAAGCTGCCGCTGGGCGAGGAGCTCCAGCGCGCGCTCCTGGCGGGTCAGGGGCCGATGGCCGAGGCCCTGGCCTGCACGCTGGCCTACGAGCGCGGCGACTGGGACGAGGTGCGCTGCTTCGAGCTGCGGCGCGCGGCCATCAAGGGCGCTTTCCTCGAGGCCGTCGCCTGGGTGGAGGCGGTCGATCAGGAGATCGCCTCGGTCGCAGCCTGAGCTGCCACGGGCCTGGCCCCCCCCTGGGGCGCATGGATGCGGCCCGGAGCATGCTCCCGGCCCGCAGGGTCCTTCCGGGCGTCTCGCAACGCGCGCCCCCGATCCCTAGTCTCTGCGGTTCGACGCCATGGAAGAAACCGTCAGCTGGGGGCGCTTCACGCGCATGCGGCTCTCCGCCTCGGGCCGCGCCTACACCAAGATCGTCGCCACGATCGGGCCGGCCTCGGAGCCGCTGATCGAGCCGCTGCTCGAGGCCGGGATGAGCGTGGCGCGCATCAACCTCAGCCACGGTGACGACGACGACGTGCGCCGGCGCGTGGCCGCCCTGCGCGCGGTCTCGGCGCGCCTGGGGATCCCGCTCGGCATCCTGGCCGACATCCGCGGCCCCAAGCTGCGGCTGGGGACCTTCCCGGGGGGCTCGCTCGCGCTCGAGGAGCAGGCGCACGTCACGCTGACCGAGGGGGGCGGTCTGGCGGAGCCGGGGCAGATCCCGGTCGACTTCCCCGGCCTCCTGGAGGCGGTCGAGCCCGGCCAGCGCGTGCTCCTGGCGGACGGGACGGTCGAGCTGGTGGTCGAGGAGAAGCACGCCACCGGGTTGCGCGCGCGGGTCGTGCGCGGCGGCGAGGTGGGCAACGCCAAGGGCGTGCACCTGCCCGACACCCGCACGGCCCAGGTCGTCCCGACCGAGGAGGACCGGCGCGACCTCGAGCTCGTGCGCGAGCTGGAGATCGACCTGGTGGGCGTCAGCTACGTCTCGCGCGCCGAGGAGCTGACGGCGGTGCGCGCCTGCGTGCCGGAGGCCCTGGTCGTGGCCAAGATCGAGCGCTCGGCCGCGGTCGAGAACCTGGAGGAGCTGCTGGACGCCTCGGACGGCCTGATGGTCGCGCGCGGGGACCTGGGGGTCGAGATGGAGCTGGAGCAGCTCCCCATGCTCCAGAAGGCCCTGATCCAGGCCGCCCTGCGGGCCGGGAAGTTCACGATCACGGCCACCGAGATGCTGGAGTCGATGGTGCACTCCTCGCGCCCGACGCGGGCCGAGGTGACCGACGTCGCCAACGCCGTCCTGGACGGCACCGACGCGGTCATGCTCTCGGCCGAGACGGCGGTGGGGGACCACCCGGTCGAGGCGGTCGAGGCCATGCAGCGCATCGCGCGCGCCGTCGAGGCCAGCCAGCGCTACCACGACCTGCCGCGGGCCGGCTTCCGCTCCTCCGAGCCGACCTTCTCGAACGCCGTGGCCCTGGCGGCGGCCCAGGCGGCCGAGGCCCTGGGGGTGGAGCGCATCATCTGCTTCACCGAGACCGGCAACACCCCGCGCCTGCTGTCGCGCTACCGCCCCCACGCGGAGATCCTGGCGCTCTCGCCCCACGGCCGGACCCTGCGGCACATGGCGGTCCTGGCCCACGTGCGCCCCTTCGAGTTCCCGCACCGGCCCACGCTGGAGGACATGCTCGACAGCGCCAGCCACGAGCTCCTGGCGCGGGGCCTGGTGCGGGCCGGCGAGCGCGTGGTCTTCGTGGCCGGCGTTCCCCCGGCCGTGGCGCGCTCGACCAACGTCTTGAAACTGCACCGCATCGGTGATCCCATCAAGCTCGGTTGACGCGCGCCGCGCCGTGCGCGGCGCCGTCCCGCACGTCACGAGCCGGAGCGACAGGAGCACGATGGCCGCCGAACGAGTGATCGCCGCCTCCGGGCTGTCCCTGCCCGGCGCGCTGTCGCCGCCCGAGCGCGTCGCGCCCCTGGCCGACGCCCTGGGCCTGGCGCGCTTCTTCCAGCGTGCGCGCCGCGACGGCCCCGAGGAGCCGCGCGCGCGCGTCCTGTGCGTCGCCAGTGGCAAGGGCGGCACCGGCAAGAGCATCCTCTCCTCCAACCTGGCCGTGCTGCGCGCCCTGCGCGGCGAGCGCGTCCTGCTGGTGGACTTCGACGCGGGGCTGGCCAACGCGCACCTCTTGCTCGGCCTGGCGCCCCAGCACGACCTCTCGCACGTCCTGCAGGGCCAGGTGCTGGCCGAGGAGGCCCTGGTGCCCGGTCCGGCCGGGGTGAAACTGCTCTCCGGCGGGGTGGGACGGCACATCCTGGCCAACCCGACGCGGCGCGAGCTGGACAAGCTCTTCAAGGCCCTGCGCCCGCTGGAGAGCCAGTTCGACCTGATCGTGATCGACCACGGCGCCGGGGTCTCGTACGCCACGGTCACGCACCTGGCGGCGGCCAGCGTGCTCCTGCTGGTGACGAACCACGAGGTGACGGCGCTCTCCGACGGCTACGCGCTCTACAAGCGCGCGCACCTGGCGAACCCGGCCATCCGCGTGGGCCTGGTGCTGAACCGGGTGCCGGACGAGGGCCGGGCCCAGGCGGCCTGGGAGCGCTTCCAGGCGGCCTCGCAGCGCTTCCTCGGCCACGCGCCCGAGCGCGTCGGCTGGGTGCCCTACGATCCGGCCGTGCTGCACAGCGTCGAGGCGCGCGTGCCGGTCGCGCTGCTCGAGCCGGAGAGCCCCGCGGCGCGCGCCATCGAGGGCGTCTCGCGCTGGGCGCCGATCGACGAGGCCCGTGGGACGAACGCCTTCTTCGAGCGCGCGCGGGCGGCCCTGCGGTGAGTGGCATGCAGGTCTGGGCACTGGCCAACCAGAAGGGCGGAACGGGCAAGACGACCACCGCCATCAACCTCGCGGGCGCGCTGGCCGCGCTCGGCAAGCGCGTGTGCCTGGTCGACCTCGACCCGCAGGCCCACGCCACGCTCGGACTCGGCTGCCACGTGGAGGAGGAGGGCTCGCTCGCGCGCCTGTTCCTCGATGGGGCCCCGCTCTCGGGCCTGCGCCTGGCGGTGACCGGTGGCTTCCACCTCGTGCCCGCCACCGCGGGCCTGGCGGAGTTCGAGCAGGTCGCCGAGCGCACGCTGCACCCGGAGCGCATCCTCGGCCAGGCCCTGGCGGAGCTGGACGGACGCTACGACTGGGTGCTGCTCGACTGTCCCCCGCGGGCCGAGGGCGTGCTGTGCGCCAACGCCGTGCGGGCCGCGACGACCACGCTGCTGGTCGTGGAGACCGGCACCTTCGCGCTGCAGGGCGCGCTGCAGGCGCGCGGCCTGTTCGAGGCCCTCGGCCAGGAGGACGAGCGGCCCTTCGACCTGAGCGTCCTGGCCACGCGCTACGACCGCCGCTCGGCGCTCTCGCGCGAGCTGCTGGTCGCCATGCAGGCGCGCTTCGGGCGCGCGATGCTCGACACGGTGATCCGTCGCGACCTGGCCCTGCGCGAGGCGGCCGCCCACGGCGTGCCCGTGCGCAAGCTGGATCCCGCCTCGCCCGGTGCCCTCGACCACGACGCCCTGGCGCGCGAGCTGGTCGCGCGCACCCGCGCGCTCCTCCCGCATGCCGTGCCCCCGGCGCCGCGCCCGCGGTCGGTCGCGCGGGTCGAGCCCCGCACTCCCCTCGTGCCCGCGCCCCTCTCCCCGAAGGACTGAACCCGATGGATACCCTGGCCCTGCTCTGCAACCTGCACGCGGACGGACCGGCGACCCTGCAGCGCCTGCGCCGTTCCGGCTGCGAGTCCCTCGGAGCCCTGCGGCGCCTGGACGCCGCGCGCCTGGCGCAGACGCTGGCCTGGAGCGAGCGCGCCGCGGAGCGCTTCCTGCGCGAGGCCGCGCTGCTGCACGAGCGCGTGGACGGGAGCGGGGTCGAGGGCGAGCTCGAGCCCGCGCTGGAGGAGGCCGAGGTCGGCCAGGCGCTCGCCGCCGGAGAGCCGGACCTCGAGGATTCCCTGCTGGAGGAGCTCGACGGCGAGGACGCCGCCAGCGAGGCCGAGAGCGAGGAACCCCTCGCCGCCGAGCACGAGGAGGACGCGGATCGAGCGCCGGCGGCTCCGGCAGCACCGGCCGCGCCCGAGCGCCTGCGGGCCGTGCTGGGCGCCTGGCGCGAGCTCGACCGCGTCGCGCCGCCCGGCGACCCGGCCGCGTTCGTCATCCCGCGCCCGCCCTCCCCGCCCGACCTCGAGCTCGGCCGCGCCCGGCTCGCGGCGCTGACGCCCGCCCTCGCGGCGCGGCTGGCCGAGCTCGGCGTGCACTCCCTGCGGCAGCTCCTCGAGCGTCGCGAGCTCGAGCTCGCGCGCGCGCTGCCGTTGCCCTACACGCGCCTGCGGCACCTCTGCCACCAGGCCGAGCGCGCCCTCGAGGGGCTGGCGGAGAGCGCGCTGCCGGCGGCCGCGCCCGCGGCGTTCCGCGCCTTCACGCCGCCGCCGAGCGAGCCCTTCGAGACCGCCGGGCCGTTCGCCTGAGCGACCGGGACCCCCCGGAACCCTGTCGAGCCGGTTCGGGCCCCGGCGAGCTCAGCGCGACGCGTTCTGGAACTCGCTGAGGCGCTCGCGCCAGGTCGGGTTCTGCGGGTCGAGCTCGATGCAGCGCCGGATGTGCGCGAGCGCCTCCTCGTGGCGCCCGATGGCGAACAGGCAGCAGGCCAGGGTGTCGACCACGGCCGGGACGAGCGGGGCCGCGGCCGCCGCGGCCTGGGCCACCTCGAGCGCGAAGTCCAGGTCCACGCGCGTCGCCGCCCCGCGGTTCTCGTAGATGTACCAGGCGATGTCGTTGCCGAGGAATCCGACCTTCTCGGCCGGCACGAGCGGCCACAGGGCGCGCGCCGCGGCGAAGTAGCGCAGCTCGTGGCGGCGCCGGCGCTCGGGCTCGTCGGCCGCGCGCAGGGCCTGGCCCTCGAGCAGCCAGATCGCGTGCCAGCCCTCGAACAGGAGCGCCGGTTCCTTCTCGGACTCGACGAAGCGATAGAGGGGCTCGAGCTCCAGCGTCACGGCCGCGGCCTTGTGCAGGGCGGCCAGGCGCATGCGCTTGGAGGCCGTCGAGCGGCCCTCCGGATCGCGCTCGCGCAGCTCGGCCACCTCGCGCTCGTAGCCGGCCACGTCGCCGATCGCGCGCAGCTTGACGGCCAGCTCCCAGCGCGCGTCGAGGTCGTCCGCGCGCGCCCTGATGCGCGCGCGCAGGTCCGAGAAGGTCCCGTGGTTGGCCTTGATCCGGCGCAGCTCGAGCAGGAACGAGTCCGGCGAGTAGTAGCCGCTGAGCTGGTCGCGCAGCCCAGCGTCCGGGTCCAGGAACACGAGCGCGGGCGAGGACAGGACCTGGTAGCGCTTGCGCAGCGCCTTGGTCTCCTTGGCGTCGGCGTCCACGGGGTAGCACAGGAGCCCGGCCAGCTCGGACTGGACGCGCGGCTCGGCCAGCGTGCCGCGCTCGAGCTTCTTGCTGTAGGCGTTGGTCTGCGACAGGAAGCTCAGCAGCACGATGCGCTCCTCACGCTTCGCCTCCGCCAGCAGCTCGTCGAAGCTGCCCGCGAACCACGCGAAGCGCGGCTCGGGCGGCGTGCCGCTCTCGCGCTCCTGCCGCACCGGCGCGCCCGACTGCAGCGCCGCCACCCCGGCGCAGGCCGGGGACGTGCAGGTCAGTGGCGCACAGGCGAGGAGGGTGACGAGCGGCATGGGGCGACGCAGGGGGGCGCGAGCTCGCGCGACCATGGTAGGCCGCCGCCCGAGCGCTGTCAGGCGCGGGCAGCGACGGCCCGCGACCCCTTGCAGGACCCGAACAGGTCCGGAGCCAGCGGGGCACGACCCCGGACCACGACGTGACCGTTACGGCCCCCGGCGCGCTCGCGTAGGATGCGCGCACCTTGAGCCTGCCCGTGCTCGATCCGACGCTCCGACGGCTCGTCTCCGCGTGCTCCGAGGAGGGTGGCGACGATCCGATCTTCGCCCTGAGCGCCGAGGCCGCGCGCCGGCGCGCGGGCGGCGAGGACGTGGTCGACTCGACGCTCGGGACGCTCCTCGACGAGGAGGGCCGGCTGGCGACGATCCGCGCCGTGGGCGAGGCCTACGGGCGCATCCCCTGGGATCGGGGGGCCGGCTATGCGCCGATCGCCGGCGCGCGCCCGTTCCTGGCGGCCGTGCAGGCCGACCTGTTCGGCTCCCACCCTGTGGCCGAGCGCGCCGTGGGCGTGGCCACGCCCGGCGGCACGGGTGCGCTGGCCCTGGCCGTGGCGCTCTTCCTCGAGCCCGGGCAGAGCGTCCTGACGACGTCCTACCACTGGTCGCCCTACGCGACCATCGCGACCCAGGCGGGGCGCGGGCTCGAGACCTTCGCGATGTTCGCGGCCGACGGGCGCCTCGACCTGGCGGCCCTGGCGGAGGCGCTGGCGCGCTCGGGCCGACGCCAGGGGCGCACGCTGCTCTTCCTGAACACGCCCTGCCACAACCCGACCGGCTACTCGCTCGACGAGGCGGACTGGCGCGGGCTGGCGGAGGTGCTGGCGTCCGCCGCGGCCGACCAGGCCCTCACGGTGCTCGTCGACATGGCCTACGCGCGCTACGCGCGCAGCGACCCGCGCGCCTGGCTCGCCCACGCCGAGCCGCTGCTCGGGCGCTCGACCTGGCTCGTCGCCTGGAGCGCCTCGAAGGCCTTCACGCAGTACGGAGCGCGCGTCGGGGCCCTGTTCGCGCTCGAGGCCGAGGCGCGCGAGCGCACGCGCATCGCCTCCGCGCTGGCCTTCGCGTGCCGCGGCACGTGGTCGAACTGCAACCACCTCGGGATGCAGGTCGTGGGCGAGTGCCTGAACGACCCCGAGCTCGCGCGCCGGGTCACGGCGGAGCGCGAGGAGCTGCGGCTGCTTCTGGAGCTCCGCGCGGAGCGCTTCTCGGAGCTCGCGCGGGCCGCCGGCCTGGCCCATCCGCGCTACAGCGGCGGCTTCTTCGTGACCGTCGCCTGCGCCGACGCGGCGCGGGCCGCGGCGCGCATGCGCGCGCGCGGCGTGTTCGTCGTGCCCCTGGCCGGGGCCCTGCGCGTGGCCCTGTGCGCCACGCCGCTGCGCGCGATCCCGCGCCTGGTCGAGGCCCTGGCGGTGGGGGTCGCCAGCGGCTGAGGGCCCGGCGCCGGGGGAGAGGGATGACTCGGCACGCCCGTCTGCGGCTCGACCTGGCCTGGAGCGACGTCCTCGTGGGCCTGGGCGCTGGTCTGTGGGCGCGCGGACGCGCGCTGCGCGCCGAGCGCGTCGAGCGGCTGCTGGGGGTCGGCGAGCAGGCCTTCGTCGCGCTCTCGGCTCGCTCCGGCTTCGACCTCTACCTGGCGGCGCTCGGGCTGCCGGCCGGGAGCGAGGTGCTCGTCTCCGGGCTGACGATCCCGCACATGGGCGCGCTACTCGCCGAGCACGGCCTGCGCGCGGTGCCCTTCGCGCTCGACCCGTCCTCGCTCGCACCGGCGGCGGGCGAGCTCGAGCGGCGCGCGACGACGCGCACGCGAGCCGTGCTGTTCGCGCACCTCTTCGGGGCGCGCGCCGCGCTCGGAGCCCCGCGGGCCCTGGCGCGCCAGCGCGGCTGGCTCTGGTGGGAGGACTGCGCCCAGGCCTGGACGGGCGACGCCTGGCGCGGCGAGCCGGACGCGGACCTCGCGCTCTTCAGCTTCGGCCTGATCAAGACCGCCACCGCCGTGCAGGGCGGACTCCTGCGCGTGCGCGACGACGCGCTGCGCGCACGGATGCGCGCGCAGGCGGCCGCCTGGCCCGTGCAGGCGCGGAGCGACTTCCTGCGGCGCGTCCTGCGCGCGGCGCTGCTGCGGGCCCTCGTGCCGCCGCCGATCTTCGCGCGCTTCGCGCGCCTGTGTGCCTGGCGTGGTCACGACCTGGACGAGCTCCTGCACGCGGCCACGCGCGGCTTCCCGGGCAACGAGTTCCTCCTGCGCCTGCGGCGACGGCCCTCGGCCGGCCTGCTGGCGCTGCTGGAGCGGCGCCTCGCGCGGCCCGAGCGCTCCGAGGTGGGCGCCAAGCGCGCCTTCGGCGAGGCCCTGCTGGCCGAGCTCGGCCCGGGCGTGGAGGTCCACGGTCGCGGGGCGCGCGAGCGCCACCACTGGGTCTTCGCACTCGGCGTGGACGAGCCGGTGCAGCTCGTGACGCGCCTGCGCGCGGCCGGCTTCGACGCCAGCGCGCGCTCCAGCCTGGTGGCCCTCGCGCCGGCCGGGGGCGAGGCCCCGGCCGCCAACCGGCGCCTGCTCGAGCGCCTGGTCTACGTGCCGCTGGCCCTGCAGGCCACGCCCGCCGAGCGGGCCGAGCTCGTGGAGCTGCTGCGCGAGGCGGGCGCCGCGCACGTGCTCGTGCCGGCCCCCCGCGCGGCCGAGGTCCCGCTTCAGCGCGGGTAGGTCAGGGGTCCGCCGGGCCCGAGCGGGATCCCGAGCGCCGTCCAGCCGAGCAGCAGCGGGATCCAGGTCAGCGCGAAGGCGCACGAGAACGGCACGAGCAGCGAGATCAGCGTCCCCAGGCCGCTGGACTCGTCGTGCTTGCGCAGGAAGGCCAGCACGATCACGAGGTAGATGTTCAGCGGGCTGATCGGGTTGGTGAGCGAGTCGCCGACGCGGTAGGCGAGCTGCGTCAGCTCCGGGCTGACCCCCAGGCGCATGAAGAGCGGCACGAAGATCGTCGCCAGCAGCGCCCACTTGGCCGAGGAGGAGATGATCAGCAGGTTGACCGCGCCGGTGAGCAGCACGAAGGCCGCCAGCAGGAGGCCGCGCGGCAGGGCCAGGCTCGCCAGCGCGTCGGCGCCCTCCACCGCCAGCAGGATGCCCAGGTTCGAGCGCTCGAAGGCGGCCACCAGCAGGCCCGCGAAGAAGGCCAGCACGAGGTAGTTCGCCAGCAGGCCGAAGTACTCCGTCAGCATGCGCGCCACGTCGCGGTCCGAGCGGATCGAGCGCGTCACGAGCCCGTAGGCGAGCCCCGGCAGGAAGAAGAGCGCCACGATCAGGGCCACGATCGACTGGATCCACAGCGGCTGCGCGGCGCGGCCTGCCTCGGCCGGCGGGTCGTGCAGGAAGCCGCCCTCGACCAGGATCGAGGCCAGCACGAGGGCGAGCAGCAGCAGGGCCACGCCGAGCGCGAGCGCGAGCCCGCGGCGCTCGCGCGGCTCGAGGGCGGCGCGCTCGCTCGCCGCGGCCGGCCCGGGCGCGGGCAGGCGCGGCGCGAGCACGCGTTCGGCCACGAACCAGCCGACCAGGGTCAGCAGCACGGTCGAGGCGATCATGAAGTACCAGTTGCAGGCCGCACCCACCGTGTACTCCGGATCGACCAGGCGCGCGGCCTGCTCGGTCATGCCGGCCAGCAACGGGTCGAGGCTGGTCAGGAACAGGTTCGCCCCGAAGCCGCCCGCGATGCCGGCCGTGACCGTGGCGATGCCGAGCGCCGCCGGGCGCCCGGCGGAACGGTAGATCGCGGCCGCGAGCGGAGGCAGCACCACGAAGCCCGCGTCGGTCGCGAGCGAGGAGCACACGCCCACCAGCACCGTCGCCGGCGTCAGGCAGGCCCGCGGCACGAGGATCAGCGCCGCGCGCAGCAGCGCCGCCAGGAAGCCCGATTTCTCGGCCACCGCCACGCCGATCGAGGCGCACAGCACCAGCCCGAGCGGCTTGAAGCCGACGTAGATCGCCACGAGGTTGGTCGTGAGCCAGCGCAGGCCCTCGGCCGAGAGCAGGCTGCGGGCCGCCTCCTGGCGCTCCTTGCCGGTCGCGTCCACCAGCGTGCAGGTCCACCCGGCGCGCTCCGCCAGCCAGGAGCCGACGAAGACCAGCAGGGCCCCCAGCGCGAACAGCGTGATCGGATCCGGCAGCGCGTTGCCGGCGCGCTCGATGCGCCCGAGCCAGCCGCCCAGCCGCTCCTCGCGCGCCGCCGGCTCGCTCACGCGCGCCACCGGCCCGCGTCAGGCCAGCGCCTCGTCCACGAGGGCACGCACGTCCTCCGCGCATGCCCACGAGAGCGTGACCCCGCAGCCGCCATGCCCGTAATCATGCACCAGCGCCCGGCCGTCCGGTAGGCGCTCGCGCTCCAGCCGGACCGCGCGGCGGCCGGGACGCAACCCGGCGGCGGCGCTGCTGGCCTGCTCGGGGAGGCGCGGCTCGAGGGCCCGGCAGCGCGCCACGATCGCGCGGGTGGTGTCCGCGTCGATCGCGAGCGAGTCGCTGCCGTGCTCGGCCGTCCCGCCCAGCACGCAGTCGTGCGCGCGCGGGATCACGTAGCCGAAGCTGCCGTCGGCCTGCTGGAAGACCAGCGCGCGCGTCACGGTGCCGCGCGGTACGCGCGCCACCTGGCCGCGGATCGGGTGGCACTCCGGGTCGTCGCACAGCACGCGCGCGCCGAGCCCCGTGCAGTTCACGACCGCGTCGAAGCCGCGCGTCTCGTCCCAGCCGGCCACGGTGCGGCGCTCGAAGCTGGTCCCGAGCGTTCGCGCGCGCTCGGCCAGCCAGGGCAGGTAGAGCGGCGTCTCGATCACCGGCACGCGCGCGCGCCAGCCCTGGGCGAAGCCGGCGCGCTCTCCCGGCGCGAGCGCGGCGTGGGCCTCGAGCCGCTCGACCCAGCGCGGCACCTCGATCGCGGGCGTGCGCAGGTCGACGAGGTCCTCGACGACCACCCCCGGGACGCGCGCGCGGGCCAGGGCGAGGAAGCGCGCGTAGGCGCGCTCGGCCCAGGCGCCGACGCGCTCGGGCGGGCCGGCCTCGAAGGGGTACCACAGGGCCGCCGCCACGGCAGAGGTCGTGGCCAGGGGCTCCTCGCGGGCCCACAGCGTCACGCGGTGGCCGGCGGCGGCCAGCTCGTGGGCCGCCGACAGGCCGCTGACGCCGGCGCCGAGGACCAGGACGTGGGCGGGCATGCCCCGCGATCGTAGCGAGCGGAGGTGGGGGGGCGGACGGCTCGCGCGCTGCCCGTTCCCGATGCGCGCGGGAAAAAAGCGAGGTGGGCGGAGACCGCCCGGCGCAGGGGGCGGTCGAGGGGCCGTCGTGAGACTTCGGCGAACGACACCGGGCCGCGCGGTACGGGCATGCCGCGCGGCCCACCTCCTCTGCCTGGCGCTGCTGGCGGCGGGTCACGGGTCCGCCCCGTGCGGCGACGGGCTCGACGGCCTGCGCACGCGGCTGCGCGCACGCGACAAGTGGGCCCGGGCCGAGGCCGTCGAGGAGCTGGCGCGCGCGGGAACGCCGGCGGCCTGGGAGCTCGTGCTCGGGGCCCTGGCGGACGAGAAGGGCGAGGTGGCCGACACGGCCGAGGTCGTGCTGGCGGCCCTGGAGCATCCCGAGGCGCTCGCGCTGCTGGGCGGGGAGGACGGCCTGCGCTCGAAGGAGCCGCTCGTGCGCGCGCGCGTGGCGGAGCTGCTCGGACGTACCGCCCGGATCCCGGGCGAGATCCCGTTGGCGAAGCTCCTGGCGCGCGCGCTGGGCGACGACGAGCCCGAGGTGCGCCGCATGGCGGCCTGGTCGGTCGAGCGCGCGCTGGTGGCCGGGCGCCTGGGGAGCGAGGCGCGGGCCGAGCTCGTCGACGACCTCCAGAAGCGCGCGCGCTCCGACCGCGACGCGCTCGTGCGCGGTCGCGCCCTGGCGGCCCTCGTGCGCGTCGACCCGGGCGCGGCGCGGCCGGCGCTCGACGCCGCCTGGCGCGAGCGCGATCCGCTCCTGCGGGGCGCGGCGGCGGCGCACCTGGCGGCGGCCTGCGAGCCCGGACTCGCGCTCGAGCGGCTCGCGGCCCTCTCGGCCGACCCGCAGGCGGCCGTGCGGCGGGTGGCGGTCGAGGCCCTGGCCGGGATGGAGACGCGGGAAGCGCTCTCCGTGCTGGTCGAGCGCATGCCGCTCGAGACGGAGGAGCGCCTCGCTGCGCGCCTGGTGGAGCAGCTCCAGCGCCTCTCGGGTCTCAAGCACCGCCGCGATCCGCGCCCGTGGCGCGACTGGCTGGGCACGCTGCCGGAGGACTGGAAGCCGAGCCCGGCGCCCGGGGGCCCCCCCGAGGAGTCCGGCGAGCCCGCCGAGCGCTCGCGCGCGGCCCTCGCAGGCCTGCCGATCGTCTCGAAGCGCGTGGCGATCCTGATCGACCTCTCCGGCTCGATCTGGAACATCCGCGCCGACGGCAAGACGCGCAAGGAACTGGTCGACGCCAAGCTGCGCGAGGCGCTCGAGGCCCTGCCGGGCGACACGCGCTTCAACCTGATCCCCTACACGGGCGCGCCGATCCCCTGGAAGCCGCGCCTGGTCGAGGCGAGCCGTGCCAACGTGCGCGCGGCCGCGGCCTGGTTCGAGGCGCGCCGCGACAACGGTTCCGGCAACCTGTGGGACGCAGCCCTCCTGGCCCTGGCCGACCCCGAGGTGGACACCCTGATCGTGCTCTTCGACGGCGCGCCCACCGGCGGCCCGCGCCACCGGCTGGAGCTGATGATCCCGCTCTTGCTCGAGCGCACCCAGGCCCGGCGCGTGGCCTTCGACCTCGTGCTGGTGGACGGCACGAAGAAGCTGCGCCGGTCCTGGAGCGAGCTGTGCGAGGGCTCGGGCGGGCGGCTCTTGAGCGTCACTTTCTGACGGCGGGCTGGAAGCGCGCGCTGCGGAGCCGAGAATCGCGGCGCGTGGACGGACCGATCCTCTCGCGCGCCGCGGCGCGCGCCCTCGACCGGCGCACGATCGAGGAGCACGGGCTCCCGGGGCTGGTGCTGATGGAGAACGCCGGGCGCGCCGCGGCGGACGAGGCCCAGCACCTGCTCGCTCGCTCGCCCGGACCGGTCCTGGTGCTGTGCGGGCCCGGCAACAACGGCGGCGACGGCCTGGTGATCGCGCGCACGCTCCAGAACCGCGGCCTGGAGGTGGACGCGGTCTTCGTCGGGCCCGCCGAGCGGCTCGCGGGCGGCGGCGCGGACTTCCAGACGAACCTGCGCCTCTGGCGCGGGCTCGGGCGTGCGCTCCCGGCCTGCAGCGAGCTCTCCGAGCTGCGCGCGCGCTGGGCGGAGAGCGCGCTGGTCGTGGACGCGCTCTTCGGGACGGGCCTGACCCGCCCCCTCGACGAGCCCTGGCGCGCGGCGATCGGCGCGCTGAACGCGGCCCGCCGGCGGGTCCTCGCCGTGGACCTCCCGAGCGGCCTCGACGCCGACACGGGCGCGGAGCTGGGCGCCGCCGTGCGTGCCGACGTCACCGTGACCTTCGTGGCCCAGAAGTCCGGCCTCCTGCGCGGCCGCGGGCCGGAGCTGGCCGGCCGGGTGGTCGTGGCCGAGATCGGCATCCCGCGCCCGTGGATCGAGGCCGCGGCGCGGGCCTAGCAGGCCGTTGAGAAAGTCCCTGCTGCGGCTTCGCGCGCTCCGCCAGGGCGTCGTCACGCTCGTCGCGCCGTGCTCGGCGGCCAGGAAGGCCGCCTGCGCCGTCGCTCCGTCGCGTTCCTAGCCCTGACGGAGCGCGCTTCGCCTCGCGACGGGACTTTCTCAACGGCCTGCTAGGGCGCGTCAGCGCTTCGCCTTCGGGACCAGGGCCGCCCGCAGGCCGTCCGGCGGGGCCGAGTCGTCCGGCCCGGAGAGGCGCGCGCCGAAGACGGCCGAGCCGCCGTCGTCGGAGGCGAGCACGAGCAGGAGGTGCGGGCCGGCGGTGAGGGCGAGCGGCACGCGCACGTCGCCGTTGATCGCCGAGCCCACGCGCCGCTCGTGGCTGACGCGCGCGCCGTCGAGGTAGACGTCCCAGCCGTCCTCGAGCTCGAGCCACAGCTGGGCCTCGCAGGCCTCGGCCGCCTCGAGCCAGAGCGCCAGGGCCCACAGGCGGTGGTCGCCGTCGTTCGTGAGGAGCTCGTCCAGGTTGGTCCAGGCGTCGCTCTTCAGCGTCACGCGCCGCCATTCGCGCTTGGCCAGCCGGGCCCCCTCCTTCGGCTCGACGCGCGCGGGCTCGAAGGGGGGCTCGATCAGGGAGCGGTGGTCGGGCTTGCCCTGCCAGGGCCCCGCGAGGAGCCACTCCGTCAGGCGCGCGGCCGCGCGCGGCGGGCGCAGGTCGTGGGGCGTCTTCTGGCGCTGGGCGGCGTCGATGCGCTCGTAGAGCTCGGCCAGCTCCTCGCCGCCGCTGACGGTCGCGCGCCGCAGGAAGAGCAGGGCGAGGCAGGTGTTCTCGAGCGGCTTGTCGTCGCTGGTCCAGGAGCCGTCGGCCGCCTGCGTGTCGACCAGCCAGCGCGCGCCGCGCGCGTACCAGTCCTCGCCGGCGACGCGCTCGCGCCCGGTCAGCCCGCACCAGCGCTCGAGCGCCCACAGGTAGGCGTAGTGCCAGAAGGGCGTCCAGGCGCCCGTGCCGTAGAGGTTGCGCGTGACGTCGAAGCGCGCCTCGAGCCAGGCCTCGGCCGCGGCGCGGTCCTTCGCGTGCTTCTTGAGGGTGGCGCGCAGCCGGCCCGAGCCCGCGCTCAGCTCCTCCAGCACGGCCGTCCCCGAGAGCGCCGCCGCGGTCATGCCGGCGTAGGGGAGCCTGCCGACCTCGTAGACGAAGCCGCCCGAGCGCTCCTGGAAGCTCCACAGGCCCTCGGCGGCGCGCTCCAGCGTCTCGGAAGGGACGGTGAGCCCCATCCGCTGCGCCGCGCGCAGCGCGAGCAGCGCGAACTGCGTGTTGCTGCCGCACTCGTGCCGGCCCGGGTAGGACCACACGCCGCCCGTCGACTGGTTCGCCGCCAGGAAGTCGAGGCTGCGCTGGGCCGCCGCGCGGTCCGCCTCCGGGCCGAGGGCCTCGCTGAGGAGGAGCTGCACCGAGGCGGAGTACGTGCTCTTCATCTCGATCCCGGCGAGCGCCGCGCGCGCGCGCACCAGCGCCTCGTCCTTGCGCTTGAGCCCCGACTTCGCCAGCGCGTAGGCCGCGAAGGCCGTCATGCCGCCCGGATGCTCGGCCTCGTGCCCGGGGAACGAACCGTCGGCCGCCTGGCGCCCCTTCAGGTAGGCGACGGCCCGCGCGATCGTGCGGTTGACCTCGAGCCCGAGCGAGGGGGCCGGCTCCTGTGCGGCGAGGAGCAGCGCGAGGACCAGGCCGGCTGCCATCGCGCGCGCCGGCTAGCTCGCCGGCCAGAGCCAGGCGAAGGCCGCGCCGGTCGCCAGGGCGTACAGCAGTCCGTCGAGGAAGAACTTCGCGCTGATGCCCCAGGCGACGCCCTTCCAGATCGAGTCCTGCGCGTGCGAGAAGGCGTAGCCGAGTAGCGCCGCCGTGCTGGTGATGCGGAACACGGTCTTCGCGTCGGCCCCCGGTCCCAGCACGATCCCGGCCAGGTAGGCCGCGCAGGCGCTGATCACGAGCGAGAGCAGGAACCACTGCCCGAGCGACTTGCCCATCGCCCAGGGACCGTTCGGGAGCACGTTCATGTTGCCCACCGGTCCCTGGTTCATCTTCGCGAGCATCTCCGGCGAGCCCATGTCCTTCATCGAGCTCGCGCAGGGAAACATGTAGGAGCCGGGCGAGACGCCCTCGGCGCGCAACGCCGCCAGGAGCTTCTCCTCGCCCGGCAGCTTCTTCATGTCGCCCTTGTGGATCGGCAGCGCCATGTGGACCACCGAGCTGACGACGAACACGAGCACGGCTGCGACCAGGATCGGGAGCCAGAGGTCGAGCAGGGGAACCATCGAGAGCCTCCTTCGGGGATGGTCGTGCGGCCAGGTGGGCCGCGCGGCGAGCCTACAGCTTCGGGTGGCGACGGTGGTAGTCGGTCGAGCGCTGCCAGGCCATGGCCAGGGCGAGGACGTCCGCGTCGCCGAAGAGCCTCCCGGTGAATGAGATGCTGTAGGGCAACCCGTCCTCGCCGAAGCCGCAGGGCGCAACGAAGGTCGGATGGCCGCTCAGGTTGGTCATCGCCAGGATCGAGCCGGCGAAGCTCGGGTGGACGATGGCCTTGACGCCGGCGAGGGCCACCTCGAGGTCGCGGATCAGCAGCGTGCGCAAGCGGTTCGCGCGGATGTAGTCCACGGCCGGGATGAGCTGCGCATGCCGGAAGACGTTCGGCCAGGCGTGGCGCTCCTGGCGGACCATGTGGTCGTCGCCGTCGCCGCGCGAGAACTCGTCGAAGGCGGCCGCAGCCTCGGCCTGGAGCACGATCATCATCTCGTCGACGGGGTACTCCGGCAGCTCGATCTCCACCAGCTCGACGCCGGACTTCCGGAGCTCATCGAGCACTCCCTTGTCACGCCGTCCATCGCCCTCGAAGGCTCCCTTCGGCACGCCCACCTTCCAGCCCTCCAGGCTCACCCCCCAGGGCCAGAAGTGCGCCTCGACGGTCGTCGCGTCGCGCTCATCCCGGCCACGGATCACGTCGAACACGACCGCGGCGTCCTCGGCAGACCGGCAGATCGGCCCGAGCTTGTCGAGGGACCAGCACAGGGTCATCGCGCCATGACGGCTGACCGAGCCGAACGTCGGCCTGAGCGAGGAGTTCCCGCAGGCCGTCGAGGGCGACACGATCGACCCATACGTCTCCGACCCGATGGCGAAGGTCGCGCCTCCGGCGGCAACCGCCGAAGCGGAGCCCGCCGAAGAGCCGCTCGAACCTCGCTCGGGGGCCCACGGATTCCGCGTCTGGCCGCCGAACCAGACGTCTCCCCAGGCGAGCTCACCGAGCGTGACCTTGGCGATCAGGACCGCGCCCGCCTCGTCCAGGCGCTCGACGACCGCGGCATCGAGCGCCAGGCGCTGCTCGCGGAAGGGCTCGGTGCCCCAGGTGGTCGGGTAGCCGCTCACGGCGAGCAGGTCCTTCGCCACCCAGGGGATCCCGTGAAGGGGCCCGCGGTGTTCGCCGCGGGCGAGCTCCTCATCGAGCCGCTTCGCCTGAGCCAGGGCCCGCTCCTCGGTGAAGGTGACGACGCAGTGGAGCGTCGCGTCGAGACGCCTCAGCCGGGCAAGGAAGGTGCGCGCGATCTCCTCGCAGCTCACCAGGCGACGCCGAACGAGGAGCTCGAGCTCGCCGATCGGAAGGAAAGCGAGAGACTCGAGGTCGGCCGGGCGCTCGGCTGGGCCGGACGCGAGGACGACGCTCCCGGGAGAGGAGGGCCTGGCGCTGCGGAGCTGCCCGGGGGCGGGCGCGAAGAGCAGTGCCGGAGCCACCTCGTTCGCCAGCGGCACCGCGCGCAACTTCTCGAACT
Source organism: Planctomycetota bacterium (assembly GCA_036376275.1). Classification (GTDB taxonomy): domain Bacteria; phylum Planctomycetota; class UBA1135; order UBA1135; genus JABFRZ01. Next base: position 5,834 of record DASVAP010000016.1, on the reverse strand, counting down.
CGCGCAGGCGCTCGAGCACGTCCGGCAGCATCAGCTCCAGCTCCTTCTCGCTGAAGTGGAGCCCGAGCACCTCGGCGGCCACGCCGACCTCCATCGGCCCGAACGGGGCCGGCTCCGCGGCGGCCGGGGACTCCTGCAGGATCGCGAGCGCGAGAAGGGCGAGCATGGCGGGCTCCGGGGCTGGGGACGGGGCGATCCTACGCCGCATTTCTGCTAGAACATGCGCCCTTTTCGCGCCCGAGCGGCGCCTCCGACGCGCATGAGCCTCTCGACCCCGCAGCCGATGCCGAACGGCAAGGTGACGTACGCCACCGATGGCGGCGTCGCCCTGCTCACGCTGACCAACCCGCCGGCCAACGGGTACTCGCACGAGATGATGCGCGACCTGGACGAGGCCGTGCTGCGCGCGCGCTTCGACGACGCGGTCCAGGTGCTGGTGCTGGCCGGGGCCGGCGAGAAGTTCTTCTGCGCCGGGGCCGACATCTCGATGCTCGACGCGGTCACGCCGAGCTTCAAGTACGCCTTCTGCCTGCACGCGAACGAGACGCTGCTGCGCCTCGAGCACACGCCCAAGCTCGTGCTCGCCGCCCTGGGCGGACACTGCGTCGGCGGCGGGCTCGAGATCGCGCTGGCGGCGGACCTGCGCTTCGCGCGCAAGGGCTCCGGCAAGTGCGGCCTCCCGGAGGTCGCGCTCGGCGTGCTCCCGGGCACCGGCGGGACGCAGCGCCTGGCGCGCGTCGTCGGCAAGGCGAAGGCGATCGAGCTGATGGCGGGCGGCGAGCTCTTCGACTACGAGACGGCCGAGCGCCTGGGCCTCGTGAACCGCGTGCTCGACGCCAGGGACGAGGCCGGCTTCCTGGCGCAGGTGCTCGACCTCGCGCGCGGCTACTGCACGCCGGGGAAGGCCGCCATGGCCGTCGGTCACATCAAGCGCGCCGTGCAGACGGGCCTGGAGCTGCCGCTCGAGGCCGGCCTTGCGCTGGAGCGCGAGCTGCAGGCGAAGCTGTTCGCCTCGGCGGACGCGAAGGAGGGCATCGCGGCCTTCGTCCAGAAGCGCACGGCCTCGTTCCAGGGGCGCTGAGAGGGAAGGAGCCGAGAGTCCATGCAAGCGCTGCGCATCCACCAGCACGGCGATCCGTCGGTCCTGCGGGTCGAAGACGTCCCGCGCCCCACGCCCGGGCCGGGGCAGGCGCTCGTGCGCGTTCTGGGCGTCTCCCTCAATCACCTGGACCTGTGGGTGCGGCGCGGGATGCCGGGCTTCCCGGTGCCGTTCCCGCGCATCCTGGGCTGCGACGGGACGGGCGAGGTCGTCGAGCTCGGGAGCGGTGTCACGAACGTGAAGGTCGGCGACAAGGTCGTGCTCGAGCCGGGCTACAGCTCCGGGAAGTCGCCCGAGGACCTGGCCGGCAACGACCACCTCTCGGCCGACTACTCGATCCGCGGCGAGCACGGCGACGGCTTCGACTGCGAGTACGTGGCGCTCGAGAGCCGCTTCCTCCTGCCGCTGCCGAAGGGCGTCGATCCGGTGCAGGCGGCGGCCGTGCCGCTCGTGTTCGTCACGGCCTGGGGTCTGCTCGTCTCGCGCGCCAGGGTCCAGGCCGGCGAGACGGTGCTCGTGCTCGGCGGCGCGAGCGGCGTCGGCTCGGCCGCGATCCAGATCGCGAAGACCCGCGGCGCGCGCGTCTTCGCCACGGCCGGCGGCGAGGAGAAGCAGCGCCTGTGCCGCGAGCTGGGGGCCGAGGCCGTGGTCGACCACCGTCCTGGTCCGGATGGAGCAGGGGGCTGGGGCAAGGAGCTCAAGAAGCTCAGCGGCGGCAAGGGCTTCGACGTGGTCGTCGAGCACGTCGGCCCGGCCACCTGGAAGACCTCGATGGCGGTGCTGGCGCGCAACGGGCGCCTGGTGACCTGCGGCGGCACGACCGGACCGATGGTCGAGATCGCGCTGCCGCACCTGTTCATCAAGAACCAGTCCGTGCTCGGCTCGACCATGGGGCCGCGCGCGGCCTTCCCCGAGATCTTCGCGAACGTCGCGAAGGGCACCTGGCGCCCGGTCGTCGATCGCGTGCTGCCGCTCTCGAAGGCGCGCGAGGCCCACGAGCTGCTCGAGTCGCGCCAGGTCGTGGGCAAGATCGTGCTCGTGCCCGGAACGTGAGCGCACCCATGAAGGACGCGGCTTCCCTGCAGACGGCGGCGGTGCTGGGCTCCGGCACGATGGGGCACGGCATCGCCCAGGTCCTGGCCATGAGCGGCCTGGCGACCTCCGTGTACGACGTGGAGGCCCGCGCGCTCGATGCGGCGCGCGAGAAGGTGCGCGCGAACCTCGCGGCGGGCGTGGAGAAGGGCAAGGTCACGGCCGCGGCGCGCGACGCAGCCCTGGCGGCGCTCACCTTCACGAGCGACCTCGACGCGGCCCTGCGCGGGGCCGAGGTCGTGATCGAGGCCGTTCCGGAGCGGCTCGAGCTGAAGTGCAGCCTGTTCCAGCGCCTCGGGAAGCTCGCACCGGACGTGCTGCTGGCCACGAACACCTCCTCGCTCTCGATCACGCGCATCGCTGCCGCCGCCGCGCACCCCGAGCGCGTGGTCGGCATGCACTTCTTCAACCCGGTCCACATCATGAAGCTGGTCGAGGTCGTGCGCACCGAGGCGAGCGCGCGCCCGGCCGTGGACCAGGCCCTCGCGCTGGCCGTGCGCCTCGGCAAGGACCCGATCGAGGTCGCCGACGCTCCGGGCTTCGCCTCCTCGCGCCTCGGCATCGCCATCGGGCTCGAGGCGATCCGCATGCTCGAGGCCGGCGTCGCCTCGGCGGCCGACATCGACAAGGCCATGACGCTCGGCTACGGCTTCCCGATGGGCCCGCTGCGGCTCACGGACCTGGTGGGGCTGGACGTGCGCCTCTCGATCGCCGAGTACCTGGCCCAGGAGCTCGGCGAGCGCTTCACGCCGCCCCAGCTCCTGCGCGACAAGGTCGCGCGCGGCGAGCTCGGCAAGAAGAGCGGGCGCGGCTTCTACGCGTGGCCGTGAGCCAGGACGCGGGCGACTGGGGTGCGGAGGAGCGCGGCGAGCGCCGCGGCGTGCCCGCCTGGGTCTGGTGGGGCTGCGGCGGCGGGTGCCTCCTGGCCGTGCTGGCCCTGGTGAGCCTGCTGGCCCTCGGCGGGAGCCTGCTGAAGCGCGCCTTCGACCCGGAGCAGGCCTGGAGCGGCGTGGCCGAGCTCCTCCCGCACGAGCAGCGTCCCGAGGACTGGGAGGCCGTCGGGGCCACGCAGTTCGGGGTCGGGTTCTACCTGCTGCGCCCGCCCGGCCAGCACGCGTTCGTGATCGTGCAGCGCGCCCGCGATCGCGCCGAGGTCGAGCTCCTGCTGGAGCCCGACTCGCCCGCCGACGCCGGCTGGAAGCTGATCCTGGAGGGTGCCCGCGACCACCAGGTGGGCACGTTCGAGCTGCAGGGGCGCTCGGCGCCCTGCCTGCGCTTCCAGGGCACCTTCCAGCGCGACGAGGCGCGCGCGCCCGTCCCCGCCCAGGTCGTGCGCATCGACGTCAGCGGCGAAGGGCCGCCGACGCTGCTGCACGTGATCCTGCCAGCCGAGCAGGGCGACGAGGCCGTGCGGGCACTGCTCGCGCCCTTCGACGTCTGGCGCGGGCGCTGAGGGAGCAACGATGGCGAAACCCGAAACCCCGCGGTCGACTCCGGCGCAGGAGGGGCCATGAACCAGGACCTCCCCGCGCCGGCGCGCCCCGGCGGCATCCTCGGCAAGCTGCTCGTGCTGCTCCTGTTCCTCGCCCTGGCCGGCTCGGTCGTGCGCGGCTTCCTGGTCACGCCGGTGGACGGCACCCTCGAGCAGCGCGAGCTCTTCGGCGACGGCGGGCCGCCGGCGGGCCTGACGCTCGCCTCCGCCGTGCGCCTGCCGACGGGGGACGCGGTCGTGCGCTTCGAGCGCACCGGCGAGGGCGGCGGCGCCCGCGACGTGGTCTTCCTCGAGTATGCCAGCCGCCCGGCGGCCGAAGCGGCCATGCGCGCCACCGCCGGCGACGGGCCCCAGAGCCCGGCCGAGCGCCTGAAGGAGTGGGAGAAGGACAAGGCCTTCGACTGGGTCGCGCTGATGAAGCGCGGCGAGATCGAGTGGGGCGAGTGGCGCGCGAAGCTCGTGATCGAGCGCAGCTTCAGGAAGGGTGGCGGCTGGAGCGAGGAGGCGCGCGTGGACCTCAGCACGCAGGCGCGGCCCCTGGTCCTGTGCGTGCGCTGGCCGGAGGAGACGCCGGCCGACGAGGTCGAGCTGCGCGGGCTGCTGGCCGCGGTGCGCCTGGCGCCGGGGTCGTGAGCGGGAGGCGAGCGGGCAAGGAGTCCCGCGCGCCGTTCAGGGAGGCGGTCCGAGGACGCAACATCCCGACGTGGGCCTGCGCCCCTCGCCTGGCTTGCTCCGCGTCCTCCGCGTCTCCACCTCCGCGTCTCCGCGCTTCCTCTTCTCTTCGGGGGCTTCAGGCTTTCGTGTGGGTGGCGGCTGGGCGGCGGTGGATTGGGGGGCTTGTCTTGGGTGGATTGGGCGCGGGGCGGTCGGGGTCCCTGTGGCTGGGACGAGACTGCGCGCCCGTCGGGGCCCCGCCGCTGCTCCGTGGCGCTTGCGCCGGACCCGTGGCGCCGTGCAGTCGAGCCCTCGAGGCTCCACGCGGTCCGGAGTCGCGCGCTTCGCGCGCTCGCGGGGCGTCCGGACCGCGTGGCGCCCCGAGAGCTCGACTGCACGGGAGGGCCGGCGGTGTCCACGGGGCGCGGAAACCCCGACGGCCGCGCGGGTCGGGCCGACAGGCCCGAGTCGCGCGGGGTCGGAACCAGCGCGACAAGGGTGCTGAGTCAGAGCTGCGCTGAAAAAAAATCGAGAGTGCTCGTACGAAGCGCGGGTGCTCTGGATCCGGACTCGCATGAAGCCCAGATCCCGCACCAAGGCTAGGCAGAGCGAGTTCAGGTTCCTCAACCGCGGCGGCAAGCGTCGCGGCGCCGGGCGGAAACCCAAAGGGAAGCGTGCGGGCGTCTCGCACGCGACGCGCCCCAAGCTCTCGAAGCACGAGCCCGCGCTCGTCACGCTCCGGCTCGTCGCCGGGCTGCCGACTCTGCGCATGAATGACACTCACGAGCTGATCCGGCACCTGTGTAGCGAGTACCACGCCGCCGACGCGCCCTTTCGCGTGGTCGAGTACTCGGTCCAGTCGAACCACCTGCACCTGATCGTCGAGGCGAACGACCAGCGCGCGCTCGCCGCAGGCATGAACAGCTTCGCCAGCCGGCTAGGGAAGCGCCTGAACAAGCTCTGGAAGCGCCACGGGCCCGTCCTGGCCGACCGCTACCACTCCGAGCCGCTCAAGAGCCCGCGCCAGGTGCGCAACGCGCTCGTCTACGTGCTCCAGAACGGCAAGAAGCACGGCTGCTGGGACGCACGCGTGCCGGACGTCTACTCGTCGGGACCGGACTTCGACGGCTGGCTCGAGACGGGTGCCGTTTCGAACCGACGTCTGGCCGCGCCGCGCACCTGGTTGCTGCGCGTGGGCTGGCGTCGACACGGCCTCATCGCCTTCCACGAGCGTCCCGCGCGCGCCGCGTGAGCCTCGCCCGCCTCCACCCGCCGTCACCAGTCCCGCTTTCTCGCTCGCCCCCTGGGGTTTCCCTCCCCGTGACACTCTTCCGGCCCACTCCCGTGCGGTCGGGCTCTCGAAGGGCGCCAGGCGGTCCGGACGCCCTCGAGCGCGCGAAGCGCGCGCTCCGGACCGCCTGGCGACCTTCGAGAGCTAGGGCGGCACGGGCGCCAGCGGGCCGGACAAGCGGGTCACGGACGAGGGCGGGGCCCCAG
>DASVAP010000279.1:0-7589 GCA_036376275.1 Planctomycetota bacterium | reverse complement strand
CGAGGACCGCGTGCTGCTCGGCGTCGGCGCCGTGGTGCTCGGCCCGATCACGATCGGCCACGACAGCATCGTCGCCGCCAACTCGGTCGTGACGATCGACGTGCCGCCCTACTCGCTGGTGGCCGGCATCCCGGGCCGCGTGATCCGCAAGCTCGAGGAGCGCGAGCTCACGACCGGGATCAACGTGCGCGAGACGATCATCCGCCGCAACGCGGCCTAGCCCGCTCGAAGCCTCGGGCCTTCCGGGCCGTCGGCGGGCCGCCAGGGCCGGGCTGGAGCCCGAGGGGTCAAGGGCAGACCACGGCGGCGGCCAGGAAGCCGTCCGGGGCGGGGACGTCGAGCCAGCGCACCTCCGCCGGCCCTTCCTCCGCGCTCCACCCGACCTCGACCGTCCCCGGCTCGCGCGAGAGGCCGGTGCCGAGCGCCTTGAGGAAGGCCTCCTTGCGCGTCCACAGGCGCAGGAACGCGCGGGCGCGCTGCTCGACCGGCAGCGCGAGGAGCCGCGCGCGCTCGCGCGCGGTCGCCACGCGCCGCACGAGGCGCGCAATCTCTTCCGGGTCGGCCACGAGCGGGGAGGGGCAGGCCTCGAGGTCGACTCCGAGCTCGCCCCCGCGCGTCACCCCCACCAGCGCCAGCCCGTCACGACTCGTGGCATTGAAGCTCAGCTCCGCGTGCGGAGGCGCGAGGGCCGGCTTGCCGAAGGGCCCGCTGACGAAGGCGAGCTCCTCCGGCCCGCAGCCCAGGTGACGTGCGAGCACCGCGCGCAGGAATGCGCGCCGGAAGAGGAAGGCGTGGGCATCGCGCGCGTGCCGGAAACGCTCACCTCGGCGGCGCTCCTCGTCCGATAGCCAGCCCCACGCGGCGTCCAGAGTTTCGACTTCCCCGACCCGGCCCCACCACAGATGCACCTCGTCCGGCTGCCGAGCGCCCTGGCTCGCCACGGGTCCGTGCACGCTCGCGGAGGGACCGAACATCCGCCCCGGTCATCGTCCGCCACACGCCGCGCGATTGACGACCTCCCCGCCTTCCCATGAACAACGCCCAAGAGCGCTCCCCCGTGGGGGACGAGCCCGCGCGCCAGTACTGGAGCGACAAGCTCGCCGGTCGCCCGCCGGCGCTCGAGCTGCCGCTGCTGCGCGCGCGCCCGCCGCAGCCGACCGAGAAGCGCGCCCGCCTGGCGCTGAAGCTCGCGCCGAGCACGCTGCGCGCCCTGCGCGCGATGGCCGAGGGTGCCGGGCTCACGCCCTTCGACGGGATGCTCGCGGCCTGGTGCGCGTTCCTGTACCGCACCACGCGCCAGGGCGAGATCCTGGTCGGGCTGTGCGAGGCCGAGCGCCACTCCGCGCTGCGCGTGACGCTGGCCGGCACGACCACGCTGCGCGAGCTGTTCGCCGAGGTGCGGCGCGAGCTGGAGGACTGCCGCATCCACGCCCTGCCGCTGGCCCAGCTGCTCAAGGCCGCCCACAGCTCGCGCGCCGACAACCTGTTCCAGGTGCTCGTCACGGCCGACCGCTGCACGGCGCGCGAGGCCCAGGGCTACGACCTGGTCCTGGCGGTGCCGAAGGGCGCCGGCTCGGCCACGCTCTTCTACGACGCCGAGCTGTTCGACCCGCGCGTGGCCGAGCGCATGCCCGGGCACCTCGAGACGCTGCTGGCGGCGGCGCTCGAGGCCCCCGACGAGGCCCTGGGCACGCTGCCGTTCCTGTCGGCGCGCGAGCGCGCCACGCTGCTCGACGAGTGGAACGCGACGGCGGTCGAGTTCCCGCGCGAGACCACGCTGTCCCAGCTCTTCGAGGAGCGCGTGCGGCGCTGCCCCGACGCCCCGGCGGTGGCCTTCGACGGACGCCACCTGACCTACGCGGCCCTCGACGCGCGCGCCAACGGCCTGGCGCGGCACCTGCGCACGCTCGGGGTCGGCCCGAACGTGCTGGTCGGCATCGCCGTCGAGCGCTCGTTCGAGATGGTCGTCGGGCTGCTCGCCATCGCCAAGGCGGGCGGGGCCTACCTGCCGATGGACCCGGCCTATCCGCGCGAGCGCCTGGCCTTCATGCTCTCCGACTCGCGCGTGGGCGTGCTGCTGACCCAGCAGCACCTCCTGGCGCGCCTGCCGGAGCCCGAGCGCAGCGTGCAGCTCGTCGTGCTCGACGGCCCGCGCGTCACCGGCACGCACCAGGCCCCGCCCGAGGGCGGTGCCGGTCCGCGCGACCGCGCCTACGTGATCTACACCTCGGGCTCGACCGGCAAGCCCAAGGGCGTCGTGCTCGACCACCGCGGGCGCGTGAACAACTTCCTCGACTTCAACCGGCGCTTCCAGGTCGGCACGGGCGATGCCCTGATCGCGCTCGCCTCGCTGTCCTTCGACATGTGCGCCTACGACGTGTTCGGGACGCTGGCGGCCGGCGCGACGCTCGTGCTGCCGCGCCCGGAGGAGCTGCAGGACCCGCGCGCCTGGGCGCGCCTGATGCAGCGCCAGCGCGTGACGATCTGGCACACGGCGCCGGCCATGCTGAAGATGCTGGTGGACGCCTGCGAGGCCGATCCGATGCTCGTGCCGGACTCCCTGCGCCTGGCCCTGCTGGGCGGCGACTGGATCCCGGTCACGCTGCCGGACCGGCTGCGCGCACTGGTGCCCGAGTGCCGCGTGATCAGCATGGGCGGCGCCACGGAGTGCTCGATGGACTCCACCCTCTTCGAAGTGGAGGAGGTCGATCCGGCCTGGCGCAGCATCCCCTACGGCAAGCCGATGGCGAACCAGCGCGCCTACGTGCTGGACGAGGACCGCCAGCCGGTGCCGGTGCACGTGCCGGGCGAGCTCTACCTGGGCGGGATCGGCGTGGGCGACGGCTACTTCGAGCGCCCCGAGCTCTCGGCCGAGCGCTTCCTGCCCGATCCCTTCGCCGGCGATCCCGCGGCGCGCATGTACCGCACCGGCGACCTCGCGCGCTGGATGGAGGACGGCAACCTCGAGCTGCTCGGGCGCGTCGACAACCAGGTCAAGATCCGCGGCTTCCGCATCGAGCTGGGCGAGATCGAGGCGCGCCTGCGCGCGCACCCGGCCGTGCGCGAGGGCGTGGTCGTGGCCCGGCCCGACCCGGCCGGGGAGAAGCGCCTGGTCGCCTACTTCGTCCCGCGCGACTCGACCGAGCTCTCCGAGCCGCGCTTCGCGCACCTCCTGGCGGCCGACCTGCGCAAGCTCCTGGCGGCGGACCTGCCGCCCTACATGGTCCCGCACCTCTACGTGCGCCTGGAGGCCCTGCCGCTCTCGCCCAACGGCAAGGTCGACCGCAAGCGCCTGCCGGAGCCGCCGCGCGGACGCCCCGCGCACCTGCCGGAGTTCGTCGCGCCGCGCGATCCGGTCGAGCAGGTCGTGGCCGGGATCTGGGCCGAGGTCCTGGGCCTGGGCGAGGACGGCGTCGAGCTGGGCGTCGAGGACCCGTTCCTCGACCTCGGCGGGCACTCGATCCTCGCGGCCCAGGTCCAGGCGCGCCTGGCCGAGGTGCTGCCCTTCGAGGTGGCCCTGCGCGACCTGTTCGAGACCAGCACGGTCGCGAAGCTGTCCCAGCACCTGCGCGCGCTCGGCCGCCCGGCCGGCGCCGACGTGGAGGACCTGTGCCGCACCCTGCTCGCGCTGGCGGACCTCAGCGACGAGGACGTGCGCGCGCGCCTGGCCTCGAGCTCCTGATCGCACACCCCAGGGAATCACCATGCACCGCCCCGACAACGACCTGGCCCGCTTCCTCGCCAACGGCATCGAGCGCCTGCAGCGCGAGGACCCCGAGCTCTTCGGCCTGCTGGAGGAGGAGTACCGCCGCCAGACGAACGTGCTGACGATGGTGGCGAGCTCGAGCATCGCCGACCCGAGCGCGCTCGTGTGCGAGGCCATGCCGACCATGAACGTCACGGCCGAGGGCTACCCGCGCGCGCGCTTCCACGCCGGCTGCCGCGTGATCGACCAGATCGAGCAGCTCGCGATCGACCGCGCCAAGGCCGCCTTCGGGGCGCGCTACGCCAACGTGCAGCCGATGTCGGCCACCTCGGCCAACGAGGTGGTCATGTTCTCGGTCCTGGAGCCGCACGACACCCTGCTCGGGCTCGAGCTCGACTTCGGCGGGCACCTGACGCACGGCTCGAAGGCCTCGATCTCGGGCCAGGTGTTCCACGCCATCGGCTACGGCCTGACGCGCGACGAGCGCATCGACTACGACCAGGCCGAGCGCCTGGCCAGGGAACACCGCCCCAAGCTGATCGTGTGCGGCACGACGGCCTACCCGCGCCAGGTGGACTGGGCCCGCTTCCGCGCCATCGCCGACGAGGTCGGGGCCTACCTGCTGGCCGACATCACGCACATCGCGGGGCTGGTCGCGGCCGGGCTGCACCCCTCGCCGGTCGACCACGCCCACTTCACCACGACCTGCACCCACAAGCAGCTCTACGGCGGCCGCGGCGGCCTGATCCTGATCGGCAAGGACCACGACCGCCCGGGCCCCGACGGCAAGCGCACGCTGGCCGAGCTCGTGCAGAAGAAGGTCTTCCCCTTCTTCCAGGGCGCCCCGAACCAGAGCGCCATCTCGGCCAAGGCGCGCGGCTTCGCCTTCGTGCAGACGCCCGAGTTCCAGCGCATCGCGCGCAAGGTGCTGGAGCTGTCGCGCGCGCTGGCGCAGGCCTTCGCCGAGCGCGGCCACCGCGTGATCACCGGCGGGACCGACAACCACATCGTCGTGGTCGACGTCTTCCGGCGCGGGATCACGGGCGTCAACGCCGAGAAGGCGCTCGAGGCCTGCGGCATCGTCGTCAACAAGAACCGCATCCCCTACGACCAGAACCCCCCCACGATCACCAGCGGGATCCGCCTGGGCACGAACGGCCTGGCCATCCGCCAGATGGAGCCGGCCGACATGCGCGAATGCGTCGAGCTGATCGACACGGTGCTCGGCGCCGTGCAGCAGGTCAGCGAGCGCGAGTACCGCCTCGACACCGGCCTGCGCCTGCGCATCGAGGAGCGCGTGCGCCAGATCTGCCTGCGCCGCCCGATCCGGACCTACCCGATGCCGCACGCCATCGCGCGCGCGGCTTAGCCCGACCTATTCATGAGCCCTCGGCTGCAACGTCGCGACTGGCTGCATCTGCAGCGCTTCGCTCCCTGCGAGGTCTCAGCGACCTGTCAGAGGTCGCTTCCGCTGCTCTCGGTCGCGAATCGCTGCATCTGCAGCCATTCGCGACGTTTCGCTCGAGGCCTCATGAATAGGCCGGGCTAGAGGAGGCACCGAGGAGGGGACATGGCGCGCATCACCCGGGACCGCCTGGCGCTCTACTCCGCCGCGCTGGCGGAGAAGGGCCTGCGCCCGCCCGTGGCGCCGCCGCTCCCGCTGCGCGCCGACCGGACGCGCGCCCCGCTCTCGCGCGCGCAGGAGCGGCTCTTCTTCCTGGAGCTCTACGAGCCCGGCACACCGGTCCACAACGATGCCGTGGCAGTACGCATCGAGGGCGCGCTCGACGAGCTGCGCCTGTGGCGCGCCTTCCAGGCCGTGGCCGAGCGTCACGAGGTCCTGCGCACCGCCTTCGTGCTGGGGCCCGACGGCCCCGAGCAGCACGTCCACGCGCCGGCCGAGGCGCGCCCGGTCCTCGCGGCGCGCGACTGCGCCGGGGCCGGCGACGCGCTGGCCACCGCCCGGCGCCTGGCGGTCGAGGAGGCGCGCCGGCCCTTCGCGCTCGAGCAGGCGCCGCTGTGGCGCGCGACGCTCCTGCGCCTGGGGCCGGCCGACGCGCTGCTGGTCGTGACCATGCACCATCTCGTCTCGGACGGGGCCTCGATGGGGCTCCTGTTCGACGAGCTGGCCCAGGCCTACGCCGAGCCGCAGGCGCGCCGCGCGCCCCTGGCGGCGCAGTTCGGCGACTTCGCGGCCGACGAGCGCGCGCGCGGCGCTGCTCCGCGCCTGGCCCTCGAGCGCGACTTCTGGCGCGCGACCCTGGCCCCGGCGCGGACGCTGGAGTGGCCCGCCCGGCGCGGGCCGGCGAGCCGCGCCGGCGCGCAGGTCGCGCTGGCCCTCGACGCGGCCGGCGTGGCCGAGCTCGGCGCGCGCGCGCGCGCGGCCGGTGCGACCTCGAACCACTGGCTGCTGGCGACGTGGCTGGCCTGGCTGGGAGCGCAGAGCGGCGCCTCGGCCCCGTGCACCGGCTTCGCGAGCTCGCTGCGCCGCCGGCGCGAGCTCGAGCCGCTGATCGGCTTCTTCGTGGAGAGCCTGCCGCTGGTCGTGCCGCTGGCGGCCGAGGAGCCCTTCGCCGCGCTGGTCGCGCGCGTGCGGGCCGCGGCCTTCGCGGCGGTCGAGCACGGGACGCTGCCCTTCGACGAGATCGCGCGCAGCGCGGGCGCCACGCCGCTCGCGCTGCAGGCCTTCTTCTCGCACATGCACGCCGCCATCCGCGCCCCGGAGCTCCCCGGCGCGCGCACGAGCTGGTCCTTCGTCGACCCGGGCGTGGCCCGCTTCGAGCTCGCGCTGGTGCTGCACGAGGCGCCCACGGGCCTGACGGGCTTCCTCGAGCTCGACCACGGCGTCTTCGCGCCCGGGTCCGGCGCCGAGCTGGCCGCCGGCTGGCAGCGCCTCCTCGCCGCGACCCTCGCGCGCCCGGCCGAGCCGCTCGCCACCCTCGTCGCCGCCGCCGACCTGCGCGGCACCGAGCGCGGCGCCGAGCGCCGTCCCGGCCGCGCCCTGCCGCCGCGCCGCGCGGCGGGCGCCTGAGCCCCACCGACCATGAGCACCCGACCCCTCTCGCCCGTCCAGGAGGCGCGCTGGCACGCGCGGCAGAGCGCGCCCGGCTTCCCCTGGAGCGTCTCGCTCGCCGCGCGCCTCGCCGGCCCGCTGGATCCCGCCGCGCTCGAGGCGGCCCTGGCACGCGCCGTCACGCGCCACGAGATCCTGCGCACGCGCTTCGTCGCCGGCGAGGGCGGCGCGCACATGCGCATCGAGCCCGCCACGGGAGTCGCGCTCGCGCGTCACGACTGGAGCGCCCAGGGCCTGGTCGAGGGCGAGCGCGCCCTGCGCAGCCTCGAGCGCGAGCTGCGCGGGCGGGCCGCCGGCGACGGGACGCCCCTGGCGGCGGCCCTGGCGCGCGTCGCGCCGGAGGAGCACGTGCTCGTGCTGGCCTGCTCGGCCCTGGCGGCCGACTGGCGCGCGCTGTGGGTCCTGGCCCGCGAGCTGACCCAGGACCTGGCCGGCGCGCTCGACCCCGAGCCGCCGGTGCAGTTCGCCGATCTGGCCCAGTGGCTGCGCGAGGCGAGCACGGGCGAGGACGAGTCCGCCGGACGCACGGCCTGGAGCGCCTTCGACGCCCCCGCCGCGGCCACGCTGCGCCTGCCGCTCGAGCTCGAGCGCGCCGCGCGGCCCTTCGAGCTGCGCGAGCTCGCGCGCGAGCTCCCGCCGGCGCTGCTCGACGGCCTGCGCAGGCTGGCCGAGGGCCGGAACCTCGCGCTCGAGTCGCTGCTCGCGGCCGCCTGGCAGGCCTGGCTCGCGCGCCTGGCGGAGCGCGACGAGCTCTGGCTCGGCATGGCCTCCTCCGGGCGCGCCTTCCCCGGCCTGGAGAGCGCCCTGGGG
>DASVAP010000278.1:0-3486 GCA_036376275.1 Planctomycetota bacterium | reverse complement strand
GGTAGTGCGCGTGCGGGTAGACGCCGTACAGCGAGACGTCCACCGGCAGGGTGTACTGCTCCGCGACCACGTAGTCGCTCTGGCCGGCCGGCATGTCGATGTCGCGCGACCACAGGCGGATCGCCAGCGGGTGCTTCGTCGGCGGCTCGGGCGCGAAGTAGAACCCCACGGAGACCCGGATCGGCTCCGGCTTGCCCGCGGGCCGCAGGTGGAGCTGCAGCACGACGTCGAGCGTCTCGTCCAGCGTCCAGGCGATGCCCTCCTCGTAGCGAAGCGCGCCCTTGCCCGGCGTCCAGCTCACGAACTGCCCGTTGGGCGGACGCAGGACGCCCAGGCCCATGCTCTCGTAGCCCGGCTCGGGATCGCGTCGGTCCTCGCCGCGCGCGTAGCCCGAGCCATCGACGAACAGGATCGCGTGGTGCAGCACCGCGCGGTTGTCGGGCCGGAACTCGAGCGCGCGCACGTGGCGCGTGCCGGCCGCGAGCGGGCGCGGGATGACGAAGTTGCGGTACACGTCGCGGCCCTCGGCCGGGACGGTGTAGGCCTCCGGCATGGTCACGACGAGGTCCGGCGGGCCGAGCTGCCAGTCACCGGGGAAGCTGGGCACGGGCGGGAGCTCGCGCGGGTCGCCCTCCGGCGCCCCGGCCGCGTGCCAGGCGCTCAGGGTCGCGATCTCGGCCGCGCTCAGCGAGCGATCGTCCCGGAAGGCCGGCCCACCCGCGGCCGGCAGCCAGGGGGGCATGAAGCGGCTCTCCGTGACGCGCACGATCTGGGCCGAGCGCTTGCGCACGTCCTCGTAGGTGAGCAGCGCGAAGGGTGCCGCCTCGCCCGGGCGGTGGCAGGCGGCGCAGCGCGCGAAGACGATCGGCGCGACGTCACGCGCGAAGGTCGGCGGGTCGCCGGGGGCAGCGAGCAGCGCCAGGAGGGAGGCGAGCGGGAGGAGCACTCGCCTCGATCCTACCGCGGGGCGGACCCCTCCGGCGGTGTGCCGTGCGTCAGACGTGCGGCCTTCAGCGCGAGGTAGTTGCGCTCGGGCACGCTGGACGTCCGGCGCGCGGCCGCGCGGTAGGAACGGATGGCGCCGGAGAGGTCGCCCGCGCGCTCCAGGAGGTGTGCACGCACCGCCTCGAGCCGGTGATGACCCGCGAGGCGCGCGTGGGCCTCCAGCACCGCGAGCTGCGCGAGCCCGTGCGCTGGTCCCTGCACCATGGCCTCGGCCACGATGCGGCTGAGGGTGGCGAGGGGGTTCGCCGTCAGGCGCTCCAGGGCCGCGTAGAGCGTCGCGACCTGGCGCCAGTCGGTGGCCTCGACGCTCGGGGCCTCCGCGTGCAGGGCCGCGATCGCGGCCTGGAGCTGGAAGGGTCCGACGGCGCCGCGCGCCAGGGTGCGCGCGATCAGGAGCTTGCCCTCGGCGATGGCGGCGCGGTCCCAGCGCGCGCGCTCCTGCTCGTGCAGCGGCACGAGCTCGCCGCTCGGACCCGTGCGCGCCGCGCGGCGCGCGTCGGTCAGGAGGAGCAGCGCCAGGAGGCCCGCCGCCTCGGGGTGCTCCGGCTCCAGCGCCTGCAGGAGGCGCGCGAGGCGCAGGGCCTCGCTCGACAGCTCGGGCCGCACCAGCTCGGGCCCCGCGCTGGCCGCGTAGCCCTCGTTGAACATCAGGTAGAGCACGTGCAGCACGGAGGCGAGGCGGCGCTCGCGCTCGACCCGGTCCGGCGGCTCGAAGGCGAGGCCGGAGGCCGCGATCGTCTCCCTGGCGCGGTGGATGCGCTGGGCCATGGTCGCCTCCGGCACGAGGAACGCGCGCGCGATCTCGGCCGTGGTCAGCCCCCCCACCGCGCGCAGCGTCAGCGCGATCGCGGACGGCGGCGTGAGCGCCGGATGGCAGCACAGGAACAGCAGCAGGAGCGCGTCGTCTTCCTTCATCTCCCCGTCCGCTGCACCCGCGTCCGTCACGGGCCCGGCCAGCGCCTCGCGCTCGCGCCGCGCGGCGTCCCCGGCCTGCCGGTCCGCGAGCCGCCGCCAGGCGACGCGGTAGAGCCAGCCGGCCGGGTTGGCGGGCACGCCCTCGCTCGGCCAGGCGAGGTGCGCCGCCAGCAGCGCCTCCTGCACGGCGTCCTCGGCCGCGCCGAGGTCGCCCGCGCGACGCGTGACGGCGCCCAGCACCTGCGGCGCGAGCGCGCGCAGCAGCGCCTCGAGCGGGGACACGGCGGAGTCCGCCTCGACCATGCGGAGCCGGGCTACACCTCGGGCGCGCTGCCGACCGCGCGCACCTCGATCGGGATGGCGAGCGGCTTGCCGCCCGGCCCGGGCGCGGCCGAGGCCGCCGCGGCGATCTCGATCGCGCGCGCGGCCGAGGGGACGTCCACGATCCAGAAGCCCGCCAGGAACTCCTTGGTCTCCGGGAAGGGCCCGTCGGTGACGAGCGGCTTCCCGCCCGGCCCGGCCTTCACGATCTTCGCGTTCATCGGCAGGTCGAGGCCCTCGGCCAGCACCAGCTCGCCGGCCTGCGCCAGCATGGCCGCGAAGCCCTGCATGAACTCGATGTGTGCGCGCAGCTCCTCTGGCTTCCAGGAGGCGAGCGCCTCCCAGCCCGAGGCCGTGCCCTGCATCATCAGCATGAACTTCATGATTCAGCGTCCTTCGTGGGCCCGCTGCAGGCGGGCGAGGTCGAGCTTCTGCATCGTCATCATCGCCTCCGCGACGCGCCGCGCCCTGGTGGCGTCCGGGTCCCCCAGCATGCCTGCCAGCGTGGCCGGGACCACCTGCCAGGAGACGCCGAAGCGGTCCTTCAACCAGCCGCAGCGCCCGGGCTGGCCGCCCTCGGACAGCGCCTCCCAGATGCCGTCGATCTCGGCCTGGGTCTCGCAGCGCACCGCCAGGGAGACGGAGTCGCCGAAGCGCGGTTCCGGATTGCCGGCGAGGAGCATCAGCTGCTGCCCCGCCAGGCGCACGGTGGCGACCATCAGGCTGCCCTCGGGCATCGGCGCGCCAGGCCCCCAGCGCGTCTCGCTCAGGACCCGGGCGTCCGCGAAGACGCGGGAGTAGTGGCGCAGGGCCGCCTCGGCCTCGTCCGCGAACCACAGGCAGGGAACGATCGTCGGCGTCGGCATGGCGAGGGTTCCGGGATCCTGAGACCGGGAAGGGCTCGCTCGCAGGCCGCCGGCGGAGGCCGCGAGGCCTGCGCCGAGGAGGAGGAGCCCGCAAAGGGTGGGCTTCATGGGAAGGAGTGGGTAGGGGTCGTGCGCCCGACAGGGAGGCGGGCCGCTCGACCCCTCAGTCGGGGCCGGAGAGGCGCGCTCGACATCGACCCCCTAAAAAATCTCGGGGCTTCGGGCTTTCGTGTGGGCGGGTGCTTCGCTTGGTGCGTGGGGCTCGCCCCCTGGGGCCCCGCCCTCGGCCGTGACCCGCTTGTCCGGCCCGCTGGCGCCCGTGCGGTCGAGCTCTCGAAGGGCGCCAGGCGGTCCGGAGCGCGCGCTTCGCGCGCTCGAG